>CAYMKJ010000051.1:0-19415 GCA_964391025.1 uncultured Chromatiaceae bacterium
GTCTGACCATCCGGGTCGGAGGCCGTTGGCGTGAACGCATAGGCAGAACCGGCAACCACGGTCGTGGGCGCCGATCCCGAGATGACCGGCGGGCGGTTGGCGGCCGCGGTGGCCGCGGTGCGGGTCGCCGAATAAGCGCTCAGGTTGCTGGCCGCGTCCGTGGCCCGCACCCGGTAGCTGTAACTCGTCGAGCCGGTGAGCCCGGTGTTGCTGTAGGTCGTGCCGCTCGCCGTGGCGATCTGCGCGAAGCTCGCGCAGCCGGCGCCCTGGCAGCGTTCCACCCGGTAGCTGGTGACGCCCACGTTATCGCTGGCGGCGGTCCAGCTCAGGTTGATCTGGCTGCTCGAGGTCGCACTTGCGCCCAGCCCGGCCGGCGCCGTCGGCGCCTGGGTGTCCGCCGCGGCCGCGGTGGCCGCGGTGCGGGTCGCCGAATAAGCGCTCAGGTTGCTGGCCGCGTCCGTGGCCCGCACCCGATAGCTGTAACTCGTCGAGCCGGTGAGCCCGGTGTTGCTGTAGGTCGTGCCGCTCGTCGTGGCGATCTGCGCGAAGCTCGCACAGCCCGCGCCCTGGCAGCGCTCCACCCGGTAGCTGGTGACGCCCACGTTATCGCTGGCGGCAGTCCAGCTCAGGTTGATCTGGCTGCTCGAGGTCGCACTCGCGCCCAGCCCGCCCGGCGCCGTCGGCGCCTGGGTGTCGGCTGCAGCCGCAGTGTAATTGACAGCCAGCCCGGCCTGGCGCCGGTGGCCACGGGCGTCGTATGCCGTGACCGTGATTTGGTTGATGCCGGGCGCCAGCTGGATGCTGGGGACGGCCCAGGTTTCGGTCCCGTTGGCCAATCCCTGACCACCGCGATCATTCCTCCAGGTGACTTTCGTGACAGCCCCGGTGTTGCTGGCCGTACCCGCGACCGCCAGACTGGCGCTCCGCGTCGAATAGGTGCCACCAGTCACCGGCGACGTGATGGCAATGCTTAACCGCCCACCGGTTTTGAAGCCCGCAGCGCTGGCCTCGCCGGCGCTGGCGAGGAGCAGAATAGTCAGAAAGAAGCTAACGGGTACTCGCAGCCATGCCGCGATACCCACTGGCAACCCCGCTGTCATAGGAATCCCCTTTGACCGGTAGCTTTGCGAACCCACCTTTCGGTGGGAGTGCCCTGTGCAGTGGACGGTGATCCTGGTTATGCGCGCATAGGCTGTCAAATCACCTGGTTAAATCTGTGTGGTCAGTTCGGGATATTGTTCAGAGCATGAACAGTGATGGAAACCGTTATGCAAAATCCAATACCCGTTGCCTCGAAACCCAATTGCCCGGATCGTTGAATGCTCCGAAAGCCACTGGCGGGATAGATGATATTTGCGCAAGCATGACTGACACCTGAACGATGGCAGTCTGAAAAATTTCTGCAGCGCCGAAAACATCAGGCACATTTTTCGGCGCGAGAATTAGCGAACCGCGATCGATGCTTGTTCACCACTAGGTTCGACTAGTGCGGCAATTTTTGAAGTCAGGTTCGTTGCTTCACAAGACGTCGGGCCTTTTCGTCCTGCACGAGCACCGTTGTTGAGAAGCTACGGCGAGCCGGGTTCTGACCGATCCGGCCACGTTTCGAGCGGCCGTTACATGCTCATGATGTGACGCTGAGCACACTCGGGAGTAACCCGATCCGGAGGAAACGTCAGCAGGAGCGTTCGAAATGTTGGCGAGACTGTGCGGTGGAACGTCCCGCAAGCCGGCCTTAAGAAGCGTCGAGAGCCTCGCGAAGGGCTTCGATCAGGTCGTCCGCGTCCTCCAGTCCCACGGACAGGCGGACGAGCCCGTCCGTCAGCCCGATCCGCTGGCGCTCCGCCGGTTCCACGTCCGCATGGGTCATGGTGACCGGGTGTGTGATCAGGGATTCCACGGATCCCAGGTTCTCAGCCAGGGTCCAGAGCTGGATCCGGTCCATCAGGGCTTTGCCCGCAGCAACACCGCCTCTCACCTCGAAGGACAGCATGGCGCCAAAGCCGGAGGCCTGGCGCTTGGCCAGCTCGTGCTGCGGAAACGATGGGAGCCCCGGATAGTTCACGGTCGTGACCTTCGGGTGTTTCTGCAGGAAGCGGGCAATGGCGAACGCATTGGCCGCCTGCCGGTCCATGCGCACCGACAACGTCTTGCAACCCTGCAGCGTCAGCCACGCCACCTGGGGCGACATGATCATGCCGCCCGCGTTCATGATGAAGCGGATCGCCTTGCCCTGGTCCGCGCTGCTCACGACGACCGCCCCGCCCACCGTGGCGTTATGGCCGTCGAAATACTTCGTGGTGCTGTGAATAACCAGGTCCGCACCCAACTCCAGAGGCCGCTGGTAGTAGGGCGTGAGAAAGGTGTTGTCCACGGCATGCAGGATGCAGTGCTCGCGGGCCACGTCCGACACTGCGCGCAGATCGGTGAGTTTCAGCGTGGGATTCGCCGGTGTTTCGGTGAGGATCAGCTTCGTATTCTTGCGGATCGCCTTGCGCACATTGCCAGCATCAGCTGTGTCGACGAAGGAAAACTCCACGCCAAAGCGGGAGTACACCTTGGTGCTCAGGCGATAGGTGCCGCCATAGACCACGTCCGAAACGATCGCGTGATCCCCGGCGTTCAGGTACGCCAGGTAGAGGCCGTTGATCGCCGCCATACCCGTTCCGAAACAGATGGTGTCCATGCCGCCTTCCAGATCCGTGAGCTTGTTCTCGAGTGCCCGGACGGTCGGATTGGCGGAGCGGGAATAGGAATAACCCTTCTCCAGATACCGATCCACGGACTCCTGGACGTAGGTGGTGGTCTGGTAGATAGGAGTAAGGATGGCCCCGGTGACGGGATCCGGCACTACACCGCTGTGGACCTGCCGGGTGGTGAAGCCGGGCTTCTTCCTGATCATGGATAGTGGCTCTTTTTTCGGGGCGGCGATTGTAGCGGGAAATGGGGACATGCCTCATTTCCAATCAGGAAATGAGGCATGTCCCCATTTCCCGCTAGAACTGGTCGTCGGTCAGCGCGAGGAGCGTGTCCGGGCCTGCCTGCAGGGCCCGCAGGTGGGCGGTGGCAAGGGGCAGGAACTGCTCGGCGTAGAAGCGGGCGGTGACGAGCTTGGCCTTAAAGAAGTCCCGGTCGGGCCCGGTCGCCCCGGCAGCCAGCCGCTTGTGGGCAATCAGGGCTGCCCGCGCCAGCTGCCAGCCACCGGTAACGGTCCCCAGCAACATCAGCACATGGTACGACGCAGCGCCGGGTGCGGCCGGGTGGCGAGCGTGATTCGCGGCAAGCCAGGCGCCCGCTGCTTCAATGGCCTGGCGCCCTTCGCGGAGACCCTCGGTCAGCACCAGGAGATCGGTCACGTTCGCCAGCTCGGCTTCGAAGCCCTGCAGATCAGCGACCAGCGCCATGAGGGATTCCCCGCCGTCCCGCAGAATCTTGCGACACACCAGGTCGTTGGCCTGGATGCCGGTAGTGCCTTCGTAGATGGTCGTAATGCGGGCGTCCCGCAGGTACTGGGCCACGCCAGTCTCCTCCACGTAGCCCATGCCGCCGTGAATCTGCACGCCGAGCGAGGTGAGGACCTGGCCCATCTCGGTGGACCAGCCCTTGACTACCGGGGTCATCAGCTCGACGCGCGACTGGTGGCGCGCGCGGGTGGCCTTGTCCGGATGGCGCCGGCTGAGGTCCAGGTCGGCTGCCGTTACGTAAGTGATGCTGCGCATCGCCTCGATGTAGGCCTTCATGGTGAGCAGCATGCGGCGCACATCGGCGTGCCGGATGATCGGGGCACGGCCGGTCTCGCCGGCGACCCTGCCCTGAACCCGGTCTTTCGCATACGCACGGGCGCGCTGGTAGGAACGCTCGGAGACGGCGACGCCCTCGAGCCCGACGCCGAGGCGCGCGTGGTTCATCATCGTGAACATGGCGGCGAGCCCGTCGTTGAGTTCGCCGACCAGGTAGCCCACCGCCCGGTCGAAGGCCATCACGCAGGTCGGGCTGCCGTGGATGCCCAGCTTGTGTTCAACAGAGATCGGCCGCACGCCATTCCGCTCGCCGGGCGTGCCGTCCGCCTTCAGCAGAAACTTGGGCACGAGGAACAGCGAGATACCCCGCACGCCCTGCGGAGCGTCAGGCAACCGGGCAAGAACCAGGTGCACGACGTTCTCCGTCATATCGTGGTCACCCCAGCTGATGAAGATCTTCTGACCGCTGATCCGGTAGTGGTCCCCTTCCCGCACGGCCAACGTGCGCAGGGCCGCCAGATCGGTACCGGCCTGGGATTCCGTCAGGGTCATCGTGCCGGTCCACGCGCCGGCAGTCATCTTGGGCAGGTAGGCCTTGCGCAGCTCGGCACTGGCGTGTGCTTCGATAGCGCGTGCCGCGCCTTCCGTGAGCAGCGGGCACAGCGACCAGGCCAGATTGGCCGAGCACCACATCTCCTCGATGGCCACGCCGAACAGGAATGGCAGCCCCTGCCCGCCGAACTCCTGCGGGGCCGTGACGCCCGCCCAGCCACCGGCCTGAAATTCCCGGTACGCGCTCTTGAACTCGTCCGGCACGACGACACCACCGTTCTCGACGCGGGTGCCCTGCTGGTCTCCTATCGGGTTAGTGGGGCTGATGACGCTCGCGGCCAGCTCGGCCGCCTGCTCGAGCACGGCCTCGGCGGTGTCGGCCGTCGCCTCCTCGTAGCCTGGCAGTCGGGTGATCCGCGCGAGCCCCGCGAGGTCGCGGATGGCGAAGAGCATTTCGCGGACAGGAGCCTGATACTCAGCCATGAGTGCAACTCTTTATTTTTATTGATCTGTAGGAGCGCCTTTAGGCGCGACCGCTCTCGCCAGTAATGTATCGCGCCTGAAGGCGCTCCTACAAGCCGCTCCTACAAACGTCTCTGACCAGGCCACGGTCAGGCCCGCTGGCGCGAATCCCGCTTCCGATCAGTCTCCAGCAGAAGCTTCTTGCGCAGTCGGATGCTAGTGGGCGTGACCTCTACCAGCTCGTCGTCGTCGATGAACTCCAGGGCCTGCTCCAGCGACAGCCGGATGGGCGGCGACAGGATGAGATCTTCGTCCGTACCGGCGGCCCGGATGTTGGTGAGCTGCTTGGCCTTGGTGGGATTCACGACCAGATCATTACCCCGGCTGTGAATGCCGCAGATGATGCCCTCGTACACCGGCTCACCGTGACCGATGAAGAGGCGGCCGCGTTCCTGCAAGTTGAAGAGCGCGTAGGCCAGGGCCTTGCCAGCCGCCATCGATACAAGCACGCCGTTGTTCCGCTGGCCGATGGCCGCGGCAACACGCCGGTCGTACTTCTCGAAGACGTGGTAGATGAGGCCGGTGCCGGCCGTGCAGGTCAGGTACTCGGTACGGAACCCAATCAGTCCGCGCGCCGGAATGCGGTACTCGAGGCGCAGCCGGCCATTACCGTCCGGCGTCATGCTGAGGAGTTCGCCCTTGCGCTCGGCGAGACGGCTCATCACGGCGCCCTGGTAGGCCTCTTCGAAGTCCACGGTGAGCTGCTCCCACGGCTCGCAGACCTCGCCGTTGATCTCCTGCAGGATGACTTCGGGCCGGGATACTGCCAGCTCGTAGCCTTCCCGCCGCATGTTCTCGATCAGCACCGAAAGGTGAAGTTCGCCACGCCCCGACACCTGGAACTTGTCCGGGTCTCCGGTGGGCTCCACCCGCAAGGCCACGTTGTGCTTCAGCTCCCGTTCCAGGCGCTCCTTGATGTGGCGGCTGGTGAGAAACTTGCCTTCCTTGCCGGCGAACGGCGACTTGTTCACCTGGAAAGTCATGGTGATGGTGGGTTCGTCGACCTTCAGCGGCGGCAGCGCTTCCGGATGCTCCCGGTCACAGACCGTATCCGAGATAAAGAGCTCCTCGATGCCACTGAACACCACGATGTCGCCAGCACTCGCCTGATCCACCTTGTAACGATTGAGCCCGAGAAAACCGTACAGCTCGCCAAGTTTGCCGCTGCGGACCTTGCCGTCGGCGCCCGCAATGCTGATGGTGGTGTTGGCCGTCGCCCGGCCGCGGGTGATCCGACCGATGCCCAGCATGCCCACGTAGGAGTCGTAATCGAGACTCGAAACCTGCAGCTGCAGCGGTCCTTCCGGGTCCACGGCAGGTGGCCGGACGTGCTGCACGATGGCCTCGAAGAGCGGCGTCATGTCGCCCGAGCGGACATCGGGCTCCAGTCCCGCGTAACCGTGGAGGGCCGAGGCGTAGATCACGGGGAAATCGAGCTGCGCGTCGGTGGCGCCGAGGCGGTCGAAGAGCTCAAAGGTCTGGTCCAGTACCCAGCCTGGGCGGGCTCCATCCCGGTCGACCTTGTTGATGACGACGATCGGCGTGAAGCCCTGGGCAAAGGCCTTCTGGGTCACGAAACGCGTCTGGGGCATCGGCCCGTCCACGGCGTCGACCAGCAGCAGGACGCTGTCCGCCATGGACAGCACGCGCTCGACCTCGCCGCCGAAGTCGGCGTGGCCCGGGGTGTCGATGATGTTGATCCGGTAGTCCCGCCACAGGATGGCGGTGTTCTTGGCCAGGATCGTGATGCCCCGCTCCTTCTCGATGTCGTTGGAGTCCATCGCGCGGTCTGGCAGCTGGAACCGGGCGTCCAGCGTGCTTGACTGGCGCAGCAGCTTGTCCACGAGGGTGGTCTTGCCGTGGTCCACGTGGGCAATAATTGCGATATTCCGCAGCTTGGAGGCCGCGGGGGCCGACAGGTCATTCATTAGGGGAAGCCGGGGGGTACGATGGACGCGGATTATAGAGGGGCCGGGAGTCGGACGCACACTTTGTGACTGGCACCAGGGCCGTCAACCGTAGATCCCGGTGTAAACTCGTGAACGGGCGCGGGCTTGGGCTTCTCACGGATGGCACTGCAACGCACTCTTTTCCGAGTCTTTCTGGTGGTACTGGCGGCAATCGCCGTCGGTCTGGCCGGCTGCAGCAGCGCCCCCCGGAGTCCCGACACCACGACCGGAATCCCGGTACCTGCCAACCCCGTCCGCGCTCAGGTGGTCTTTACCGCCATGCAGATGGTTGGGGTGCCCTACCGGTGGGGCGGCGCCACGCCGGAAGGTTTCGACTGCAGCGGCCTGGTGCAATACGCCTATTCCAACGCCGGCTTGCGCTTGCCACGCACGGCGTCCGGACAGATGGCCGCCGTCAAGCCCCTGACCCTGGAGAGCGCGGAAGCCGGTGACCTGCTGTTCTTCCGCGATGGCCGCCGCACCTCCCACGTGGCCATCTACCTGGGCCAGGGTCGCTTCGTGCACGCGCCGAGCACGGGTGGGCAGGTCTCCCTCGACAGCTTCGGCAACGCCTATTGGCGGATGCGATTTGCGCGGGCGGGGCGCGTGGAGACCACCGGCTAGGTTTTCGACGTTTCCAGCGACTTCAGCCAGTTTCTACGCTGTCGCCGTGCACCTCCCTGACGATAACCTCTTCGCGGTCATCGCTTTCCCCGATCCGTGGTGCTAGCATTTTCGCTATCACCCTGGAGGAAGCACCATGGCACAACTGTTGATACGTAATCTGGAGGACAACGTCGTGGACGCCCTCAAGAAGCGCGCAGCGGCACAGGGCAAGTCCCTCGAGCAGTCGTTGCGTGAGTTGTTACGTGACGCGGCGCTACCGGAGGTTGCCCGCCGTCTTGCCATCATCGACCGTATCCGCGCCATGGGCCCTCAGGGAAAGCGGCAATCGGACAGCACCAAGCTAATACGCGAGGATCGGGACCGTTGATCCTGGTCGTCGACGCGAGCGTCGCTACCAAATGGTTCTTCGTAGAGCCGGGCGATCAATTGGCTCGTGAACTTGCAGAGGGCAAGGACGTGTTGATTGCCCCGGACCTGATCGTTGCAGAGGTCTGCAATACTGCCTGGAAAAAAGTTTCCCGCGCCGAAGCAAGTGCAGATCAGGCTAGGGCTGTGACTATCGAACTGTCGAAGATATTTCGCGAACTGGTGTCCTGCGCTGCCCTGGTGCCACGGGCGCTGGATCTCGCCCTGAAACTGCGCCACCCAGCTTACGACTGCTTCTACCTCGCACTTGCCGAATTCGCCAAAGCGGACCTGGCGACTGCAGACGCCAACCTTGCTCGCAAGGTCATTCGGGCAGGATTTCCTCGCAACAGAATCCGGCTGATCGGTGAACTCTCGACCCGGTAGGAGCGCCTTCAGGGAAATGGGGACATGCCTCATTTCTCGATCTGAAATGAGGCATGTCCCCATTTCCCTGAAGGCACTCCTGCAATTCAGGCGAAGCGCATCACCAGGTTCCCGACCGCCAGCCCGAGGATAATCAGCCACGTTGCAATCATCCCCGTGAACCGCCCTACACTCCGCCCCGACGTCTGCGTCAGGCCAACGGTATGCATCATTCGGCCGATCAGCAGTCCCGCGCCCGCCAGATGCACCGTCCACGCCGCGCCGCCGCCGCTCTCGAAAAAAGCCAGCAGCAGCAGCGCCAGCGGAATGTACTCCGCAAAATTGCCGTGGATGCGGATGGCGCGCTCAAGCTCGGCGTTCTGGCCGGTACCGAGGCCGACCTGAAAACGCATGCGTCGCTGGGCCACGCGGTAACTCAGGACGATGTAGAGAACTGCCAGCAGGCTGGCATAGATGGCAGTGATCTGGACGGACATGACGCTCTCCTACAAAAGGTATTCCCGGTACTGTTCCCGCAGCTGGAGCTTGCTGATCTTGCCCGTCCCCGTGTGCGGGATCTCCGCCACGAAGAGGACATCGTCCGGCACCCACCAGCTGGCAACCTTCCCCGCGAGAAAGGCCAGCAGATCATCCCGGGACACCGCCTCCCCGGGCTTCAGCACCACTATCAGGAGCGGGCGTTCTGACCACTTGGGGTGGTCTACTGCAATGACGGCCGCCTCGGCGATGGCCGGGTGCCCGACAGCGTGGTTCTCCAGCTCGATAGAGCTGATCCACTCGCCGCCCGACTTGATGACGTCCTTGGTGCGGTCGGTAATCTGCATGTAGCCGTCCGGGTCGATGGTGGCCACGTCACCGGTTTCGAACCAGCTGTCGGCCTTGTGGGCTTCGCTAGTTTCGAGACCGAAATAGCCACTGGCAATGAACGGCCCGCGGACCTGCAGAGATCCGAAGGTCCGGCCGTCCCAGGGCAGTTTCTGCCCGTCGTCACCGACGATGCGTAGCTCCACACCGAATACGGCGCGCCCCTGCTTGAATTTTCGGGCGCGTGCCGCGTCGAGCGACAATTCTTCCTGCTGCGGTTTTGGAGAATTAAACGTACCAATGGGCGAGGTTTCCGTCATGCCCCAGGCGTGGTGGGTTTCCACGCCGTGGCGATCACGGAATTCATCAATGACGGCGGGCGGGCACGCGGCGCCACCAACCACCGTCCGTTTCAGGCTCGGCAGCCGGGTGCCGGTCTGGGCCAGGTGCTGGAGCAGCGCGAGCCACACGGTGGGCACGCCCAGCGCGACCGTCACGCGCTCGCTGTTGACCAGATCGCAGAGCGTGGCCGGATCACCGGCACCCCGACCGGGCAGCACGAGCTTGGCGCCGGACATGGGTGCAATGAAG
Organism: uncultured Chromatiaceae bacterium; assembly: GCA_964391025.1. Taxonomy (GTDB): domain Bacteria; phylum Pseudomonadota; class Gammaproteobacteria; order Steroidobacterales; genus SHZI01. The sequence continues at coordinate 9,578 of CAYMKJ010000051.1, forward strand.
GGGATACCCCAGGCATTCACATGAAACATGGGGACCACAGGCAGGACCGTATCGAGGGCGCATACCCCCATCACGTCAGCGGCGGCGGCAGCCATGGCGTGCAAGACGCTGGAGCGGTGGCTGTACAGCACGCCCTTGGGGTTGCCGGTGGTCCCGGAGGTGTAGCACAGTGAACTGGCGGCGCGCTCGTCCAGGTTGGGCCAGTCGAACGCGGGTCCTTCCGCAGCGAGCAGCGTTTCGTAGCACAGGGCGTCCGCAAGCATTGGTGCGGACGAGACGGCTGGCATGTGCGCAGCGCCCGTCATGAACACGACAGTCTTCACCCGGGTCAGGTGCGGGGTGAGTTTCGCCAGCAGAGGCGCGAACTCGGTGGCGGCAAACAGGACGGTGGCACCCGCATGATTGATGATCCAGGCAATCTGCTCCGGTAGCAGGCGCGGATTGACGGTGTGCAGGACGAGACCTGAGCAGGAGACGGCGTAGAACAGCTCGAGGTGGCGAAAATCGTTCCAGGCCAGCGTCGCGACCCGCGCGCCGGCGGGCAGCTGCAACCGGGCCAGCGCATTGGCGAGCTGGCCGGCGCGGTCGAAGGCCTGCCCGTACGTGTAGCGGTGCCGCGGGTGGTCGGCCGTAATCGACACGACCTCCTGATCACCGTGACTCTGCTGGGCGTGGCGCAGAATGCCGGTGATCGTCAGCGGCACGTCCATCATCAGACCCTGCATGGCACTTATCCTCGCACGAAGTCCGCCAGGCCGGGCCACTCGCCCGCCCCGATGTCGGGGTCGAAGAAGCCGAAGTGGCCGATCTTCTGGCCGGCCGGGTTGCGGGCGCCCAGGTTAACGAGCTCCCGCTGCGCGTTCGGGAACCAGTCGTGCCAGGCCCGCAAGGCCCGCTCGCTCGCCAGGTGATCCTCCTCGACCAGGTAGGTGCGCAACCGGCAGCGCACCTCGTCGTGGAACTGGGGCTGCGGCCCCACGCTGCGGCTGCGGATGTAGTCCGGATCCCTGCCCCATTCGGCCCACTGCCGGGCGACGCCGGAAGGAATGTCCTGGCCCAACCCCAGCAGCGATGACGGGAAGGCTCTATAAACGGCGGTCAGCAACGGGATCGCGACGTACCAGAGGCCCAGGACCTTCGCGCGCTCCACACCATCCCAGTGCCGCCAGTGGCCGGACTGAGTCCCCACGCCCACGAGCGCATCCACGTCTCGGACCTCGGGTTGGATACCGAGCAACTGGCCACCGACGGAGTGGCCCAGCACCACCACGCGCGCCGGCGCGTGGCTCTCACGCAGCCAGCTGAGCACGGCCGGAAAGTCCTTGCGCCCCCAGTCTTCGAGACGGACAGGCGCCGCCTGCGCTCCTTCAACGACCGAATCCCCCATGCCCCGGTAGTCGTAGGTCACGACGCCGATGCCCTGCCCGACCAGATGTTCGGCGAGGTGGCGGTAGAAGCGGCGGCGAACGCCCATCGCGGAATTGATCAGGAGCCAGGTGCTGGCGACTGCTGGCGCATACGTGGTCACCTGCAGCTGGTGCCCGTCTTCGGCGTTGATGCGGACATCAGTATTCATCAGGGCTGAACCACGGCACCGGAGGCCAGGAGGCTGTCGATCTCGCTGTCGGCAAAACCTGCCTGACTAAGCACAGCGCGGGAATCGGCGCCACCGGTCACCGGCGCTCTCGGGTCGTCTGGTACGGTTGCACTGAAACGCGGGGCCGGCGCGTGCTGCAGGACGCCGTTGAGGGTGAGAAACGCCTTCCGCGCGACGTTGTGGGGGTGCTGGCTGGCCTCACCGACCGTGAGCACCGGCGCGAAGCAGGCATCGGTGCCCTCGAGCAGCGCACACCACTCGTCCCGGGTCTTGCCGCGAAACACTTCCGCCAGCTCCGCCTTCAGGCGCGGCCATTCGGCGTTGGCGACGGGATAGGCGCCCAGCCCGTGGGGGCCGAAGCGTGCGGCGTCGAGGCCTGCGCGCCGGATCAGGTCCTGGTAGAACGTCGGCTCCAGCGCCGCGAGAGCAATATATTTTCCGTCGCGGGTCTCGTACGTGGCATAAAAGTGGGCGGCGCCGCTCAGGAAGTGCGTGCCCGTCTGTTCGTCAAACAGCCCGGCGGCCCGGAAGCCGTGAAACATCGCCATCAGCGCATTGACGCCATCGAGCATGGCGGCATCCACCACCTGCCCCCGGCCGGAACCGCGCGCTTCGAGCAGTGCGCAGACCAGACCGAAGGCCAGCAGCATCCCGCCGCCGCCGAAGTCGCCGAGCAGGTTGAGCGGCGGCACGGGCGGCTGGCCCTTGTTACCGAAGGCGTTCAGTGCGCCGCACAGCGCGATGTAGTTCAGGTCGTGACCGGGGGCGTTTGCCAGCGGACCGTCCTGCCCCCAGCCCGTCACGCGCCCGTAAACGAGGCGGGGATTCCGCTGTCGGCAGGCGTCGGGCCCAATTCCCAGCCGCTCGGCCACACCCGGCCGGAAGCCCTCGATGAGCGCGTCCGCGTTCTCCACCAGCCGCAGCAGGGTCTGCACGCCGGACTCGCTCTTCAGATTGATCACAATGCTGCGACGGTTCCGGCGCAGCGGGTCCAGGGCCTGCAGCGGGTCGGTACCCGGCCGATCCACGCGGATCACGTCGGCACCCAGGTCCCCGAGCAGCATGCCGCAGAAGGGACCGGGCCCGATGCTGGCCACTTCGAGGACACGAATCCCCGCCAGCGGACCCATCAGCTTTTCGGCGCGGGCCTTCGCGGATCAAGGCCGATCGACCGCGCGATGATCTCGCGCATCACTTCGGAGGAACCCGCGTAGATGCGCGAGACCCGTGCATCCCGGTACATCCGCGAGATACGGTACTCGTCCATGTAGCCTGCGCCACCGTGCAACTGGACGCACTCGTCGGTCACGCGGCCTTCGAGTTCGCTGCAGAAGAGCTTGGCGCGGGCAATGTCTGCCGCTGTCAGACGCCCCGCGTTGAACTCCATGACGCAGTGGTCCACAAACACCTGTGCAATATCGATTTGCGTGCGCATGTCCGCCATCTTGAAACGATTAACCTGGAAGTCGGCCACAGCCTGCCCAAAGATGCGCCGTTCCCGGATGTAATCCAGCGTGAGATCAAAGGCGACCTGGCTGGCGGCCACGTACTGGGCAGCGGAGATCAGCCGCTCTTCCACCAGGTACTCCATCAGGTAGTAGAACCCGCGAGCCGGGTCGCCAAGCACGTTCGCTTTCGGCACCTGCACGTTCTCGAAAAACAGCTCCGCCGTGTCCTGGGAGTTCAGTCCCATCTTCTTCAGATTGCGGCCGCGGGCGAATCCGGGCATCCCCCGCTCCACCAGAAACAGCCCAAGCTGCCGCCCGGGGCCAGTCCGCGCCGCCACGACGAACAAGTCGCCGTTGATGCCGTTGGAGATGTAGGTCTTGGAACCACTCAGGAGGAAGTGGTCACCCCGGTCCTCTGCCCGGGTCTTCATACCCGCCAGATCGCTGCCGGCGCCCGGCTCGGTCATGGCGATGCCAAGAATCGTTTCCCCACTGATGCAATGGGGCAGGAAGCGCCGCTTCTGCTCCTCGGTGCCGAGCCCCTCAATGTAGGGCGCCACAAGCCGCGAATGCAGCGTGAAGTACAGCCCGCTGTCGCCATACCGCATATTCTCTTCGATGAGAATCTGCTCGTAGCGAAAATCCCGGATGCCTGTGCCGCCGTACTGCTCGTCCACCTGCATCAGTAGCAGGCCCTGCTCGCCACCCTTGCGGTAGATCTCCCGGTCCACCTGGCCCTGCGCGTGCCAGCGATCCCTAAGGGGCTCCACTTCCTTCTGAAAGAAGCGGCGCACCGAGTCGCGAAACATCTGGTGCTCGGACTCGAAGAGGCGCCGCTCCATGGTTCAGGCAGCAGAGCGGCGCTGGGTTACGCTGGCGGTTGGGTAGAAGAGTTCGTTCTTCGCCGCCCGGTCCCGGAGGGATGCCGGGACCTGAAAGCGCGGGCCATAGGCCGCCGCCAGCCGGTCGCACTCAGCGACAAAGGCCCTGAGACCAACCGTCTCGATGAAGGACAGCGTGCCGCCCGTCCAGGCGGGGTAGCCCCAACCAAGGATCGAGCCGATGTCCGCATCGGCGGATTCCGTGACGACACCTTCGTCCAGGCACCGGACGGTTTCCACGGCCTGCGCGTAGAGCAGGCGCTTCTTGACCTCCTCAACGTCCGGCTGCTTGGCAGCCGGTGGATACACCCCGGCGATGCCAGGCCACAGGAACTTCTTGCCGTCTTTCGGGTACTCGTAGAAGCCCTTGCCGAACTTCTTGCCCTTGCGGTCCAGGTCTACGGCAAATTTCAGGGCCACCGCAATGGCGGACGGTCCGGTGTACTTGTCGCCCAGATCCAATTGGGTCTGCTGGTGAATCTTCGCCGACAGCTCCAGGCTGACTTCGTCGTGCACCGCGAGGGGCCCGACGGGCATACCCGACTGCTTGCCGGCGTTCTCGATCAGTGCCGGCAGGACGCCCTCCTGCAACAATGCCATGCCCTCATTGCAGTAGGTCATGAACACCCGGCTGGTATAGAACCCGCGACTGTCATTCACGACGATGGGCGTCTTCTTGATCTGCTGCACATAGTCGAGGGCCCGGGCCACGGTCTCGCTCGAGGTCTGGCGGCCCAGGATCACTTCCACCAGCGGCATCTTGTCCACAGGGGAGAAGAAGTGCAGCCCGATGAAGCTCGTGGGCCGCTTTGACGCCTCGGCCAGGCCCGTGATCGGCAGCGTGGAGGTGTTGGACGCAAACACTGCCGTCTCCGGGATCACGGCCTCCGTCTTCCGTGTGACATCCGCCTTGATGTCCCGGCTCTCAAAGACCGCCTCGATCACCAGCTCGCAGCCCTTGAGGTCCGCATAGTCCGTGGTGGGGTGGATGCGCGCGAGGATGGCGGCCATTTCGCTCGCCGTCGTGCGGCCCTGGTCCACGCGCTTCTGGAGCAGTGTCCGGGAGTAGTCCTTGCCCTTGTCCGCCGCTTCGCGCGTGCTGTCCAGCAGGACCACATCCAATCCCGACCGGGCCGACACGTAGGCGATGCCCGCACCCATCATGCCCGCACCCAGCATGCCGAGACGCGTGACCTTCGACTTCGCCACGCCCATGGGACGACGCGCCAGTTTATCCGCGGCGCCCTTGTTGATGAACAGCGTCCGCGTCATGTTCCGGTAGACGGGATTCAGCAGCAGGCTGACGAAGTAGCGCGCCTCGATCTTCAGGCCGGTATCGAAGGGCACGATGCTGCCCTCGTAGACGGCAGACAGGATCGCAATCGGGGCGGGATAATTGTGCTGGGTCTTGTCGGCGATCAGCGCGGAGCCGGCCATAAAGGTCTGCTGGGCACCCGGATGCAGGGCCCCGGCGCCCCCCGGCCAGCGGAAACCCTTTTTGTCCCAGGGCTGCACGGGATCAGCGGACTCGAGCAGCCAGCGCCGCGCCACGTTGACCACTTCGGCCGTCGGCGCGAGCGCGTGCACGATGCCAAGCGCCTTCGCCTTCTCCGGCTCCACGTGGGTGCCCTGGGTCATCAACTCCAGCGCCGGCTGGAGGCCAATCAGCCTCGGCAGGCGCTGCGTGCCGCCGGCGCCTGGCAACAATCCGACCTGTACTTCCGGCAGGCCGACCAGGGCCTTGGGGTCACTCGACAGCACACGGAAGTGGCAGGCCAGACACAGTTCCAGTCCGCCGCCGAGCGCGGTGCCGTTGATGGCGGCCGCGATGGGCTTGCCACCGGTCTCGAGTTTCCGGAGGACGCCCGAGTAACGGCTGATCTCCCGCATCAGCTCGGGCCCGCTGACGCCACTGCCGTAAATATTCACGATGTCCATCAGGTCCGCGCCAGCGATGAACGCTGCCTTGCCGGACGTGATGATCGCAGCCTTGATCGCGACATCGCCCAGGATCCGGTCGACGGCGTCGGCCAGCTCTGTGGTCAACGCCGGCGTGATGACATTCATCGACCGGTCCGGCACATTGATCGTCAGTGTGGCAATGCCCTGGGCGTCGACGTCAATCCGGAGGCTCTGACCAGTGTTCTGGCTCATGTTCAGACCCTCTCGATAATCGTGGCAGTGCCCATCCCGGCACCGACACAGAGGTTGACCAGCGCCGTGTTGAGCTGCCGGCGCTCCAGTTCGTCCAGGACGGTGCCGAGGATCATGGCGCCGGTTGCCCCGAGTGGATGCCCCATGGCAATCGCCCCGCCATTCACGTTGATCCGGTCGTGCGGGATGTCGAGGACCTGCATGAAGCGCAGCACCACGGACGCAAAGGCTTCATTGAGCTCAAAGAGATCGATGTCCTTCGCCTGCATGCCACAGCGCTTCAGGACCTTCTCGGCCGAGGGCGCTGGCCCGGTCAGCATGATGGTCGGTTCGGAGCCGATGGAGGCGAAGCCGACGATGCGGGCCCGGGGCTTGAGGCCCAGTGTCTTGCCCATCTCCCGTGTGCCGACGAGTACCGCCGCCGCGCCATCCACGATGCCGGAAGAATTACCGCCGGTGTGCACGTGGTTGATGCGTTCCACTTCCGGGTAGCGCTGTAGGGCCACAGCATCGAAGCCGAACTGCTCTCCCATCGTGGTGAAGGCCGGCTTGAGCTCGGCCAGCGTCGCGAGGGTCGTATCGGGCCGCATGTGTTCGTCATGCTCCAGCAGCGTGATCCCGAGGGCATCCCGGACGGGTAGTACCGAGTTGCGAAAGTAGCCCGCAGCCCAGGCCTGGCTGGCGCGCTTCTGGCTTTGGGCCGCGTAGTTGTCGCAGTCCTGCCGGCTGAATCCGTACTTGGTGGCGATGAGATCCGCGCCGATGCCCTGCGGGGCAAAGTAGGTCTTGTAGGCCACATGCGGATCGCTCGCCATGGCGCCACCGTCCGAGCCCATGGGCACGCGGGACATGGACTCGACACCACCGCCGATGCACAGGTCCGACTGGCCGGACATCACCTGGGCGGCCGCTGTGTTCACCGCCTCCAGGCCCGAGGCGCAGAAGCGGTTCAACTGCTTGCCGGGCACAGTCTCGGCGTAGTCGGCGTTCAGCACAGCAACGCGCGCAATGTCGGCACCCTGCTCGCCCACCGGGGCCACGCAGCCCATGATGACGTCGTCGAGGCGACTCGTGTCTAGCTGATTCCGGTCGCGCAGTGCCCGCAGCACCTGGGTGAGCAGCTCGATCGGCGTGACCTCGTGGAGGGAGCCGGAGGACTTGCCCCGTCCGCGGGGGGTGCGGACGTGATCGAAGATGAAGGCGTCAGTCATGAGATTCCCCTGTATTTTTGGTTATCCGGGGTTAGGGTCGGTCGTCAGATAGCACCAAGGTACCACTCGTAATCGAGGCCGGGTACCTCCGCATGATAGGCCTCCGCCTCGAAAAGCCGGGCGGCACTGAAGACGCGGCAGAACTCGGCCCCAAAGTAGTCCGGCCAGAGGGCACTCGCATCAAAGGCGGCCAGAGCGGTCTCCCACCGGGGCGAGGCTCCCGTCGGCAGGCTGACCCGCTCGCCCTCCCGGACCATGGCCGGCGGCTCGATCCGCCCCGTGATGCCCGCGTGGGCGGCGGCCAGTATGGCGGCCATCGCCAGGTACGGATTGCAGTCGGCGCCCGCCACGCGATGCTCAAGACGCACGTTGGCCTCGTCCGAGCACGGGATGCGCAGCGCCACCTGCCGGTGGTTCGGGCCCCAGTTCGGTGCGATCGGCACGAAGAAACCGGGGCGGAACCGGCGGTAGGAATTCGCGTTGGGCGCGAAGATCGCGAGCGACTCGGGCAAGGCCGACAGCATGCCGCCCACGGCGTGCCGCAGCGTGTCGGGGTAGGCATCGGGGTTCGCCTCGGTTGGCGCAGGCGCGAAGACATTGCGCCCCGTCCGGTCCAGCAGGCTGAAGTGCACGTGCATCCCGGAGCCGTCCAGATTCATGAAGGGCTTCGCCATGAAGGTGGCTGCCAGGCCTTCCAGCCGGGCGATGCCGCGCACCAGGCGGCGGAGCAGGATCGCGTGATCACAGGCTGCCAGGGCGTCGTTCACGTGGTGCAGGTTCACCTCGAACTGGCCGGCACCGTACTCGGACACGATGGCGCCCGCGGGCACGTGTTGCTGCTCGGCTGCAGCTGAGACCTGCGCGAAAAAGCTGTCCAGGTCGTGCAGGTCCTCGAGACTGTAGGCCCGCGGCCCGGCCGGACGCCGCTCAGTGCCTGGCACGCGACCGGTCCGCAGTCGGGGCACCTCGCCGTCAATCTCGTCCAGCAGGTAGAACTCGTACTCGACGGCTACCACCGGCGTAAGGCCAAGCGCCGCGAACCGCGCCAGCACACCGGCGAGCACGTGCCGCGCGTCCGCAAAATAGGGCCTGCCATCGCGCTCGTACATCGAGATCAGGCACTGGCCGAGGGGCGTCCTGGACCAGGGCACCCGGGCGAGCGACCCTGCAACCGGCAGGCACACGTAATCGGGATCGCCGTCCTCGCTGCCGTGGGCCAGCCCGTCGATGAGGGAGCCCCGGCTGTCCATCAGGATGCCGGTGGCCGGAAACGAGATGCCTTCGCGGAAGAGCCCGGCGAGCTCACGCCGGCTGACACGCTTGCCGCGCAGGATGGCGTTGAGATCGGGCAGCAGCAGTTCGACAGCGCGAACCTCGGGATTAACTGCCAGAAAATCCGCTGCCTCGGTTGGCACGTCTTTAGTTTTGGTGGCCATACGTCCCTCTCCCGGCTGGGATTCTGACCAATCCCGGTGGCCGCGTCGATCCTGCTACCATTCGAGCCGCATGTCCGACGCGCAATCCTTCATTTTGACCGTGGTCTGCCCCGACACCGTCGGGATCGTGGCTGCCGTGGCGGGCTACCTCAGCAACCAGCAGTATTTCATCGAGGAATCCACCCACTTCGGCGATGCGGACACGGGCACGTTCTTCATGCGCACCCGGTTTATTCCCCGCCAGCAGGCGTATTCGCGGGCTGAATTTACGGCCGGCTTCGGCGAGATCGCCGCCCGTTTCAGCATGAACTGGCAGGTGCATGACACGCGCATCCTGCCCCGCGTGCTGGTCCTGGTCTCGAAGTATGACCACTGCCTCAACGACCTGCTCTACCGCTACCGGACAGGCGCGCTCAGGATGACGATCCCGGCGATCGTCTCCAATCACATGGATCTGTCCGGGCTGGCCGGCTGGCACAAGGTGCCCTACTTCCACGTGCCGGTAACGCCGGAGAACAAGCTTGCGGCAGAGACGCGACTGCTGGAAATCGCAGAAGACTGCCGGGCAGATCTCATCGTGCTGGCCCGTTACATGCAGATCCTCTCCCCCGCACTCTGCGCGCAGTATCCCGGACGGATTATCAACATCCACCACTCCTTCCTGCCGGGCTTCAAGGGGGCCAAGCCCTACCATGAGGCGCACCGGCGAGGCGTGAAGCTGATCGGGGCGACCGCCCACTACGTCACGGCCGCACTGGATGAGGGCCCCATCATCGAGCAGGCGGTCGAGCGGGCGGACCACACCATGTCGCCCGACGATCTCGCGGCAATTGGCCGCGATGTCGAAGCACTGACACTGGCGCGGGCCGTCAAGCTCCAGCTGGAGCATCGGGTGTTCGTGAACGGCATGAAGACAGTGGTACTGCGCTGAGTGGCGCTGCATCGACAAGAGCCCTGATGGAGAGAAAAAATGAACAGTAACTGGATGAACAAGCCGCAGAGCCGGCGTGCAACCCTGCAGTCAGCCCTCGGCATTGGCGGCGTCGCCGCAGGTGCCATGTTGCTCGGCGCCTGCGCCTCTACTAACCGGCCGCAGCCGGCCGGCGCAAAG
>CAYMKJ010000052.1:0-27003 GCA_964391025.1 uncultured Chromatiaceae bacterium
GCCTCAACCTGCCGCGCCGAATAATTCTTCCAGCTTGACGATCAGCTGACGCGCGTTCACCGGCTTCCTGAGCAGCACCACCCGGGACACGGTCTGGATGCTGGCGAGGACGGGCGAAGTATCACCGCTCAGGATCACCGCCGGCAGATCCCGGCCGGCCGCTGCCCGCAACTTCTCCAGCACTTCGAGACCGTTGCGGCCATTGCCGAGATGGAAGTCGCTGATGACCAGGTCGATCTCCGTGCCGTGGAGGGCGAAAATTTCCTCGGCAGCGGCAGCCGAGTCCGCCACCCGGGTCGGGTAGCCATCGAGGGCGAGCAGCAGTTCCAGCGCGTCACGGACTGCGGCGTCATCCTCGATGACGAGCACGGCAGGCTTCGGTACGTCCGGTCGCTCGAGCGCCGGCCCGGATTGAACGGCCCCGCCGAGAGTCGCCGCAACGAGTTGCGCGCCCGGAATGTGCACGACGAAGGTCGTGCCTCGCCCGAGATCTGATTCGACCCGGACCACCAAACCCAGCAACCGGCCGATCTGCCGGACGATGGTGAGACCCAGCCCGAAGCCCCGCGGGCGGTTGCCCGGCGTGTCCACCCGGTAATACTCGTCGAACACCCGGTCGATCTCAGCGTGAGGGATGCCCACGCCGGTGTCGGTAACCCGGATCGTCAGGCCTTCCGGCTCCCGCTGCGCGGTCACTGTCACGCCGCCAACCCGGGTGTACTGCAGCGCGTTCGTCAGCAGATTCTGGAGCAACTGGCGGAACAGGACGCGATCGGTGCGGAGGCACTCGGCAGTCTCCGGCATCTTGAGGGTCAGGCCCTGGGCGGTCGCCATGTCCTGGAACTGGCGCTGGAGATCCCCGAGCACGTCGGCGAGCGGGACGACCACGAGATTGGGGCGGAGCGCCCCGGACTCGAGCTTGGTCATGTCGAGGAGCGCATTCAGCAGGTCCGCCATCGATTCCAGCGCCGCCTGCTGGCGCTGAACGAGATCCTGATTGGTGCTATCGGCCAGCCGCCGGGCCAACGCGGCATTCAGCAGCTGCAGGGTCTGTAGCGGCTGGCGGAGATCATGGCTCGCCGTCGCCAGAAACCGGCTCTTGGCCTTGTTGGCGCTGTCGGCTTCGGCCCGGGCCGCACGGAGCTCGTCCGTCAGGCGTCGCCGGTCGGTGACGTCGCGAACTGCAGCCAGGACAAAACCGCTCCCGTCACTCCGGCCCTCCTCCGCCTGTGTGGGATCCATGTGCATGGCGGCTAGCCGGATCTCGGCGGGAAATTCCGTGCCGTCCCGCCGGCGGGCGGTCAGGGCCACGATCCGGGCGCCCATCTCGCGGATGGCCGGTGCAGCCGCAAACCCCTGGCGGTAGCGTTCGTGCACACCGCGGGCGCTGACTGGCACCAGTAGTTCTATGGCATGGCCGAGCAGCTCGCCGGCGGGGTAGCCGAAGAGCGTGGTGACTGCCTCGTTCACATAAGCGATACGCCCCCCGGGGTCCACAAGCAGCAGCGCATCGGGCGACTGCTGGATGATCCGCTCGGCAAGCTCGCCAACTGGTTTCATTGCCACCACCGTAGGGGAAATCCCTTAGAGAGTGCCGGCGGGTGGAGCTTTAGCATCTGCATCAACATGAACACGCCGGATCATCAGCTGCGGGGCGCAGGCACGCAAGTGCTGGCAGTGGACGACCCGCTGACGATCGACGCCGACCGGCACGTGCTGAGCGACCTCGCCACCGGCTTCGCCCACGACCTGAATCAACCACTGGCCGCCATTGCGGCCTACGCCGAGGGCGCGGCCACACTGCTGCGTCGTGACCCCGGTTGCTCCTCCCAGGCCCTGGATATCATTCAGGCGATTGCCAATCAGGCACTCCGGGCCGGTGACGTTCTCCAGCAGCTGCGGGTTGCCGCCCGGCCCCTGCCGCAAACGGGCCAGCCGCTGGATCCAAATGCGCTGGTGCGCACGGTCATGCCGCTGCTCCAGTCACTCGCCACCCAGCAGGCAGTAGGTCTTGCGGTGGAACTCCGCACACCAGCTCCCGCCGTGCACGGCGACGCGTCCCGCTTGCAGGCCCTGCTGGTCCTGTTGTTCGCCAGCGCCCTCGACACCGTCATCAGGTTGCCTGCGGAGCGCCGAAAGGTCACGATCTCCACCGAGGACGACGGCTGCACCGTGGAGCTCTCCGCCACCGAACCAGAGGGCATCCTTTTTCAGGTGCACCTGCCCCGTACCCAGCCCTGAGGGGCCGACGACCGCATGGATGACAAGGTTCAAGTGAACAGCAGCGCAGCGGCAGTGACCACCGTCTTCGTCGTGGACGACGACGACGGCGTCCGGACCTCGCTCAGCATCCTGCTGGACTCCGCCGGCTACCAGGCCATCCCCTTCGCGTCCGCCACGGAGTTTCTCGCCCAGTACGACCTGGCCAGCCCCGGCTGTCTCCTGCTCGACATGCGCATGCCGGGCATGAGCGGCATGGAACTGCTGCAGGAACTGTCCCGGCGTGGCGCGTTCCTTCCGGTCATCTTCATCACCGGGCATGGGGATGTGCCACTAGCCGTCGAGGCCATGAAGGCCGGTGCCTTCGATTTCCTGCAGAAGCCCTTCAGCCCGCGGGATCTCCTCGAACGCATCACCCGGGCGCTGGCAGCCGACGCGGAAGCACGGCACGCCCTGTCGCTGACGGACGAGCTGCGCCGGCGGCACAGCACGCTGACGCCGCGGGAAAGGGAAGTGATGGCCCTGATCATTGCCGGGAATGCCAACAAGGTCATCGCCATGGACCTGGGACTGTCGGAGCGGACCGTGGAAATTCACCGGGCCCGGGTCATGGAGAAGATGGCTACCCGCTCGGTGGCGCACCTCGTAAAGATGGCGATGGCACTGGAGGAAGCGGGTCATCATTCGTCCGCTTCTGGTGCACATCGTCCTCCAGCGGGCTGACGCTGGCGGTATCGAGATCCTCGAACTGGCCGGTGTTTACCGCCCAGAAAAACGCCCACACCGCCAGCAGGCACAGCACCAGGGCCATCGGCACCAGCACATAAAGAATCGTCATGCCCGCACCCGCCGCGCGTTGAGCACAACGAGGATGGAACTGACGGACATCCCGAGCGCTGCCATCCAGGGCGGCAGCCAGCCCAGCGCCGCAATGGGAATCGCAACCAGGTTGTAGGTCGCGGCCCAGACCAGGTTTTGCCGCAGTATCTGCCGGGCGCGACGCGCCACCCCCACCGCCCTTGGCACCGCAGGCCACGCGTTGTCCAGCAGGAGCAGATCACCCGCAGTCTGGGCCAGCGCGCTGCCCGAGCGCAGCACAATGGACACGTCCGACGCCGCCAGTACCGGAGCATCGTTGATGCCGTCGCCCACCATCAGCACCGGCGTTCCCGCCGCCTGCAAGACCTCAAGCCTCGCGACCTTGGCTGCCGGAGTCAGCCGCGCCTGCCACTCGCCAATGCCCAGTTCCTCAGCCACCCGGGCCACGGCGAGCGTTGCGTCACCACTGGCGATCTCCACGCCGAGGCCAAGGCTGCGCAGGGCATCGACCGCTGCCCGGGCGTCGGGGCGCACGGTATCGTGAATGGCAAATTCAGCCAGCAGGCCTTGGTCGTCGGCGAGGCAAACACCGTCGGCCGTAGCGTCTGCGCCCGCGAACTCTGCCCGGCCCAGGCGGTAATGCCGCCCCTCCACCAGACCCTCGACGCCCTGCCCCACCGTTTCCCGGATCTGCACCGCCTGAACGGCCGCGTGCTCGTGATTGCGAAAAGCCAGAGCCAGCGGGTGGCTTGAGCCCCGTTCCAGCGCCGCCGCGATCGCGAGCAGCACCGTGTCATTCTCCGTGGCACGGTGCACACGCACCTGAATCTCCGGGCGACCGGTTGTCAGTGTTCCCGTCTTGTCGAGCAGGACGTGGCGAACAGCTGTGAGCTGCTCCAGCGCCGTGGCGCTGATGGGCAGGAGGCCGAGGCGGGCCAGCGCGGTGTTCGCGGCAGCCACCACCGCCGGCCCCGCCAGCGACAACGCACAGGGACAGGCGACAACGAGGACGGCAATGGTGTTTGCCAGTGCCACCTCAGGACGGATGAGCAGCCACAGCACGCTGACAATCGCCGCAATGGCCAGCACTGCCACTGAAAATCCCCGGGCCACCCGCTCGGCAAGTGTCAGGAGCCTGGGTTTCGCCTGACGGGACCGCTCCAGCAGCCGCAGCACCGCCGCCAGTTCCGTCTGCTCACCCGTCGCGGTGACCCGTACACGCACGCTTTCCCCGAGATTTATGCTGCCGCTTAAGACCGCTGCACCGGCGCCCTTGCGCATCGGCGCAGCCTCGCCGGTGAGGCAGGCTTCATTGAACGCCGAGTCACCGGCAACCACCACGCCATCGGCTGCCACCAGGTCGCCCCGGTTCACCAGGATCTCATCGCCAGGCTGAAGACTGCCCACGGGCACGGTTTGCGTGCGGCCGCCGGCGAACCGCAGTGCCCGGGCCGGGAGCAACCAGGCCAGCGCCTCCGTGATGGTTCCGACTTCGTGGCGCGACATCTGCTCCACAAAGCGGGCCGTCGTGAGGAAGAACAGGAACATGGTGACCGCGTCGTAGTAGACCGGGCCGGACGCCGAGAAGGTGTTCCAGATGCTGGCGAGAAGCGCGGCACCGATCCCGAGACCGACGGGCACGTCCATGGCCGGACGGCCGGCCCGCAACTGGGCCAGCGCGGCGCTAAAAATTGGGCCGCCCGCGTAGACGACGACGGGCAGAGTGACCAGCAAGCTGCAGTAGCGCAGAAAATTCAGCAGCGCCGGATCCATCCGGTAGTCTTCGCTGGCGTAGAGCGCGAAGGCCAGCATCATGGCCTGCATCATGCCGAAGCCCGCCACCGCGAGGCGCTTGAGAGCCGCACGCCGGGTCAGCGTGCGTTCGCTCGCTGCGCTGGCGCTGCCCGCGAGTCTCGCCGTGTAGCCCAGCTTGCGGATCTCGCGCAGCACGCGGTCGACGGCGTTGCCGCCCTGGTCGTCCAGGTCGACCCGGGCCCGGGCCGTCGCGGGATCCACCCGCACCCGGGCGAGTCCCGGCAGCAGGCGCAAGGCGTCTTCGATCTGCAGCGCACAGGCCGCGCAGCCCATCCCGCCAATCTGCAGATCAACCGTCTCCACAGGTCAACCGCCGGGCGCGTTCGCCGCCGGTGGTGCCGTGATCCGCTCGCTGTGGACCTCGGGATCAGGCTTCAGGAAGGTCAGTGCCACCAGCAGTCCGCCGCCAACAAAGGACACGAGGGGCAGGAACACCACCAGCCACATGATCGGCAGGCGATACCAGCGGGTCGGATCCTCTTCAGTCCTGGTCGTCATCATCGTCATCCTCCTGCTCCGGAACGAAGAATCGGGTGGCATGTCTTGCAACGAGGCCGGGAGTGTCGGCGACCCGGACCGAAATGCTGAGATCCCGCGGCGCGCGGGCGATGTCGCCGGGCACCACACGAATCCGGGCCGCCACGGCGCGGACTTCGCCCGCGTTCACCAGAACCGGATCGGCATCCACCTGGAACACGCCGACGGGCTGGGTCTCTATCACGTAGCGATGGGTCCGGTCGTCCTTGTTGAGGATACGCAGGCTGTAGACATTCTCCACGGCACCGTCGGGCAGCACCCGGTAGAGCGCGTTCCGGTCCCGGAGTATGTCGAGGCCTATCGGCTGGCGCAGACTGAGAGAGATGACGAAACCAACGCCCAGCGCCAGGAGCAGGCCGCCGTAGACCAGCACCCGCGGGCGGAAGTAATGGGTTTTCTCGCCTTTCAGCTCCCGTTCGGTGGCGTAGTTGATGAGGCCGGGCTGGTAACCCACGCGCGCCATGACGTCATCGCAGGCATCCACGCAGGCCGCGCAGGCGATGCACTCGTACTGGAGGCCCTTGCGGATGTCGATGCCCGTCGGGCAGACCTGGACACAGATGGTGCAGTCCACGCAGTCACCAAGCCCCACGGCCCTCGGATCCACGCCCCGCTTCCGGGCGCCACGGGGCTCGCCGCGGCCGGGGTCGTAGGACACAACGAGAGTGTCGTGGTCGAACATGGCGCTCTGGAAGCGCGCATAGGGGCACATGTATTTGCACACCTGCTCCCGGAGGAAGCCCGCATTACCGTAGGTGGCAAATCCGTAGAACAGAACCCAGAAGGTCTCCCAGCCGCCCAGTTCCAGATTCACGACGCTGCTGGCGAGTTCCCGGGCCGGCGTGAAGAAGGCGACGAAGCTGAAGCCCGTCAGCGCCGCGAAACTGATCCACAGGAACTGCTTCAGCGACTTGCGGGCGATCCATTCGCCGGTCCAGGGCGTCTTGTCGAGCTTAAGCCGCTGCGGCCGGCCACCTTCCACGAGGCGCTCGAGGCCCAGGAAGGCTTCGGTCCAGACGGTCTGGGGACAGGCGTAGCCGCACCAGACCCGGCCCGCCACCGCCGTGACGAAGAACAGCGTCAAAGCCGCGAGGATCAGCAGCCAGCTGAGATAGAGAAAATCCTGGGGCCAGAGCGTCAGCCCGAAGAGATGGAATTTCCGCGCCGGGAGATCGAACAGCACCGCCTGCCGGCCGTGCCACTGGAGCCAGGGCAGCCCGTAGAAAATTCCGAGCAGAGCAAAGGCGGCCAGAGTACGCAGGCGGGCAAAGCGCCCCGCGACCTCCCGCGGATAGACCTTGTGGTGGGACTCATAGAGGGAAACAGCTTCGGCGCCCGCCGTACCATCGTTCAATTCTCGTCACCATCGACTTGTGGACCTTGCGTCAGCAGGGCGGTTAGCGCGCCGGCCGCGACGGCGATCAACCAGAACAGGAAAAAACCCAGGGTGTAGATGCCGGTCGGCGTGAGCCACCGGGGTGCCGCGCCGGACTCCCCGCCTTCGACGCTATCGATGATCACCTGGGGATCCAGCGCGGCAAAGGCCAGCATCGTGCCCAGGCAAGCGGCCAGAAAGGACGACCAGCCTACGGCAGCCGCCACCCGCAACTGGGGCGGCCAGCGGCGGGCAGCCGGATACTCATCCTCCGTCCGTGGATCCATTGCGGCTACCTACGGAGGTTGGTGCTCCCAGGCTCAGCACATAGGCTGCCATCAGCCGGACCCGGTCCTTGCCCAGCAACGCCTCATGAGCCGGCATCTGGCCCTGCCGGCCTGCCGCGATCGACGTGCGAAGAGTTGCGGCGTCGCCGCCATACAACCAGACGCCGTCGGCCAGGCTCGGGGCACCCAGCACCGGATTGCCCCTGGCGTCGGCACCGTGGCAAGCCACGCAGAACATCGCGTACCGGGCGGCGCCGGCCTGCACCAGTTCGGGTTTATTCGCCGTCCCACTCAGGCTCTGCACATACGCCACGACCTCGTCCACGCCGGCATCGGTGAGGGCCGCCTGCCAGCCGGGCATCACGCCCATGCGGCCGGCACCGATGGTCGTCAACAGCGTCTCCGGCGCGTTGCCATACAGCCAGTCGTTATCGGTCAGGTTCGGGAACCCGAGTGCTCCGCGGGCATCCGACCCGTGGCAGCCGGCGCAGCCGTTGGCAAACAGGCTGCGCGCCTCGCCCATGGCGTCAGGATCTTGCGCGAGCTGCTCCAGCGACAGGGTGGCGAAGTGCGCGTAGCGTGGCGCCTGTACGGCCTTGGCGGCCGTCACTTCGGAAGCATGCTGCTGTTCCTGGGTCCAGCCCAGCGTGCCCCTGAAGCCGCCGAGCCCGGGGTAGAAGACGAGGTACCCCAACCCCCATGCCGTAGTCAGGACGAACAGCCAGAACCACCAGCGCGGCAAGGGGTTATTGAATTCCGTCAGGTTGCCATCCCAAACGTGGGTCGTGTTACCACCGGACTCGCCAGAGGCGGCATGCCCATTCGCAAACAACAGCCACATGGCGCCCGCGATATTGGCAAGAGTCGCGATGGTGATGAACCAGCTCCAACCGCTAGTCATGAGCGCTTCTCCGCTTCGTCGTCTTCTTCCAGCGGAAGCTGGGCCGCTGACCTGAATGCATCCCGGGGGCGCTTGCCGTAGGCCCACAGCACGACGGCGACGAAGGCGAGCAGTGCGAAAACGGTGGCTACCCCACGGACGATCCCCATATCAACCACGGCAGGCTCCATCACGGTGCATCCCAGGTGCGCGAGGCCTTGCCCAGCAGCTGCAGGTAAGCGACCAGCACATCCATTTCGGTCTTGCCCTTCACGGCGTCGCTGGCGCCCGCGACATCTTCGTCGGTGTAGGGCACTCCCGCGAAGCGCAGCGCTCTCATCTTGCTCGCGGTCAGGCTCTCGTCCACGACATTCTTGTTGAGCCAGGGGAAGCCGGGCATGTTCGATTCCGGGACCACGTCCCGGGGATTCACGAGGTGGATGCGATGCCACTCATCTGTGTAGCGGCCGCCCACTCGTGCCAGGTCCGGGCCCGTGCGCTTGGAACCGAACTGGAACGGGTGGTCATACACCGACTCGCCCGCCACCGAGTAGGGGCCATAGCGCTCCGTCTCCGAGAGCAGCGGGCGAACCATCTGGGAGTGGCAGTTGTAGCAACCCTCACGGACATAGATGTCACGGCCTTCCAGCTCGGTTGCGGTGTAGGGCATGACGCCAGGGGCCGCCGTTGTGGTCTCCGTCGCAAAGTACAACGGGACGATCTCCACCAGACCTGCGACGCTGATGACCAGCGCCGTGAGGACGGCGAGGAGCCCGAGGTTGCGTTCGATGGCATCGTGCTTCATAGGGACGACCTCAGGCGGGCTGGGCGGCAGGCGGCGGGATGACCACATCGATGACGGCCGCAGGCCGGGTCACCGTGCGGTAGACATTCCAGACCATGACGAGCATGCCCACCATGATCAGCACGCCACCGAGGAAGCGGATCGCGTAGAAGGGGTAGGTGGAATTGAGCGATTCCACGAAGCTGTAGGTGAGCGTGCCGTCCGCATTCGTCGCCCGCCACATGAGTCCCTGCATGACGCCGGCGATCCACATTGCCGCCACGTACATCACGATGCCAATGGTCATCACCCAGAAGTGCAGGTCGATGGCCTTGATACTGAACATCTCCTTGCAGCCATAGAGGCGCGGAATGAGGATGTACATCGAACCGATGGAGACCATCGCCACCCAGCCCAGCGCGCCGGAATGGACGTGACCAATGGTCCAGTCGGTGTAGTGGGACAGCGCATTGACGGTGCGGATCGACATCATCGGCCCTTCAAACGTGGACATGCCGTAGAAGGACAGCGACACGATGAGGAACTTGAGGATCGGATCCGTCCGAAGTTTTCCCCAGGCCCCCGACAGCGTCATGATTCCGTTGATCATGCCGCCCCAGGAGGGCGCAATCAGGATCAGCGAGAAGACCATGCCCAGCGACTGGGCCCAGTCCGGCAACGAGGTGTAGTGCAGGTGGTGGGGACCCGCCCACATGTAAATGGAGATGAGGGCCCAGAAGTGCACCACGGACAGCCGGTAGGAATACACCGGCCGGCCGGCCTGCTTGGGCACGAAGTAATACATCATGCCGAGGAAGCCCGCCGTCAGGAAAAAGCCGACGGCATTGTGCCCGTACCACCACTGCACCATCGCATCCACGGTACCCGCATACAGTGAGTAGGACTTGGTCATGCTCACCGGCACGGCGGCGCTGTTGACGATGTGCAGGATGGCGATCGTGATGATGTAGGCCGCGAAAAACCAGTTGGCCACGTAGATGTGCGAAATCCGCCGCTTCATCAGCGTGCCGAAAAACACGACGCCGTAGACGACCCAGACGACCGCGATCAGCAGGTCTATGGGCCACTCAAGCTCCGCGTACTCCTTGCCCTGGGTCATGCCAAGGGGCAGGGAGATGGCGGCCAGCAGGATGATCAGCTGCCAGCCCCAGAAGGTGAAGCCGGCCAGGCGGTCACTGAACAGGCGCACATGGCAGGTCCGCTGGACGATGTAGTAGGACGAGGCAAACAGGGCCGACCCGCCGAACGCGAAAATTACCGCGTTGGTGTGCAGGGGACGCAGGCGGCTGAAGGTGAGCCAGGGGATGTCGAAGTTGAGGGCCGGCCAGACCAGCTGGGCGGCGAGCAGGGTGCCGACGAGCATGCCGACGACCCCCCACACCAAGGTCATCAGGGCGAACTGGCGGACCACCCGATCGTTGTAAGTCTGGTTTGCCCCAGCCACGGTCAGCTCCCGCTCTTTGTGCAGTGCGCACCCTACTCACAAGGAGGAAGGGGCGGTATAGGTAGTTTCGCGGACTGTTTCGGGCCGGGCGTTTGCCGAAGAATCGGGCTTCCACTCAGGGAGGCATTTCGATGTACATCAATTTCTGGTACCCGATGGTCCGCAGCGAAGACCTGGGGCCCGACAAGCCCGAACGCGTTAAGGTCCTCGGGCTAAACTTCGCCGTTTTTCGCGACAGCAAGGGCAAGGCCCATGCGCTCTCCGACACCTGCGTCCACCGTGGCGGTTCCCTCGGCGGCGCCTGGGAACTGGGGAAAAACCCCCGCATCCAGGGCGACTGCGTGGTCTGCCCTTACCACGGCTGGGAGTTCGGTGGCGACGGTGACTGCAAGAACGTCCCGTCCATCGGCTATGGCACGAAGCCGCCACCCCGGGCCAAGGTGGACGCCTACCCCACCGTCGAGAAGTACGGCATCGTCTTTGCGTTCCTGGGGGACCTGCCCGAGAACGAACGGCCGCCCCTCCTGGAGATCGAGGAGTACACCCACGCCGGCTGGCGGGCCAACTCGGTGCTCGTGCTGGAGGTGGACTACTACTACGAGCGGTCCATCGAGAACGGCCTGGACCCGGCCCACAACGAGTTCGTGCACCCGACACACGGCTTCAAGGGCATCAACCGCGAGACCTACAAGGTCCGCGAGTATGAGGTCGAGAACTACCCGCAGAACTGGGGCATGTGGTTCATCCACCGCTTCGATTCGCCCGGCCTCGGGGACAAGACCTGGAAGCAGGTCGAGGAGACAGCTGGCGCGCCCGGCGACGTCTACGCCGGCAGCGGCACCCACGGGCCAAACACGATGATCACGGAGATCAACGTGGGCAAGGGCCAGAAGTTCCGCCAGTACTTCTTCGAGCAGCCGGTGGACCAGAACAAGACCCGCATATTCTTCGTCAATATGCGCAACTTCATGCTGGAGCCCCACCACGACGGTCCCGTCCACGCCCGGAACAAGGTCATCGCCCAGCAGGACATCGAGATCCTCGTGGACGTGTACCCGCCCCGCACCCCCACCAGCAACACGAAGGAAGTGTTGATGCCGGCGGACAAGGCCGTGGTAGCGTATAGGGAGTGGCTCAGCAAGTTCGACGAAAGGGGCTGGCGCATTGACTGGGACGAGTTCACCCGGCGCAACGGCAAGGACACTGCCTATGCCATACCGTCACCGCGGCGTCGCGGCTCGGGAAACTGGGTCCTGGAACCGGTGCCCCTGCTTGCCAACCGTGCTGAGCGCAAGACAGCCCAGAAAGCGACGGGCTGAACCGCCCACATACGTCATCGAGGAGCACACCAAATGGCAGCGAAAAATCTCCTGATTTTCCCCACGGATTTCTCCGAGCGGTCGCTGTCAGCGCTGCCCTGGGTCCGCAAGATGGCCGAGGCGATGCAGGCGGACGTGCGCTGCATCTACGTGGTTGAGGAACCGCAGATCTACAGCACCCTGGACATGGGCCCCATTGCCATCCCGTCGGTGACGGAGCTGGTACGGAACGCGGAAACCCGCATCGACGCCTTCATCAAGGCCAACCTGAAGGCCTTCGGCAGTGCGCCGAAGGCCTCGGTGCTGGTCGGCCGGCCGGCCGACGAAATCGCGAACTACGCGCGAGACCATGAAGCCGCGATGATCATCATGACGACCCACGGTTACAGCGGGGTCAAGCACCTGCTGCTGGGAAGCACGACGGAGGGCGTACTCCGGCACGCGAGCTGCCCGGTGTTGTCGATCCGGACGGCCTGATCTGTCAGTTCAGCGCGGCCCCGGGCAGTCGCACTTCCATCTGCAATCCCCCGCCGTCGCGCGGGGCTGCCCGGACGCTGCCGCCGTGGGCCTCGAACACCCGCCGGGCTATGGCGAGACCCAGTCCCGTGCCGTCTGTACTGGCTAGCGTGCCGGGGACGCGGAAGTAGGGCTCGAAGATCTTCTCCAGCAATTCGCCAGCTACACCAGGACCACGATCCGCCACAGTCACCGCAATGTCAGCCCCGGACCGGACCGCATCCACCTCGATCCGGGAACCGGCCGGCGCGTAGCGGATCGCGTTGCGCAGGATGTTCTCAAGAGCGCTGCGAAGCAGTTCGGGATCCCCGACGATGAGCAGATCCCGGGCGGTGCGAAACTGCACCTCGCAGGACCGGGCCTGGGCCTCGAGCTCCTCGTCCCGGCACAGTTCCCCGATGAGCGAGTCTAGCCGGACCAGGCGTCGCGCCATGGCGCCCGCAGCACCGAGCCGCGCGTAGCGCAGCAGGTCCCCGATCACCCGGTCCATGCGCCCGATCTCCTGCTCGACCCGGTGGGACTCCGCAAGACTCGCGCCAGGACGCTGGGCCGCCAGGGCCGTCGCCGCCTGCAGTCGTGCCAGTGGCGAGCGCAGTTCGTGGGATAACTCGGCCATGAGCCGCTCCCGGCCGGACAGCAGCTCCTGGAGCTGCGCGGCCATGGTGTTGAAGTCGGCGGCGAGGGCTCCGAGTTCATCCCGGCGCCCGGTGATGGAGTCCGGAACCCGGGCCTCGATGCGGCCCCGGGCCAGCTCCCGCACGGCCACCTGGAGCCGGGCAATGGGCCTGCCGACAGTCCGGGCGATGAGCCAGGCGACGGACGCGATGACCAGCAGGGCGACGAACGCCAGCCCGAGCGCAGTGGCGGGGCTGCCCCACAGCTTGATCTGGTTGGGCAGCACCAGGAACGCATAAGCCGCACCATCGGGCCCGATGAGCTGGGGTGCGAGACGCACGGGCCGGTAGTTGGCGGCCGGCTGCTCTGGCGGCCCGACCACGGAGTCGCGCACGAAGTCCGCGTACTCCCGCGGAATCTCCCTGCCGAGAATGTCGCGGCTCCCGCTGTCCAGAACAAAGATGGTGACGTCCCGGGGCACGGCGGCGCTGCGCAGCCAGCGCTGGAGGCCCGGCTTGCCCTCCGCCGACAGAGCGGCGGCCGCGTCGCGACCGAGGGGACTCTGGCGCGTGACGGCGTAGTTCTCCAGCTGAAGCGAGGCCACCAGACCCACGCTGCCGATGCCCAGAAGCACGAACGCGAGGAGCGCGATACTGATGTAGAGGGCGATGCGCCAGTAGAGCCGCCTGAATCCCAGCTCCACGCGTCAGCCCCGCAGACCGGTTTCTGCGTCGAGCACGTAGCCGTGCCCGCGCAGACCCCGGATGCAGTCCCCCGCCACGCCGGCTGCCGCCAGCTTGCGCCGCAACTTGCTGATCAGCGTGTCGATGCTGCGATCGTAGGCCTCGATGGGCCGATCCAGAGCCAGTTCCGTGAGTCGCGCCCGGGACAACACTTCCCCCGGGTGGCGCATCAGGTGTTCCAGGACGTGCATCTCCCCTGCCGTCACAACGACCGGCACATCCCGCACCAGCAGCTGGCGACGCCGGAGGTCCAGCCGGAGGGGCCCCACCACCAGATCGCCAGCCGCGGAACGCCGTTCGCTGCCGCGGGACCGCTTCAGGACCGCCTGGATCCGGGCCACCAGCTCCAGGGGATTGAAGGGCTTGGGCAGGTAGTCGTCGGCGCCGGCCAGCAGCCCGATGATCCGCTCGGATTCGTCGCCCCGGGCCGTCAGCATGATGACGGGCAGGTCGTGGCGCTCGCGGAGGCGCTTCAGCACCTCGAAACCGCTGATCCCGGGCAGCATCACGTCCAGCACCACCAGGTCGGGCGGCGCTTCCTCGACACGCGCCAGGGCGCTTTCACCGTCCGGTACGGTCGTTGCGCTGAACCCCTGCAGTTCCAGGAACTCCTGGAGCATGGCAGCGAGGGTCACGTCGTCGTCCACCAGCAAAAGGCGGGCACCAACCGGTGGGCCAGCGTCGCTCACCGAGCCCCTGCCCTGCGACTGATCGTCGGATTTCGACCAGCAACCATCACTGTTGCACCCCTGTTAACTGTCTGTTGACCCACAAATCCTGAACCCGCGCCTAAACTTCACCCTATCAGCTGCATCTTCCGGAATGTTTCCATGGCCTTTGTTGTGACTGAGAACTGTATACGATGCAAGTATCAGCACTGCGTCGCTGTCTGCCCGGTCGACTGCTTCCACGCGGGCCCGAACTTTCTGGTCATAAATCCGGACGAGTGCATCGACTGTACCCTTTGCGAACCGGAATGCCCCGCCAACGCCATCTATGCCGAAGCCGATCTGCCGGCCAACCTGAAGAACTTTAGCGCGCTCAATCGCGAGCTCGCGGCCGTCTGGCCCATTATCGCGGTTGCCGAAGTGCCTCCCCCGGATGCGGACCAGTGGCTGAACGTTGAAGGCAAGCTGGCCCACCTTGAAAGACTGGAGAATCGCCCATGAGCACCACGCACACCGCCGGTTTCAAGCGCATGTTCTTCAAGCCACCCTACATCGGGTTGTTCGCGTTTGTCAGCGTGTTCGTCGTGCAGGGACTCGGCCACACGATCATGATCGTGATGGAGGAGCAGCTGGGCCACGAGTATATGTTTCACTCGGCTTTCGCCATGGGCCTCGCCGGCCTGGCGATGCTCTTGTACGGCATGTCGCGTCCCGGCGAAACGGCCGCCACCTGGTGGGGCTTCTTCGCGGCCATGGCGATCTGGACCGGCTGGGTGGAGTTCACCTTCATCGTCTACGCCCTGCAGATGGGGGTTAAGCCCATCCTGGATGCGACCGGAGCGATAGCGACGAAGCCCGAGTACCTGGTGATGGAAGGCTCAGTGGCCGTCATGGGTGCGAGCTTGCTGTATTTCCTTTTGAACAAGGAAACCAAGTGCAATTTCTTCCACTGGATCCAGAAGAACTTGCGCCTGCCGGTGGGCAAGGCGAATCCCCGCCACGAGCGGAACTTTGCCCTGATCACCTTCATCGAGTCCATCTACCTGCTCTGGTTCTTCTATCTGCTCCTGCTGGTGGCCTACAACGAGGCCTGGCTTGGTGCAACGCATCCGCTGGTCTATGGCTACTTCGTCCTGAACACGATCTGGGCCGTTTATCTTTTCAGCCGCATGATCAAGATGTGGAAGGTGGCAACCGCGGTCCGCTACGCCATCGCCACGGGAATCATTGCCTTCACCAGCTATGAACTCATCGGTCGTTGGGGAATCGGTGAGGATATCTGGGTGCAGCCCTCGAAGTACGCCATGGAGCTCAGCCTGATCGTGCTGGTGATCGCGGTAATCACGGCTATCTCCTGGCTGACGCCCGACCACATCAAGGCGAAGCTCGACCAGGAGGCGCGCGCGATGGAAAACATGCAGAGCCAGGCTGCGGCGGCCAGCGGGGGCCGTAGCGACTGACTCCGGCTAGTCGACAGCAGCAGCACTCCTCCCAGGGGTGCGGCTAGGGGCTGCGCACCATCGACATGATCTGGCCCATGTCGATGGTGCTGGCCTTCTGCTCAATCTGGGGCAGGTACTGCTGCTGCATCGACCGCCCCTGGCTGGTGAGCTCAGTGAAGGTCTGTTTCAGCACGGCCGTGCTCATCACCCGACCACCTGCGTAGTAACGCTTGGCCACCTGCCCGAGCGCGTAGGTCGTCGCGAAGGAAAAGGCGGCCCCCGTCGCTGTACGCCCGATCGAGCCGACCATGCCGCCGGCCGCCTTGCCAAGGATCCCGCCCAGCAGCTTGCGGCCAATGCCTTCCAGGTACTGACCGGTGAGACCAACCCCAAGTGCGGCCAGCAGGTCCTTGATGTGGCCCCGGTCCAGCTCGAAGCCATGGGCCTGGCCGATCCGGTAAACGAGCTTCATCTGCAGGGGGATGATGGCCAGTGACGCCATGGACTGGGGCAACAGTTCCAGGGCGCCGTTGAGGATTGAGGCGTTGAGGATGGTGCGGTCCAGCTCGGCGTCGGAGATTCGGGCTGTTGCGGCCACGGGCGCAGCGGCGGTTGCGGCCACAGTCGGGACCACAGTTGCGGCAAGGGGCGCCGTCGCCATCGCATCGGCCTCTGCAGCCGCGGTGTTCATGGCCGGTTGTCCCAGCCCAAGAGCCAGCCCAAGGCTGCCGAGAAAGCGGTTTTCTGCGTCATTGCGCAGGCCATCTGAATCGCAGACACCAATAGCAATCTCGTAAGCCAGCTGGCGTAGCCCCGGGGTGGACAAGGCCGCCGCGGCCGACGCCACGTCGACGCGGCCCAGCAGCACCTCCTGATAGAGGGCGGCGACATTGAGATCGCCACCCAGCGACTCGGCAACCCGCCGCACTTCATCTCGCTCGCGATCCAGCTTCTGGCTGTCGGCAAACGCCGCCAGCATGGCGATACTCAGCAATGCCTTCATCTCGGTCGGGTTCATCGGGCTATACCTCCAGGCAACCTGCAGATCCGAAACCTGCAGCGATCATGAAAAAATGTGTTTCCGCGCACCGTCCAGAATCGCAAGTACCGCTGGGTGCCTGATCCTCCGCTCAACCGAGATTGCGTAAAAGCGCTGCCGCACATCCTTCACGCGACCGATCAGTTGAACGCGATACCGCCGCAGAACCTCCTTCTCAACCACATCCGGCACCGCGAAGACGCCTCGCCCCTCCTCTCCAGCGATCTTTGCGAGCGAAGCGTCATCCACTTCAGCGATGACCTTCGGCCGTATGTCCAGGGAGTCGAACCACTGCTCGAGCGCGCGGCGGAGTGCCGAGTTGCCGCCCGGAAGAAGAAAAGGGACGCCTTCGAGTGAGCGGGGGAACCCCCGTCTGCACGCTCTCGCCAGCTGAGGTGCCGCAAGGAACGCCGTACCACACTCACCGAGTAGATGAGTGAAAGTGCGGACGGCTGTGCCGGCTCCAGCTGGTGCGTCCGAGAGGATGACATCGACTGAATGCGTGGCCAACTCGCCCATGAACCCCTCCACTCCCCGGTCCTCGCGGCAGATGACGCGAACGTCCTCCTTCAGGAGGAATGCCGGCTCCAGGATTCGGTAAACGATGGATTTCTGGAGGGCGTCCACGATGCCAACCGTAAGACGGACTGGCCTTCCACTCGGCCGTCCTTTCGCGGCATGCAGAAGTTCACCCCCCACGGAGAAGATTTCCTCCGCGTAGCGCAAGGCGACATGGCCAAACTCGGTGAGCACCAACTGGCGGCCCTGCCGCTCGAAGAGCTTGTGACCGAGGATCACTTCAAGCCGATGGATCTGGGCGCTAATCGTTGGATGCTCGCGGTGGAGTTCCTTGCTCGCTCGGGAAATGCTCCCGTGCTTCGCCACAACCCAGAAGTACCGCAGATGATGGTAATTGAGGAGTTCCACGCCAGTACTTTATCAAGGTTTTCTCTACATATCGTGCCATTTTTTTCAATTTCTCCTTATTTCGAACTACGGCTATAAAGGCCTTCGAGGAGCGAATACGGGGCCGTGGCCCCAGAAAGGATGGAATGTCATGCGGGCATGTAAGGATCAAAGCAGTAGCGCCGTACCGGAGGCCTTGGAGCGGGACAAGCTGCGCAGCAGTATTCATGCCCTGGTCACGCTCGACCAGGACGAGGCGCCAATCGTCAGTTGCTACGTGGATCGAGGCCTTGGACGCAGAGGTTCGCGCTCCCTGCAGCTCGAACGGAGCCTCCGCACGCTCCGCACGGTGCTGAGCGGGCAGGAGCTGGGCCACTTCGAGGAGGCAATCGAACGAACCATGCGCTTCCTGGCGACGGACATTCGACCAGCCACGCGAGGGGTAGCAACGTTTTCGCGCGCCGGGACAAAGCCATTCTTTCTGAGCGAACAACTTCACGTTGCTCTCCCTGACCAGCTGTCGGTGAATGCGAGGCCGGACGTCTATCACCTCGCCGAAATCAAGGACACGGACGAGCGCTACGTAGTGCTCATCTCAACCGAGGAACAAGCGCGGATCATTGAGGTCAACCTCGGTTTAGTCACTCGAGAACTCTGGGCCGAGCGGCCGGAGTTGCGTGAGCACCTGACAAAGGTATCGACCCACCAGCACTACCAGAATCACCAGTGGGACCGTGGGGAACGGTTTCTGAAGGAGAAGATCGGCATCATCCAGCGGGTGCTCTCTGCCGGCGGGCGCACGCGCCTCATTCTTGCGGGTGGCCACGAAATGACCGCCCGCATCCGCAAGTGCCTGCCCGCGCATCTGCGTGCCGCGCTCATGGAGTTCCCACACCCATCGTCGAGCGCTCCGGAAGGGGATCTCCTCGCCGCTACGTTGTCGAGCTTACGCAACGGCGAACGACAGGAGCCGCTGGATACGGTCGCTGAGCTCGTGAACGCCATCCGGAATGGTGGACTGGGAACCGCCGGCACTGGCGCAGTACTCGATGCGTTGTTGCACTGCCAGGTGGATGTCCTGGTCATGGACCGGGCCTACGAGCCCGGTCAGGCGTGGAGTTGCAGACACTGCGGATGCGCCGCTGCAACCCCCTCTCCACCGGAACGTTGCCCCGGCTGCGATTCCAACGACCTCCAATCGGATGACGTCAAAGCCGTTATGGTCAGGCTCGCCGAGGAGCAATCGCTGGAGGTGGAGATCGTCGAAGACAGTGACTTGCTCCGAAGACTCGGCGGCGTCGGCTGTCTGCTTAGGTACGCAAGGCCGAAGCAAGTCCGAATGGCCGTACCGGGCAGGAGCGCGTGATGGAGGTGACCATTTCCGCAAAGGGAATTGCGGTCGATGACATTTTTCGCGCCTACGTCGATCGCCGCCTGCGGTTTGCACTGGGCCGTTTCGGAAGTCACATTAAACGGGTGATGGTGCGATTTGCCGATACCAACGGGCCACGCGGTGGCCTGGACAAACGCTGTCAGATCAACGTCGCTCTACAGCCATCCGGCAGCGTCCGGATCGAGGACTTCGACCTGGACTTGCGCCCCGTCGTTGATCGCGCCGCCACCCGGGCAGCAAGCGCCATCGAACGCGAACTGCAGCGGCGGCGAGACGCCCGCCGCCTGTGACTTGACCGCTGACCCGATTCGGACGTCCCACTTCCTGGAGACCAAACATCATGACCACACATCGATCACGATTATCAGGGGACGACTACCTTCCCCATCAGAAAGCACGACTGAGAAGTGCACGTGCGTGGGAGGACGTAGAGCGTGCAGAGAATGAGGGCCTGAAGGCCCGTGATTGCCTGCCCTGTCCGAAGTGCGGGATGGCGCTAGAAACCGTAACCCTTCAGGGAGTCAGGATCGAGCATTGCTTCTCGTGCACCGGGACCTGACGATACGAGCGGGACCTCGAGTAGCCCGCCCACTCATATCCGCATACCACAGGCCAGGAGCCACGTACTCATGAGCAGCCGACCGAACATCTGGGCAATCGTACTTGCGGCCGGCGACGGCACGAGGTTGGCGTCTCTCGCGACTGACGACCGCGGTAATGTGGTTCCAAAGCAGTTCTGTTCGCTGAACGGGGGTCCCTCGCTGCTGAGGAAAACCCTCCAGCGGGCGCTGCGTATCGTGCCTCGTTCTCAGGTGTGCGCAGTAGTAACTCGAAAGCACGAGCCCTACTGGCGACCTATGCTTCGGTCCCTGCCTCCTGCGAACGTGATCGTCGAGCCGCGTAACTGCGGCACGGCCAATGGTGTCTTACATGGCGTTTTGCGCATCATCGAGCGCGACCCGCACGCGCGCATCGTCTTCCTGCCGGCCGATCATCACGTACGCAATGAGCGGCCACTCGCAGAATCTGTTCGTACAGCGGCGGCGTCGAGTGCCCACGAAGGCCTTGTGCTCATCGGCATTGAGCCCGACGAGGTGGATCCTGAACTTGGCTATATCGTTCCCGGCGCGTCGCTTCGCGACGGCACCCGCCGTGTTGAGGAGTTCATCGAGAAACCGCCCCATACCATTGCCCACGATCTCATCGCTCGCGGCGCACTCTGGAACAGCTTCATCTTCGCGGCCCACGCGGCGAGCTTGATTGGGCTCATGCGCGCCCGCTTGCCAGCGATTGTTGACGGCATGGCGATGGCTCGCGAGGCCGATGTGCGCCGCGGGCAGGGCACAGCGGCGCTCGAAGAGTTCTACCACTCCCTCCCCACACTGGACTTCTCGCGCTCTGTCGTGCAGGACGCCGCACTTGAACTCCGCGTTGTAACCGCACGCGCCTGCGGGTGGACGGATCTCGGCACACCGCGCCGCGTGGCGGAGGTCCTGCAGCGCCAGCGGCTGGGCTCGGCCCGTAGAGCATTTGTGGGCGTACGGTCGGTCCGGGCGTTTGTCGATCTCGCGGCAAATCTTGCCCGACTTTCGCTCGCCAGCTTACCTTCGAAAGGAGCCTAGTGTGACTGTTCAGCGCATTCTTAACCTGCAGCACAACCATCCGGCGACGTGTATCGCACCTGATGCCGCGATCGCCGACGTCTTGCACGTCCCAGAGTTTGAGGACGTTGGCGCTTTGGTGGTGAGCAGCGACGGCAGAATGGTAGAGGGCATTATTTCGGAGCGCGATATCGTGTGTGCCCTTCGTAGTGCGGGACCGGAGCTGCTGAGAAAACCCGTACGAGACCTGATGACTGTCGGGGTTGTCACCTGCACTCCAGAAGATCGTGCGTTGGGTATAATGTCGTTGATGGTATCCCGGCATGTCCGTCACGTGCCTGTAGTGACAGACGGCAGCCTGGTAGGCATGGTGAGCATGCACGACTTGCTCGAGCTACGGCTGAAGGAAGTTCAGGACGAAGCGGATGCGATGCGTAGCTACATTACTGGAACTGCGTGACTGTCCTTGAGCGCAATAGGCATTCGCCTGTCGAGCCGGGAGGAGAGATTAAGCTGACTTATGCGGGGGCCGGAACGGCCATGCGCGCGCGCCTGCTGACCCTTGTCGAAAAGCCTGGCTTCCAGCGCTTCATCCTGGCCGTCATCGTGCTCAATGCGATCACACTGGGCCTGGAAACCTGGCCGCCCGCAATGCGGGCTGCCGGCGGGATCATCGTCGCCATTGATCGCATCGCACTGGCGATCTTTAGCATCGAGGTAACCATGCGCCTGGTGGCCCACGGCCCGCGATTCTTTCGTGATCCCTGGAGCGTGTTCGACTTCAGTGTGGTGGCGATCGCCCTCATGCCAGCGTCGGGGGGCTTTGCCGTCCTGCGGGCACTGCGGGTGCTGCGAGTCCTGCGGCTGATCTCCTCAGTGCCGCGCATGCGGCTGGTGGTCGAGGCCCTCCTGGCAGCCATTCCTGGCATCAGCTCCATATTTGCCTTGCTGCTGCTGATCTTCTACGTGGCTGCTGTGATGGCCACAAAGCTGTTCGGTGCGGCCGGTCCCGAGTGGTTCGGCAGCGTCGCCCGAAGCTTCTTCACCCTGTTCCAGATCATGACGCTGGAGGGCTGGGCGGACATCGCCCGCGCGCTGATGGTAACGGTGCCCTGGGCCTGGGCGTTCTTCGTGCCGTTTATCCTGATCGTGACGTTTACCGTTCTGAACCTGTTCATTGCCGTGGTGGTCAGCGCCATGCAGTCGGTGCACGACGCGGAACTGGCGCGAGAGAACCAGGTAGCCAACCGCGAGCGGACCGAGATCCTGTCGGAACTCCGCGAACTGAAGCGCGAAGTGCGTCAACTGCGGGGCGCATCCAGTGACTGACTTTCTGATTGCCACACCCTTCTGCAGACCCGCCCGGAGATCATTCCAGTGACAACAGGTACGCCCACCATGTGGGCCTTTTTCATCGCCTTCGTGATAGTGGCGCTGCTCGTGGACTTCACTGCGATGAAGACCCAGGGCGCGCACCGGGTTGGCATGCGGGAGGCGGCCATCTGGTCGCTGATCTGGGTGCTGGTCTCGTTCCTGTTTGTCGGCTGGCTCTGGTGGTACCTGGGTGGCGCGACGGGCGAGCCACTGGCGAACCAGAAGGCGCTGGAATTCGTCACGGGCTACCTGGTCGAGAAGGCGCTGGCCGTCGACAATATTTTTGTCTTCCTGATGATCTTCACCTACTTCGCGGTGCCTCCCGAGTACCAGAAGCGCGTCCTGATGATCGGCATCCTGGGCGCTATGGTGCTGCGTGCTGGCCTGATCCTGGTCGGCGCGTGGCTCCTGGCGAAGTTCCACTGGCTGCTCTACGTATTCGGTGCCTTCCTCGTGCTGACCGCCATCAAGATGTGGTGGGCGGCCGGTCAGGAGCCGGATCTCGGGAACAATCCGGCACTGAAGTGGATCAACCGGCAGATGAAGATCGCCAGCCGCTACGACGGTGAGAAGTTCTTCACCATCGAGAACGGGGTGCGGGTCGCGACGCCGCTGTTTGTGGTGATCCTGATGATTGGCATCGTTGACGTCATCTTCGCAGTCGACTCCATTCCGGCGATTTTTGCGATCACCACCGACCCGTTCATCGTCCTGACCTCCAACGTGTTCGCCATTCTCGGCTTGCGAGCCATGTACTTCCTGCTGGCCGGCATGCACGAGAAGTTCCACCTCTTGTCTTACGGCCTCGCGCTGGTCCTCGCCTTCATCGGCACGAAGATGCTGCTGATCGACATCTACAAGATTCCGGTCGCCTGGTCACTCAGCGCCACGGTGGCCATCCTCGCGGCGACGATGGTGTTGTCGCTGTACATACCGCCGCCGGATAAGCCCGCCCGGCCGGGCAAGAGCAGCCTTGCGGGGGCGCCGTCGGCGAGGCTACGGGCAGCGAAGCAGGCGGCCGCGGAGCGCCACCGGAGCTGACCTGCCGCGACCGTGTTCTGGTCCGGGTCGTAAGGCGCCCTCTACAGCCCGTGCGCCCCCAGGGGATCTGGCCGCATCACAAAGGACGCGAGGATGCGTCGGAGAAAGACGCTGGTTGGCAGCCGATCAATGGGTTGCTCACCCCTGAGAATGCGCTCGACGAGCCAGGGGGTCGCCTCCTCCGGGCTGTCGGCGACCGCGTTCATGACCCAGCGGATTTTCCGCCATTGAGCCTCCCCGACGCGCTCACGAATGCGGAGATTCTCCTCGATCGTCATCGGCGTAAGGACGAAGCCGGGATTCAGCCAGCTCACGCGCACCGGGCAGTCGCCGAGCTCCTTTGCCAGCGACTGGCTGAAGTAGCGGACCGCTGCCTTGGTGGTGCCGTACATGACGCCCCGCAGGTTCACGTCGAGGGCCCGGTCGAGCCACTCGGCGGGCACCTGGTCGTAGCGGATCACCGGCGGACCAACGCCCGCATTGTTTAGCCACAGGTCCACCCGGCCAAAGCGCTCGACGGTCCTTGACCAGAGCTGGGTCAGTTGGTCCATATCGGTCACGTCGCAGGGCTGGCAACCCACGAACTCGGGCGAGCCGAGCGCCGCTGCGGCTGCGGTCAGCCGCTCACCCGCGACGTCCGAAAGCATCACATTGCTGCCCTGTGCGAGGACCGCGCGGGCCAGACCGTAGCCGATGCCGCTGGCGCTGCCGGTGATGACTACCGTCCTGGGCTGCTGCATGACTCTTGTCCTTCCGTCAGCTCAGCCCGGGCCGGGCGACCGTCCCTGACGCAGGTATGCCAGCCAGTAGACCAGTGCCACCAGGACTCCGCCGCCGGCGACGTTGCCGAGGATGACCACGGACTGAGTGCGCAGAAAGGCCTCGAGGGTCAGCATCGTGTACTGGTCAGGCGTGGCGTCGATCCGGGCCCAGAACTCATCAGGGGCGAAGTTCCGGAGCAGCCAGCCCATGCTCAGGTAATAGAAGTTGGCGACCGAGTGTTCAAAGCCGGCAGCGACAAAGGCGGCGACCGGCGGCAGGATGACGAGGACCTTGTCAGCCACCGACCGGGCAGCCAGCGACGCCCACACCGCGAGACAGACGAGGACGTTGCACAACACGCCGAGGAAGAAGGCCCGTTCCAGCGGCAGCGCTGCCTTGGCCGCGGCGATGTTCAGGGCCGCGGCGGCCACGCCGCCGTCGGCCGCGAACGGGTGGCCGGAAAGAAAGACCAGGATCGCGGTGCCGATGCCGCCAAACAGGTTGCCGGCGAGTACGATCGCCCAGACCCGCAGCACGCGGCCGGTGGACAGGCGGCGGCTCGCCCAGGCGATGGTCATGAGCACGTCGCCGGTGAAGAGCTCGGCACCGCACACCACAACGAGCATGAGGCCCAGCGAAAAGACCGAGCCGATGACCAGCCGTGCGAGACCGAAGGGCAGCAGGTCATCGATACCAACGGAGACCAGGGTTGAGAACATGGCGCCCAGCGCAATGAAGGCGCCGGCAAGCACGGACAAGGTGAGAAGCGTGAGGACATCACGCCCGGCCTTCGTAATGCCGGCAGCCTCTGCCTTCCTGGCCACGTCCTCCGGCAGCAGTGCTTCGAGACTGATAGGGCCGGGATTCATCCTGTTGCCTGTTTCGGGGTGGAGTGGGAACTCACAGGATACCGTCACCCGGCTTCACATCGCTGCTGCCAGCATTGCGGGAAGTCCCTAGAGTCACGATTTCCAGGGACTTATATAGTGGGCCTTTCTCGCTCAGGAGGACCCCATGGCGCGTTTCACGGACAAGGTCGTGCTGGTCACCGGCGCCCTCGGCGGCATCGGTTCGGCCACCGCCCGGCGCTTCGCCGCCGACGGCGCCCGCCTCGCCATCACGGACCTTCACAAGACCACCGCCGACGTGCCGGCCGACCTGGTGGCGGGCGCTGCCGAGTGGGCCTTCTGGCCCGCCGACCTGTCCCAGCCGGCGGAAGTGGACGCGCTGTTTGCACAAGTCGTGCAGCGCTTCGGGCATCTGGATGTGCTGGTCAACGTGGCCGGCTACGACCACGACAATGGCGTGCCGCTCGACAAGCTCACGCTGGAGCGCCTGCACAAGAACCTGGACACCAACCTGGCGAGCTGCCTGCTGTGCTGCCAGGCCGCTGCCCGGCTCATGCAGCCCCGGAAGTCCGGCGTTATCGTCAACATGAGTTCACTGACGTGGCGTGGCAGCCCGATGCAGTTCACCTACTCGGCCTCCAAGGGCGGGGTCTATGCGCTAACCCGGTCACTGGCCACAGCGCTCGGACCCGACGGGATCCGCGTGAATGCCGTGGCACCAGCGCTGATCGAAGTCGAAAGCATGATCAGGCAGATTCCGCCGGAAGTCTGGCAGCAGATCAAGACCGGCATCGGGGGCAGTTACCCCCTGCGCCGGCTCGGGCGGCCCGACGAAGTGGCCGCGGCGATGGCCTTTCTCGCCTCCGACGACGCGTCCTTCATCAC
Organism: uncultured Chromatiaceae bacterium; assembly: GCA_964391025.1. Classification (GTDB taxonomy): domain Bacteria; phylum Pseudomonadota; class Gammaproteobacteria; order Steroidobacterales; genus SHZI01. Next base: position 25,335 of record CAYMKJ010000052.1, read on the forward strand.
GGGCCAGATCCTGGAAGTCTCGGGGGGAGCGCGACTGTAGGGGTGCTCGTTTTCGGCAGAGTACAGGCCGAACAATGCCCACGCTCGCCAGCCTTCGCCGGGTGGGCGGCGTCATCGGGCCGCTGTTGCCGGTGCGTCGGGTGCGGAAGACTCGTCCAACCGGTTGCAGCTCGGCCCGGTGCGCTGCCACGCGTGGAAATCTCCAACGCGGAACCTAACAGCCAGGCTCCTTCTCCCCAGCGCCGGCGGCAATAAATAGGCCGGCGGCAATGGTTAGAATCCACGCACCCACCAGGTAAGCCCCAATCATCAGCAGCCCAAGCAGCACGGACGTTGCAAACAATGAATACACGCCGTACAAAAACAGGCCCAAAAGAATCAAGCCGCCTAGAAATCGCGCCAGTATTCCCAAGCCAATCAACATCGCACCGATAATCGATCCCATGGCGACTACCCTCGATTGAGTTGCAGGCTACGCCGCAGGCGCAGCACGTTGGCATTCTCTGCCGGCGTCGCTGTCACTAGGTGGACAACAGTCACAGTTTCAGGAGGCCAATGCATGAGTCGGCTCACACAAACAAGAAACCCGCTGTGGACAGGCGTGCAAGTTTGGCCACCTTTCACGCCTGTTAACACCGATCCTGCCGATCGGCATCTACACCATGGTGAACAGGCAACCGAGGTCATTCACGTCGGCCTGATTGCACGGCTGGCCGGCGCCGGGGCCGCCATGTTCAACCAGGCCTGCTTCAACTACCCGACGCTGGGTGATCTGTACAAATACGCGACCTACGACGCCATCCTTCAGCGCGGCGGAATCTCATCGGCAAAATCTCCGGCGGCGCGCGCCTCGAATATGGAGTAGTGTCAGGGGCGCCCGCCCCGTAACTTGGGCCCCTCAACGCAGGAGAGATCACCATGTCAAAGGAACGCTCCAACACCCGCGAAGCCAAGAAGAAACCCGCCAAGACCATGGACGAGAAGAAGGCTGAAAAGCGGGCCAAGAAGGCGGAGAAGCATTTCGGCATGCGCTGATCGGGGCTAAGAGCCCTCAGGCTGCCACCTGCTCGCAGGAAAACTGGGGCACCCCGGCTCGCCGGGAGGCGTGTTCGATCGTCATGGCGCAGACATCGCCCTGGGCATCGAGATCAAAGAGTAGCCGGGGAGCGCCTCCCGGTGCTCTGAAATGGAAAAACTATCGCCATGTATTACATCGTCGACTCCGCGAAATCCTTCGACCAGGCCACCACCGACCTGGAGGCGGCCGTGAAGCGCCACGGCTTCGGCGTGCTGCACGTCCACAATCTTGGCGCCACATTGCGCGGCAAGGGCATCGACTTTCCGGAGCAGTGCAAGGTCTTTGAAGTCTGTAATCCGGGGCAGGCGGCCCGGGTCCTGGCCGCCGACATGCGGCTCAACATGGCCCTGCCCTGCCGGATCTCGGTCTACACGGAGGGCAGGCAGACCCGGATCGGCATGCTTCGGCCGGCGCAGATGCTGGCGGCGCTGTCCACCGATGCGTCCATCGCGGCAACCGCTCGCGAGGTGGAGGAAAAGACCGTGCGGATGGTGGACGACGCGCGCTAGGCCGGCACGAATCCGGGCTTGCCGATGACGTCCTGGCTCGATCCCCTCCTCGCCACCCTTCTGGCAGCCCTCGCCCTCCCCC
>CAYMKJ010000053.1:0-7590 GCA_964391025.1 uncultured Chromatiaceae bacterium
AGGAGCGGCTTCAGCCGCGACCAATAATTACGAGATGCCGTGCTTCAGCTTTCGCCACCGCGGCGCGTGGTATATGGCGGTCGAACGTGACAAAGCAGGCACCATGCGCGATGGCAAGGCCGAGCAGGTACAGGTCAGTCACGTGGCGTGAGGTCAGGACCAGTGACCAGTCGATGGCCTTGCCACCGACCAGATCCATATCTGCCGGCCAGAACTCGTGACGGCGATCCGCCGCCGCATCCCGCAGGCGCTCGGCAACCTGCACAGCTGGCCGGGTGTTGGGATAGGCAGGCTGCGACATGATGCGGACGCAGCCAATCTGCGTCAGTGGGCAGGACGCCCAGCCGTGGCGGATATGGTTGCCGAGCCATGCTGTGGCCAGCTTGTGATGGACATGGGCAGCATCCAGCAGGGCGATCAGCACGTTGATGTCGAGCAATGCCCGCATCAAACGCCATCGCGATCCCGCAGCCGATCAATGGCCTCGTTGGAGACGACCTTGCCATCTGCTGCGAAGGGCTTGAAGCCGTAGCTGGCCTTCGGTTCCCGCACTGCCGACGCGTCGGTGCTGCCCGTCAGTGCACGGCGGGCCAGCACGGAAATAACCTCGCCGGCCGATTTGCCCTGCTGGCGGGCCAGCTCCTTCACGGCAGCGAGGACGTCGTCAGCGATGTCTAGCGTGGTGCGCATAAGTGATGCGGTGATGCTAGCGCATCAGATGCGCCCGGGCAAGCGCTACTAGCCCGCCAGCCCCAGGAAAACCAGCAGTCCGCGGTTCATCCGTATCAGGTCGGCGTCGTCGAGCGAGCCGATCTTCCGCCCCATCCGTGCGCGCGGCACTGTCGTTAGTTTGTCGAGCATCAGCCTGCATTCCAGCCGCAACCCGTTGACGGTGGATGGCTTCACCGGCAGCCGCAACAGGGGCGATTCCAGGGGGTCGCTGGTGAGGGCGCAGAGCGTGACGGAATTCGTCAGACCGAACCGGTCATCCTGCACGACAACGGCAGGACGTGGCTTGCCGGTGTAGCCGGACCCGCCAGCCACCGTCCAGACTTCGCCGCGCTTCAATCTGGGAGATCCACGGAAATGGCGTCAATGAACGCCTGATCCTCTGCTTCGAAGGAGCTCGCCGCCACCATGCGGGACTGCTTCCGTGCTGCCAGGATGAAGGAACGGCTGCGCACATCCGGGACCCAGATCTGGATCAGCCGCATACCTTGGGCGCGAAGCCGCTCCCGGTGCCTCTGCACCTTGTGTCGAGACGACCTGATATTTTGCGGCATCGGGGCCACCTGAGAAGTTACATGTAACCCTAGCAGGGCTCTGCCCGGCGGGCCAGCGGCAAATCCCTTAATTTGGTCAAGAAACGCGGATTCAGGCCACGGGCCAGCGCAGCATCAAACCGCTAGAATGCCGCCATGCCTGTCACCGTCATCATCCTCGCCGCCGGCCAGGGCAAGCGCATGCGCTCGGACCGGCCGAAGGTCCTGCACCCTCTCGCGGGCCGCCCTCTTCTCCAGCACGTTCTGGCCTCTGCCACAGCCCTGAAACCCCGGGAGATCCGTGTGGTCCACGGGCATGGCGGCGGCCAGGTACAGGCAGCCTTTCTGGGCCAGCCCATCAACTGGTTCCACCAGTTCGAGCAGAAGGGTACCGGGCACGCGGTGCAACAGGCCCTGCCGAAGATCCCAACCGGGGACGTGGCCCTGATCCTCTACGGCGACGTGCCGTTGGTACGCCTGGCCACGCTCAGGAAGCTGGTGGCCAGGGCAGCGAAGGGTCAGCTTGCGGTGCTCACCACCGAGATGGCCAACCCTACTGGCTACGGCCGGATCCTGCGGGACAATCGTGGCGCCATCACGGCCATCGTCGAGGAGAAGGACGCCACTGCCAGGCAGCGGCAGATCCGCGAGATCAGCACCGGTCTGCTCGCCTGTCCGGCGGGACGCCTGGCGAAATGGATCGGCCGGCTAAGGCCGGACAACGCCCAGAAGGAGTACTACCTCACCGACGTGATCGGGCTCGCGGTCAAGGACAAGTTAACCGTGGCCACCGTCCCGGCTGAGTCGGAGGACGAGGTGCTGGGTATCAACGACAAGGCCCAGCTGGCGGCCGCCGAAAAGATTCTTCGTCGCCGGCTTGCGGGCGAGCTGATGGCTGCGGGCGTCACCCTGACCGACCCGGAGCGCATAGACATCCGCGGTGAACTGGTTTGCGGTCGGGACGTGGTGATCGACCCCGACGTGATCTTCGAGGGCGTGGTGCACATCGGCGCTGGTGTGCGCATCGGGTCCTTCACCCTGATCCGCAATACGCTCATTGGTGCCGGCACGGTGATCCATCCCCATTGCCTGCTCGAGGACGGGGTCATCGGCCCCCGCTGTGAGATCGGCCCCTACGCCCGCATGCGCCCCGGCGTGGCGCTGGCCGAAGGCGCCAAGCTCGGCAACTTCGTCGAGGTGAAGAAGAGCGTGATTGGTCGCGGCAGCAAGGTGAACCACCTGAGCTACATCGGCGACACCACCATCGGCGAGAAGGTGAACGTGGGTGCTGGCACCATCACCTGCAACTACGACGGCGCCAACAAGTACCGCACGATCATTGGCGACGGCGCCTTCATCGGCTCCGGGGTCGAACTGGTAGCCCCCGTGGAAATCGGCGCCGGTGCCACCATTGGGGCCGGTGCCACCATCACCAAGAACACCCCGGCCGGCCAGCTGACCATCGAACGGGGTCGGCAGCTCAGCATCCCGGGCTGGAAACGACCCGTTAAAGGTGTGTAGGAGCGGCTTCAGCCGCGAAATAGAAATGAGGCATGTCCCCATTTCGCGACCTGCGTTACAGCTTGGTAACCCCGCTCCGGGCAATACTCGCGCCCTAACCGCCCCCCTAAGCCATAATCCAAAAGATGTGCGGAATCGTCGGAGCCATCGCTGACCGGAACGTCGTCCCCATTCTGATGGAGGGACTGCGGCGTCTCGAATACAGGGGCTACGACTCGGCGGGCCTGGCAGTCTTGAGCAACGGGCATCTGCGCCGGCAGCGCCGCCAGGGCAAGGTGGCAGAACTCCAGTCGGCCCTGGATGCGGATCCGCTGAACTCGACGATCGGCATCGCTCACACCCGCTGGGCCACTCACGGGATCCCCAGCGAGAAGAACGCCCACCCCCATATTTCCCACGACGGTCTCGCGATCGTCCATAACGGCATCATCGAGAATCACGAGCAGCTACGGGACGAGCTCAAGGCCCTCGGCTACACTTTTGCCTCCGACACCGACACCGAGTGCATCGCGCACCGGATCCACTACCACCTGAGGACAACTCCGAACCTCTTCGAGGCGGTGCAGGCCACTGTCGCCCAGCTCCACGGCGCTTACGCGCTGGTGGTGATGAGCGAAGACAATCCCGGCCAGCTGATCCTCGCCCGCTGTGGCTGCCCGGTGGTGGTCGGGCTGGGTGAGGGCGAGAACTTCGTGGCCTCCGACGTCTCCGCCCTGCTGCCCGTCACGCGTCGCTTCATCTTCCTCGAAGAGGGTGACGTGGCCGAGATCCACCGCAGCCATGTGCGTGTGGTCGACAAGGATGGCAAGCCTGCGCACCGGCCGGTGAAGGAAAGCGAGCTCTCCGCCGATGCCGCCGAGAAGGGCCAGTACGCCCACTACATGTTGAAGGAGATCCACGAGCAGCCCCGGGCTGTCGGCCAGACGCTCGAGGAACGGGTCGCCAATGGCAAGCTGCTGGAGGCCGCCTTCGGCCCCGGGGCCACCGAAATCTTCCGTCACACCGAGGCCGTGCACATCGTGGCCTGCGGCACCAGCTTCCACGCGGGCTCCGTGGCCCGGTACCTGATCGAGCAGGTTTGTCGCCTGCCCTGCCACGTGGACATCGCCAGTGAGTACCGCTATCGCAACCCCGTAGTGCCCAGGAACACCCTGTTTGTCACTATTTCCCAGTCCGGCGAGACGGCTGACACCCTGGCGGCTCTCCGGCTGGCCAAAGACGGCGGTTACCTGTCCACACTGGCCATCTGTAACGTGCCGGAGAGCTCGCTGGTGCGGGAGTCCAATCTGGTGATGCTCACCCGCGCCGGCCCCGAGATCGGCGTCGCCTCCACCAAGGCCTTCACCACCCAGATTGCAGCGCTGACCATGCTGGTGATCGCGCTGGCGAAGCATCGCACCGTCGACGCGGAGCGGGAGCGGGGCCTGGTGACGCGCCTCATCGAGATACCCGGCCTGATTGAGAAGACTCTGGTCCTGGACCCGGTGATGAAGAAGCTCGCCGAGCGCTTCGCCGACAAGCACCACGCCCTGTTCCTCGGCCGCGGTATCCTGCATCCGATTGCGATGGAGGGCGCCCTGAAGCTGAAGGAAATCTCCTACATCCACGCCGAAGCGTATCCGGCGGGCGAACTGAAGCACGGCCCGCTGGCTTTGGTGGACGCGGACATGCCCGTCATCACCGTGGCGCCGAACAACGACCTGCTGGAAAAGTTGAAAAGCAACCTGATGGAAGTCCGCGCCCGGGGCGGCGAGCTGTTCGTGTTTGCAGACCCGGATTCGGGCTTCGAATCCAGCGACGGCGTGACGGTGATCAAGATGCCGAAGCACGTTACGTACTTGCAGGCGCCGATTGTCTACACGATTCCGTTGCAACTACTCGCCTATCACGTCGCCATATTGCGGGGCACGGACGTGGACCAGCCGCGGAATCTGGCGAAGAGCGTCACCGTCGAGTAGGAGCGCCGACCGGCGCGACCTTTTAAATCAACCAGTTAACGCAGCCAATCTTGAGGTCACAAATTGTGACCTCAAGATTTCGGACCGACGGGCTCTGGGGAATCTCCCCATAACGGCCACTTTCCTGCCTTGCGAGCCCCGGCGTGCCAGCTAGCCTTGGCGTATGAACAATCCCGTGGCGACCGGCATTCCGGATGGCGTCAGTCAGCGCATCCTCCGGCTTCGAGGCCAGGCCGTATTGCTGGATGCGGACCTGGCGGTTCTCTACGGCGTCCCGACCAAGGCCTTGCTGCAGGCGCTAAAGCGAAATCCGGAGCGCTTCCCAGAAGACTTCGCCTTCCAGATCAATGACCTGGAGTGGCGGGCTTTGAGGTCACAAATTGGTGACCTCAAACGGGTGGGGCGGTCGGCGCTCGTTGCCGTATGTCTTCAATGAGCATGGCGCACTGCAGCTGGCAAGTGTCCTGAAATCTGACCGGGCCGTTGCAGTCAGCCTGCTGGTGGTCCGGGTCTTTGTCAGGATGCGCCAGTGGGCGCAGACCAACCGCGCACTTGTCACTCGCCTCGACGAGTTGGAACACCGAGTTGGCGAACACGATGAGAGTCTGCAGGAACTGCTGGCCGCCATCCGGCAGTTGATTGCGCAGCCGGAGCCGGTGAGTCGGCCGATTGGGTTTATGGCAGATATTGAAGGGGTGGAGAACTTAGCCCCTTAGACTTAACAACGATTCCGGGGTCATACTTCACTCCAATTGAGTCACTCATTTAGTAATTAGACCCGCAAATCCTTCCTCATCATGATCACGAGCGCGTTCTGCCGAGCAATGGCCGAGTACAACCAGTGGATGAACTCGCGCTTGTTTGCCCTTTGTGAAACGCTGCCCGGGATTCCACCGCTCGAATAATCCCATGCTCCCCCGCATCACAAACGCCCGCTATGTTTCCGACTTCCGGATCTGGCTGCAGTTCAGCGACGGCGTGCAGGGCGAGGTGGATCTCGGCTCAGAGCTCAACGGGCCAATCTTCGAGCCTTTGCGGGATGTCGCGGTCTTTCGGCAGGTCCGCCTGCCAGCCTGATTTACGCTACTTAACAGCTGGAACCAATCCCCCGTTGCCGGGCACCGCGCCGGTAGACCATCTGCCCGATTCCCACCAGCAGCAACATGCTTCCTACGACCTTGGCGACAGCGAGGGGCTTGTTCGTCTCCGCGGCGTCGGGCACGACGGCGAGAAGCAGCGCCGCGATGGTGACGCTCAGTCCCACCGACGCGAGCACGATCGCCGTCGCGCGGCCACCCGGCGGGCGAATGACATCGGGGGACGCAGGCCAGGCCTGGACCTTCAGCACGGCGACAAAAGTGAAGAGGTAGGGCAGGAAGTACGAAATAATGCTCATGCTGACCAGGATCCGGTAGGTGCCCGCGACGGTCGCGCCCGCCTGGCTGAGCAGCAGGAAGGCGGTCGCAAACACCGCCTGCCAGAGGAAGGCGATATGCGGCGTTCCCCACCGTGGATGAATGCGTCCGAAGGGCTCCGGCAGGTACCGGTCGATGCCGGCGAGGAAGGGCAGGCGTGCAGACGCCGTGAGCCACGCGCCCACCGCGCCGACGTTCGCCACGACGAGCAGCACTGCCATGATGGGCACCAGCCATTCCCAGCCGATGCGTGCCGTGCCGGCGACCACGGTCTCCATGATGCCGCCGAAACTCGACACCTGGTCCGCGGGCAGGATGATCAGGATGGCGATGGCGCCGAAGGTGTAGCCGGTGATCACCAGAACGCCCCCGGTCAGCAGCGCCCTCGGGAAGAGATGCCGGAAATCCCGCACCTCGCTGCGCAGAAACACCGAGGCCTCCGAGCCTGCCAGTGAGAAGACCAGTGCCGTCCAGAAAACCATTTCGCGCAGACTGGCGTGCGGCACGAACGCCGCGGGCGTCCACTCGGTCGCGGAGCCAAAACGAAACCAGGCAATAAAGGCCAGTACCAGGAAAATCAGGACCGGGGCCCAGTTGCCTATGGCGCCCAGGTTGTGCAGCCACTTGCCGATGCGCAGGCCGTACACGTTGAGGAGCGTGGCGAGCCACATTGCCGCCACTGAGAAGCCGAGCACGTAGCCCCGGTTTGCGGCGAGCGTGGCCGGGTCATCCGCGATCAGGTAGGCGGCGGCTCCGGCAGCGAAGACCAGGATCGACGGGTAGAATGGCAGGTTGCTCGTCCAGTACGTCCAGCCGGTCATGAATCCCGCCCAGTCGCCGAGCACGCGCTGGCTCCAGTGATAGATGCCGCCGTCACCGTCACTGAAGCGCGAGGAAAGTTCGAGAACCGCCGCGAGGAGTGGCAGGTAAAACACGAACCAGGCGCCTACCCAGATCGTAATGGCCGACGGCCCCGCGGCCGCCGCGGTGCCGATCCAGCGCACGCTGATCCCCGTGACCACGCAGAACATTACGAGGTCGCGGAACCCCATCGCCGGGCGCGGACGCGGAATGTCGTTCTTCGACTCGGCGGTAATGGGTTACACCATGTAGCTGACTGGCGGGTCTTCCAGCTGCAGAATCGCTCGCCCGAACTGGAACTCCGAGATATCGGAGGGCGTTTCGCCATCAATTGCGAGTTCGGAGAGAATTCGCCCGATCACAGAGGCGAACTTGTAGGCGTGCCCGGCGCCGATGGCGATGCTCGCCGCGGCATGGCCGGGAATGGTGTCGATGACAAAGTCGCGATCGGGGGTGAGGGTGTAGAGGCAGGTCTTGATGAGATGCACTGGGCCGAGTGCGTCAGGGAGATAGCGCTCGCAGAAGCGGACGACACCGGCCGCATTGGCGGGGTCGGGCTCGAAATCCCGCGTG
>CAYMKJ010000054.1:0-4746 GCA_964391025.1 uncultured Chromatiaceae bacterium
TGCGGGTCGCTCAGCAGTTGAGACTGCAACCGCTGTGGCCGGTCCATGCCCCGGTAGGAAATCGCATAGCCGATGAACAGCCGTTGCTCGCCCGTGAAGCCGCCGATCACCGGCGACTCCCGGCCCTGCAGGGAGAGCTGCCAGGCGCGGTGGGCCATCACGAGGCCGGTGAGGTCCGCGATGTTCTCGCCGAGGGTCAGCTGCCCGTTTATGGTGAAATTCGGCAGCGGGCGGAAGCCGTTGTAGCGGTCCACCAGCTGTTTCGTACGGGTCGTGTACTGCGCAGTATCCTGCGCGGTCCACCAGTCCCTGAGCCGGCCATCGCCATCAAACTTGCGGCCCTGGTCGTCGAAGCCGTGGCTGAACTCGTGGCCGATGGTGCTGCCGATGCTGCCGTAGTTATAGGCGTCGTCCGCGGCCGGGTCGAAGAACGGCGGCTGCAGGATGGCTGCAGGAAACGCGATCTCATTCGACGTGGGCTGGTAGTAGGCGTTCACCGTCTGTGGCGTCATCAGCCACTCGTTAGGGTCCACCGGCCTGGCCAGCCTGGCGGCATCGTAGGAATGTGCGAACGAGCGGGTGCGGCGCAGATTACCCACCAGGTCGTTCGCTGCGACGCTGACGGACGAGTAGTCCTTCCACCGGTCCGGGTAGCCAATCTTGCTGCGAAACCTCGCGAGCTTCGCCTGGGCGGCCTGCTTCGTCTCGGGCGTCATCCAGGCCAGTTTGTCGATGGATTGCCGATAGGCGTCCCGCAGGTCGGCGATCATGCGCTCCATGCGAGCCTTCGACGAAGGCGGGAAGTGGCGCTCAACATAGGCTTTTCCGACGAGGTCCCCCAGCTCCTCGCTGGCCAGCTTTACGCCGCGCTTCCACCGGGCCTTGTTCTTCTCAATGCCCTTGAGAGTGCCGCCCTCGAAGGCGAAGTTTTCCTGGACGACCGCGGCGGTCAGGAAGGGAGCGTAGCGCTTCAGCGTCTTGAAGCGCAGCCAGGTCTGCCAGTCGGCCACTGGGAACGAGCGAACGAGGGGACCCAGGGCCGCAAAGTAGTCGGTCTGCGCCACCACGAACTTGCCGGGCGGTTGCAGGCCGGCCGCGGCCAGCAATTGCGGCCAGGCGAACTCGGGAAACTGTTCGGCGGCCGCCGCGAGCTCCACCTGGTTCTGATAGATTTTCTCCCGGTCCCGGTTTTGCACGGCTGACCAGTGGCGTTCGGCAATGCGCCGCTCGAGCGCGACGATGGTGCGCGCCGCGCCGGCGCCGTCCTTCCACCCCGCCAGGCCGTACAGCTTTTCGATGTGGGACTGGTACGCGGCCCGGGCCTCCTTGAGCTCGGCCCGATCGTCCAGGTAGTAGTCCCGGTCCGGCAGGCCGAGGCCGTCCTGCCAGAAGTAAGCCAGGTTGCGCGTCGGGTCGGTGGCGTCCGCATCCACGAACCACTGCACAGGTGTCTGCACGCCGGCGGCCATGGCCGTGCCGAAGTACGCGATCACGTCGGCGTGGGTGCGCAGGGCGTCAATGGCGGTGAGGTCCGGTCCGAGCGGCCGCATGCCGAGCGCTTCGACCCGTGCCTCATCCATGAAGCTCCTGTAGAGCGCGCCAATCTTCTGCGCGTCGGAACCCGGCGTCGCCGCCTGGTTGGCCGCCTCCTCTGCCAGCGCACGCAAATGAACCTCGGTCTTCTCGTCCACGATCTGGAAGCTGCCGTAGCCCGACCGATCCGGCGGGATCTCGGTGCTGGCGAGCCACTTGCCGTTCACGAAGTGCCAGAAGTCATCCTGTGGGCGGATCTTCCGGTCAAGGTCTGTCGGGTCGAAGCCGAGCCCCAAAGTTGCCGGGCGCGTTGCGTTCAGGGTGGCGGCCGCTGCAACGGGCGGCTGTTGCTGTGCGCCGCAGGAGGTCAGAAGCGCGGCCAGTAGCGCGAGGGCGAGCGGACCTGGATGGGGAGTGGCAATACAGTGCATGGGAGTGCCCACAGTGAACCTTTGGGGATGGTACCTTCTCCCCATGCGGCCGTGGCTGGTTCAGGCGATAGCAGCGCTGGTGGTCCTCGCACTGGCGGGTGGCGTCGTGCTCTGGTGGTGGGGGCTGCGCGCGCCCGCATTTCCGCAGCCGCCCGTCACCGGCCACCTGGAGCAGCGACGCCTTGAGTTCGGCGGCCTGCCGCGTTCCTTCCTCATGTACATCCCCCAGCACCCCTCCGACCCTGCTCCGGTGATGCTGGTGCTGCACGGTGCCGCCGGCTCGGCGGAGCGCATGCGCAGCGACACCGCCTGGGCCTTTGAGGAACTGGCGGACCGGGACGGTGCGGTCATCGTCTATCCGCAGGGCTTCGAGGGGTACTGGAATGACTGCCGGGCGACAGGCGACGACGCGGCAAAGCGGCGCGGGGTGGACGATGTGGGCTTCCTCCGCGCGGTGGTGGCCCGACTGGGCGGCGATCCGGCGTTGCACGGCCGGCGCATTGCGACCGACGAGGTCTTTGCCACCGGCCTCTCCAACGGGGGCCACATGGCGCTTCGACTCGCGCTGGAGGCTCCGGATTTTGTGGCGGGCGTTGCGGCCATCGCGGCGAGTCTGCCGGCGGCTGACAACCTGAGTTGCCGGATGAGCGGTCGCGCCGTGCCGGTTCTCCTGATCAACGGCGATGCGGACCCGATCAGCCCTTACGAGGGCGGCGAGGTCTGGTTCCTGGGCCCCTTCAACCGGCGTGGTGCCGTGCAGTCAGCTCTCGCGACGGCGGACTACTTCCGAACGCTTGCCGGCTACGCGGGTCCGCCGTTCGAGCATCGCTATCCCGACGTGGATCCGGCAGACGGCACGGTGGCGAGCCGCCGGGTGTGGTCCGCCGGGGACCGGCCCGAGGTGGACCTGATCACCATCCACGGCGGTGGCCACACGATTCCGCACCCCGTGAAGACGATGCCGCGAATTCTTGGCCGAACCAGCCACGATCTGCCGACCGCAGAGGAAATCTTTCGCTTCTTTCAACGGCAGTTGCTTGGCGGCCGGGACCCCGCCTAGTATTGATCGGGCCATCTCAAAGTCCCTGTTTCTACCTCACCGTCGGGAGAATCACCGTGCAATCGATCACCTGCCCCCGGACGTTTCGCGACGCCACCGTCCTGACCGCCGGTCTTGGTCTGCTCGCGCTGACCGCCCTGGCGGCGGACCAGCCTGCCGGCAGCCCGGCTGACAAGTCGACGATGGACCACTCGGGCCACGACATGAGCCAGATGAGCATGGGGCCCGATGCCGAAGGCCGCAGCCTCTATGGCATGAAGCACAAGATGGACCCGGCCATGACGAAGGAGTTGCGCGACAAAATTGCGCTGTACAAGAACTACAGCGATGCCGAGATCACCATGTCCATGGACATGATGGGCCCGGAGTACGCCTGGTACATCAGTCCGCCGGATCTGAAGGGCTCCCAGGGCGTCCTGATCCTCATGCACGGTTTCCGGGAGCAGGGGGACAAGATTTTCAAGGACCAGGTCCAGTCGATTGGCAATATTTTCCCCACGTCCATGGGCGTCGGGATGGCGATGATGATGTCGGAGCACATTCAGGTGGGGCTCGACGATCTGAAGGCTGCGGGCGCCAGGGAAATCGTTGTCGTCCCCGTTACGTCATCGGGCACCAACGAGCTGTACCGGCAGTGGCTGTACATTTTCGGCAAGCAGGACAAGCCCGAGTTTGCCAGTGTGCCGCGGGTGAAAACCGACGCGACGCTGCACTTCGTGGCGCCGCCAGGGGACAACCCGCTCGTGGCCGAAATCCTGATCGATCACGCCACTGAGATCAGTCAGGATCCCAAGAAGGAGGTCGTGATCATCGCTGGCCATGGCCCCAGCTCGGCAGAGGACAACGCGGAGGAGCTGCGCGTGCTCAGTGGCCTCGCCAGGATCGTGAAGCAGGATGGGGGCTTTGCAGACGTGCGCGGCATGACCCTCCAGGACGATGCGCCGCCGGAGATCCGGGAGGCTAACGTAAAGAAGATGAGGGAAGTCGTCGAGGCCGCTGGGAAGAACGGGCAGCGGGTTCTGGTCGTCACCAACCTGATTGGCGCCCGGACCATTCAGGCCAAGCTGCGCAGCGACCTGAAGGGGCTCACCTACGAGTTCAATCCCAAGGGGCTGGTGAATCACCCCAACTTCATGAAGTGGATGGGTGAGGCGATCCGGGGCGAGTTTGAGAAGAGCGCGGCCGCCGTAAAGAAGTCTTAGTCTTGAGCAGAGCTATGGAAACAGCCGGGGCGCCAGGCTGAATCAGGTTGACGCGACCACCAGCAGCGGACCCGCAGAGACCACCACACCGCCCGGTTGTTCCGCCGTGATCGCAAACGCCGTTGGTGACTGGATCAGCAGCTTCGCCCGGATCGGAATGATGACTTCGCCGGTGGCGCTGACGTTGAACACGCCCCCGTCAACCGGGTGCGTGTCGCGCTCGGGATCCACGATCCAGAGCTGGTACTGAGTGCGGGCCGGGTCGTTCACGGGCATATTGGCGAGCCGCAGGTAACCCTCCTGGCGGGACTGACTCCACACGACATCACCAGTGACTCCCCGGTAGCCCGCCGCAGTCGGGGGCGCCCAGGGCAAGGTCATCACGTCCGACGCCCCGTTCACCAGGCTTACCCGGCTCGCTACCACGTCGGTGGTCGGAGCGAAGACCGCGGGTTCATTCCGGGCGACGACAAAGGCGATTGCCAGCATCGCGGCCAGCGCCCAGCCAATGCCGTTGACT
>CAYMKJ010000055.1:0-2654 GCA_964391025.1 uncultured Chromatiaceae bacterium
CTGAGTAGAACATAAAAGGGCGAAAAAAATCCCCGTTTCGGGGAGTCCGGGCGTTCGGCTCAGGCGCAAGCTAACGGGATAAGGTATTTGAGCCCACTGGCTCTGACCATCTGACGCGAGGTCAGTCCGCCGCGAGAAACATCCGATACGTCGAATTCGCACTCTCATCCCAGAACTCGTAGCCCGTGGATTTGAGGTGCGCGAGAAATTCCTCCAGTTCCTGATCGGGCACCTGGATACCCGCCAGGACCCGGCCGAAATCGGAGCCGGGATTGGTGTAGTGGAAGAGACTGATGTTCCACCGGCTGCCAAAGGCCCTTAAGAATTCCAGCAGGGCGCCGGGCAGCTCAGGGAACTCGAAGCGATACAGACGCTCGTCCTTAAGCCCCGGGGCCAGACCGCCGACCATGTGCCGGACGTGCAGCTTGGCCACCTCGTCGTCGCTGAGGTCGGACACCGGGAAGCCCAGTTCCCTGAGTCGGGCGAGGAGTTGCGCCCGTTCAGCGAGACCCCCGGTCAGGCCAACGCCGACAAAAATTCGCGCCCGCGCGGGGTCGGCATACCGGTAGTTGAACTCGGTGATGTATCGGTTGCCAATCGTCTCGCAGAACGCGCGGAAACTGCCGGGCCGCTCCGGAATCTGTACCGCAAGCAGTGCCTCCCGGTGCTCGCCGATACCGGCCCGCTCGGCGATATAACGCAGCCGGTCGAAGTTCATGTTCGCCCCGCTGTTCACAGCCACCAGGGTCTGGTCGCGGCAGGCTGTTGCTTCCACGTAGCGCTTGATGCCGGCCACGGCCAGCGCGCCCGCCGGTTCCATGATGGCGCGGGTGTCCTCGAACACGTCGCGGATGGCGGCGCAGACTTCGTCGTTGGTGACGAGAATGATCTCGTCAACGACCTCCCGGCAAATTCGGAACGTCTCCTCGCCGGCCTGGCGCACGGCGACGCCGTCGACAAAGATTCCGACGCGCTCCAGGCGGACGGGCCGCCCGGCCGCGAGGGCCGAGTGCATGGTCGGTGATTCCTCCGGTTCCACCCCGATTACGCGGATCTCAGGGTGTAAAGCCTTCACATACAGCCCGATGCCGCTGATGAGGCCGCCACCACCAACCGGGACGAATATGGCGTCGATGGCACCGCGCTGCTGGCGCAGGATCTCCATGCCCACCGTCCCCTGGCCCGCGATCACGGCCGGATCGTCGAAGGGGTGCACGAACGTCAGCCCCTCGGCCGCGACGAGTTCCTGCGAGCGGGCATAGGCGTCGTCGTAGGTGATGCCGTGCAGGTCCACCTCGGCGCCCAGGGCTCGCACGGCATCCACCTTGATCGTGGGCGTCGTGACCGGCATCACCACCAGGGCGCGGATGCCCATGGCCCTGGCGGCCAGTGCGACCCCCTGGCCGTGATTGCCCGCCGAGCTGCAGATGACACCTGCCGCCCGCTCCGTTGGCGTTAGCTGCGCCAGCTTGTTGTAGGCGCCGCGCAATTTGTACGAGAAGACCGGCTGGAGGTCCTCGCGTTTCAGCAGCACGCGGTTACCAAGGCGCACGGAGAGTCGCGGCGCTGGTTCCAGTGGCGTCTCGACCGCCACGTCGTAGACGCGGGCTTTGAGGATTCGTTCGAGGTAGTCGGAGATCATGGGGAGAGGGTAGCCCAGGGTCGGGCGCGATCGCTTCTACTCGCCAGAGACAGGCGGCGCCGCTGCGCCGGCCTTCACGATTTCCAGCAATTCCACCTGAAAGTTCAGCGTCGCGCCACCCGGAATCTGCGGCGGACGACCCTGGTCGCCGTAGGCCAGAGCAGAGGGACAGACGATCTGGACTTTGCCGCCCACCTTCATCAGCTGCACAGCCTCTGTCCAGCAGGGGATCACACCATTCAGCGGGAAGGTAACCGGCTCTTTGCGTTCGATCGAGCTATCGAACACCTGGCCGCCGACGAATGTGCCTTCGTAGTGCACCTTGACCTGATCTGCGGCGGTGGGGCTCGCGCCGGTGCCGGCTGTCAGGGTCTTGATGACGATGCCGCTGGCGGTCCGGGTCGCGTCCTTGTCTGCCGCGGCCTTGGCGAGATACGCCGCCCCAGCCGCCTTCTCCTTTTCGGCTGTGGCAGCCATGCGCGTTTTCTGCAACTCCTGCACCTTCGGCCCGTAACTTTCGAGGTCCTGAATGGTGGATTTGTCCAGCGCCCCATCCGTAAGACCCGCCTCGACCATTTCCAGTTCCTTGGCCGTAAAGGCAAAGGGCTGGAGATTGCGGCTGATCATGACCCCCAGCACGTAGAGCGTCTTGTCTTCTTCGGTCTTGGGCGTTGGCTGGGCAGCCTCGGCAATGTTTGCCAGGGTCAAGCAGGAAGCCATCAGGATGAACAGATTGCGACGCATGCGAACTCCACGTGAGTTAAGGATGGCGGTAGTCTAGCGCCAATGGCCAACAGACTCATTCTCATGCCGACCGCCGGCCCCGGCACCAGAAGGCCCTGCCGATGGTGGGTAAGTCGCCCGGAGCGTTGGCGGGGCAGTGCCGGCACCGCGGCTGGGTAGCGGCGCTTTATACTGCGTCATGACCGATCCCACGCCGCTCCTGAGCGCCCTCATCCTCGGCATCATCGAGGGACTGACCGAGTTTCTGCCTGTATCCAGCACCGGACAT
>CAYMKJ010000056.1:0-6808 GCA_964391025.1 uncultured Chromatiaceae bacterium
ACAAATGGTTGACGGAACACGAAGCAAAGCCGGCAGCGGGCGGCGCCCGCAAGCGCGCGCGGCTGGGACTGGGCGTTTTTTTGATTTCCGGAGAGTAAGAGGGTAATCAGTCATGCAGAGTTTCAAACGTGGGATTGCGGCAGTCGGCTTCGCGGGCCTCGTGGTGGGTCTGGTGGTTGCCTGTGGTGGTGGTGGGGGCGGGGGTAACTTCGCCGGCATCGATCGCCTGGGCGTCTCGACCGGCACCATCAGTGGTTTCGGCAGCATCATCGTGAATGGTGTGGAGTACTCGACCAGCAGCGCAACATTTGACATCGACGACAGCGGCTCCGGTAGCCAGGCTGACCTGCAGGTCGGCCAGCAAGTGACGATCCAGTGGAGCAGCCTCGACGATGGCGTCACGCGCCGCTCGGAAACGGTCAGCTATGACGATACGCTGGAAGGGCCTATTGCTACCGGCAGCATCGACCTCGTCAACCAGAGCTTCGTCGTGCTCGGCCAGACGGTCCTCGTCGATGCCGCAACTTCCTTCGATGACAACATCTCGCCGAGGGATCTCACGGGTCTGGCTGACGGCGACTTCGTCGAGGTCAGCGGCCTGATCGACGGCAGTGGCGCGGTTCGTGCCACGCGGATCGAGAGCGTGAACCAGGGCGACGACACCCTGGAGGTGCGGGGTGTGGTGAGCGCGCTAACCGCGACCACGTTCAACATCAACACGCTGGTCGTCAATTACGCGACCGCTACCCTTAAAGATTTTCCAGACGGGCAGATTGCAAATGGCAATTTCGTCGAGGCCAAGGGTGCCGTCGTCAACGGCAGCGGCCAGCTCGTTGCTGACGACGTGGAACTCGAGGATGACGGCATCTCCGGGGCCGACGACGGTGACGAGGGCGAGGTCGAAGGCTACATCACGCGCTACGTTTCACCGACGAACTTCGATGTGGCCGGCGTACCCGTGACGACCAATGGCCAGACCGTCTACGAGGACGGGGTTGCCGCCGATCTTGCGCTTAACGTCAAGGTCGAGGTCGAGGGCGAGGTGAATGCGTCCGGCGTAATCGTCGCCAGGAAGGTCGAGTTCAAGTCTGGCGACAGCGACGATGACGGGGACGACGACAGCATCGACGGCCGGGTGGCTGGCAATGTGACCGCCGTGAACCCGGGCGCGGGGACGTTGACGGTCGCCGGGGTCACTGTCACGGTGACTGCCACGACCCGCTACGAGGACCAGACCGGCGTCGCCGGCCAGACCTTTGGCCTTGACGACATCAGCGTCGGTGACTACGTGGAGGTTCGTGGCGCTCCCGGTGCTGGAGCCACGCTCACCGCCGTCATCGTGGAGCGGGACGAGTCCAGCGACGAGGGCCTGCTGCGGGGTGCGGTTAGCAACCTCGCCGATCCCAACCTCTCGGTCCTTGGGGTACCGGTCATCACGGACGGCAGTACGCAGTTCCGGGACTCCGCCGACAACGTGATCAGCAGCGCAGCGTTTTTCCTGGCAGTGGGCAATGGTTCCGAAGTCCAGTTGCAGTTCACCCAGGGCGGCGGCACCATCGTGGCTGATGAAATCGAGTTGGAGGACGAGGACTGATTGCAAGTCGAGCTGACTACGTCCTAAAAGAAACGGGGCGGTGCTGGTGCACCGTCCCGTTTTTTTTCGTCTCCGGTCTGCAGCTAGAAGCTGTAGGCCAGATCGTACTTCGTGCTCGGCGTGTAGGCGGTCGCGGCGGCATTGCCCTGCAGGGAGCCTTTGCTCGGGTTGCCGTCATCACCGCGCGCCTCGAGGATCTGGGCCACGTTGCCTTTCAGTGTCCCGAACACGACCACGTGGCCGCTGAGGTTGTACAGACCCTGCTCGAAGCCAATCAGGCCCTTGAAGGAATGAGCCGGCTGTTGATAGGACGCCGCCGTGTCATCCACGGGGCCCTTCAGAAAGCCCGCGCCGCGCAGGTGCTTCCAGATCTTCCGGGACTCCTGCGTGTTGTTCGTGCTGTTCCAGGCACCGCCGATGGCGCCATTGCCATTGCCGTTGTCTGCGGCGGCCCAGTTGCCGGGGAAGCGGGTGGAGGCGGCCGGGTCATCGCCCGGCAATACGCCGTAACGGTCCTGGTAGGCCAGGATCGCGGCGGAGATGCCCTTGAAGTCGTTCTCGACGTTGCTCACCTTGGCGTTCGTGATCATTTGCTGGCCTTTCAGCACGCTACCGATCAGGAGACCGATGATGGCCAGTACGACCGCGATTTCGACCAGGGTGAGGCCCTGCTGAGGGGGATGCGTAACCATGCCGTGCTCCTCGAAGGTGTCTGCGCCGGAACCCCGCGCTCCGGTCGTGCCCGAAGACTGTGGAAATACTGCGGGAGTGCCGCACGGCGATCCGTAAGACGGGTCACAGAATCATTACCCCGCGCTGCTGGTCAGGGCAGGCGCCCCGTGCTGGCTAGGTCGCCGTAGAGCGTGGCGCGTGAGAGCCACGTCACAATGTCGTCGAACTTGCTGTTCGTTGCTGCCCCGAGGGTCCCGCTGACGACGTTCTAGAGGACGGCCAGCCGCTCTTGCGGGCTAAGGCCAGACCTCGTCAGCCGCATGCCGGACAGCCCGGCGCCTTGCGGATGGCGACCATACGGGTGGCGCCGGTGAGAGCGTCGTAGATCCACAGCCGGTTGCGCAGGCCCGAATCGAGTCCCAGCAGCAGCTTCAGGGCTTCGGTTGCGAGCAGGGCACCAATGGTGCCGGCAACGGGCGCAAGAATGCCCTGGCCCGCGCAGTTGGCGAAGTTCTCGTCCTCGTCGGCATACAGGCACCGGTAGCAGGGACTGGTGCTGTCATTGTTCAGGAACACGGCCACCTGGCCCTCGAAGCGAATCGCCGCGCCCGTCACGAGCGGCTTGTGGGTGGCGACGCAGGCAGCGTTCAGGAGCAGTCGCGTGGGAAAGTTGTCGGTGCAATCGAGTACGAGGCTGCAGGCGCTGGCGGCGTCCCGCAATTCGTCGGCATCCAGGCGCCGGTTCAGCACGCTGACATGGGGCGCCGGGTTGGCGGCCCGCAACTGCTCGGCTGTCGCATGGGTCTTGTACTCCCCCACGTCGCTGTCCCGGAACAGGATCTGACGAGGCAGGTTGGTGGCGTCGACACGATCGAAGTCGTTGATGACGAGATGGCCAACACCCGCATTCGCGAGGTACAGGCTCGCCACGGAACCGAGGCCGCCGAGGCCGACCACCAGCACACTGGCCTGCTCCAGGCGGCGTTGCCCGCTCTCGCCCACCTGGGGCAGTGCCAGGTGGCGGCTGTAGCGGGCGGGATCCACTTTAGTCACGAGATGACGGTCACGGCGGCGCCCCGATCTGCCCCTCCGAAACCCGCGGTCGCCCGGCAAGATCAGCGGTCGTGGCCACGTTGCCGAAGCCGGCGCGCTTTAGCAGCGCGCGAACCGTTTCTCCCTGGCGGAAGCCGTGTTCCAGCAGGAGCCAGCCGCCGGGTCGCAGGTAGCGCGGTGCGCGGGCTGTGAGAATTTGGTAGGCGTCGAGACCGTCCCGACCGCCATCCAGGGCGAGTCGCGGCTCGAAGCCGAGTTCCGGATCGGTGGTCGCCCATTCATTGGCGGCGATGTAGGGCGGGTTCGAGATCAGCAGGTGGCAGCGCCACTTCGATGAGTCCGGTGCGGGCAGCGGCTGGAACCAGTCACCCTGCCTGAAGCTGACGTTGTGCAGACTCAGGGTCTGCGCATTGCGTCGGGCGACGGCGAGGGCGGGCTTGCTGAGGTCGGTGGCCAGCACCTTGCAGGCGGGACGCTCCCGGGCGATGGCCAGGGCGACGGCGCCCGTGCCGGTCCCCAGATCGGCGATGGACCAGCCCGCATCCACAGGAATGCGGGCCAGGGCGCGCTCGACCAGCAGTTCGGTTTCCGGTCTCGGGACCAGCGTGGCGCGCGTGACCGCGAGAGTGAACGTCCAGAAGTCCCGCTTGCCGACCAGTTGGGCGACGGGACGGCGAGTCTCACGCTCGGCGAGCAGCAAAATATAGCGCTCCTCCGTCTCGGTTGGCACGGTGCTGAATAGCGAGCGGTACAGGTCCTCCCGGTGCTGACCGAGGGCGTGGGCCAGCAGCAGCTCCGCATCCAGTCGGGGTGAGCCGCCGAGGCCCCCCAGGCGCCGGGTACCCTCCCGCAATAGCTGATCCACAGTGCTCATGAGGGCTATGTTAGCCTGCGGCCGCCGTTTCCCAACAAACACGAGCCCCACCTAAACAAGCCCAGGGCCTCCGCGATGTCAGCAAAAGCCAGTCAGTTCGAAACCAGGGTCATCCACGCCGGCCAGACCACCGACGCGGCCACCGGCGCCGTCATGCCGCCGATTGTCACCAGCACGACCTTCGAGTGGGAGGCGCTCGGCCAGCCCCGGGAGCATATCTACACCCGCTCGTCGAATCCGACCCGGGACGCGCTGGAACGTTGCGTCGCCGAGCTGGAGTCGGGTGTGCGCGGCCTGGCCTATGCCTCGGGACAGGCAGCCACGGCGGGCATCCTCGACCTGCTCGACGCGGGCAGCCACGTCATCGCCCCGCTGGATTTCTACGGCGGCACCCGCCGCCTGTTCGATCAGGTCCGCCGGCGGATCAGCGGGCTCGAATTAACGTTCGTGGACATGACGGATCCGGCCCGCGTCACCGCCGCGATCCGGCCGACCACCAGGCTGATCTGGATCGAGACGCCGACCAACCCCCTGCTCAAGATCACGGACATCGCCGCCATCGTGGGCGTAGCCCGCCAGCACAAGCTGCTGACCTGCGTGGACAACACCTTCGCCACGCCCTGCTACCAGCGGCCCCTCGAACTCGGCGTCGACATCGTCATGCATTCAGCGACCAAGTATTTCGGTGGGCATTCCGACGTGCTCGGCGGCGTGAACGTGGTCGCGGATGCGGAGCTGGGCAAGCAGCTTCACCAGCTGCGCAGTGCTTCGGGCGGTGTGCTGGGACCCTTCGATTCCTACCTGGTCCTCCGGGGCATCAAGACGCTGGCGCTGCGCATGGAGCGGCACTGCGAGAACGCGCTCGCAGTTGCTCAGCACCTGGAAAAACACGGGCGCGTCACACGGGTCTACTACCCGGGACTGCCGACCCACCCCCAGCACGCCCTGGCAAAGCGCCAGATGGGCAGCTTTGGCGGCGTCGTCTGTTTTGAGATCAGGGGGGATGCCAGCACTGTCGGTGGTTTCCTGAACAAGCTGCAGGTCTTCACAGTGGCCGAGAGCCTTGGCGCCGTCGAAAGCCTCGCGGGCCAGCCCGCCACCATGAGTCACTCGAGCGTGCCCACCGAGGAGCGGCGGAAGATGGGGATCGCCGACAGCCTGGTGCGGCTGTCGGTCGGCATTGAGGGAATCCAGGACCTGCTGGCCGACCTGGATCAGGCGCTACTCACCCCGTAGGAGCGCCTTAAGGCGCGACGGATCGCTACGGATCTGCATTCGAATTTGAGAAAGGCGGGTTGCAGCGGCCCTTAGTCCCGGTGCTAGACTCTCTGTGCTTTCGGAGGACCACGCCGCAGTGAAGAAGACAGACCGTCGCGACCTTCCGGCTTACAGCCTGGCTGAGGCATCCCACTACCTGGCCATTCCGATCTCGACGATTCGCTATTGGTCCGCCGGGCGGGAGGGTGTGTCAGAGGCACTACTGCGAGCGGCGCAATATTCCCCGCTCGCCCTGTCATTTCGCAATCTCGTTGAACTTCACGTGCTGGGTGCCATCCGTCGGCGCTTCGCGGTATCCATGCCCAGTGTCCGAAAATCGCTGAACTACCTGAAAAAGCAATTTGACGCGGATCGGCCTCTGCTCGCCTACGAGTTCGAGACCAACGGACTGCACCTGTTTGTTGAACGTTATGGTCAACTCATCAACGCCACGCTGCAAGGGCAGGCCGAGATGCGCGAGGTGCTGGCCGCTTCCCTACGACGCATCGAACGGGACGATCACGGCATTCCGATCCGTCTCTTCCCGTTTACGCGTAATGAGATGCAGAACGCACCGCGAATGGTAGTCATTGATCCCGACATCAGCTTCGGTCGCCCGGTAATCGCTGGAACGGGGATTCCCACTCGAGAGATCGCTGCACGCTTCAAGGCCGGTGAGTCAATCAAGGAACTCGCTCGGGACTATGGCCGGCCACTTGAAGAAATCGACGAGGCAGTCCGCTGCGAACAGCGGGCAGCCTGAAGTCACTCTGTTTATCGACCGCTCTCTGGGCCAGCGCGTGGTTCCGGAGGCACTGCGGGCCGTTGGTGCCTTGGTTGAGATCCATGACGACCACTTTCCGAGCGATACGCACGATGACGTGTGGCTAACGGAAGTATCGTCGCGCGGGTGGGTCGTCCTTACCAAGGATAAGGCCATCCGCTACCGTAAGAACGAGAAAGCTGCCGTCGATGCGGCAGCGGGCCGCTTGTTTGTGCTCACAGCCGGAAATATCACTGGGGCGGAAATTGCCAAAGCGTTTGTCGTTGCCCTCCCTCGAATCAGGCGACTCGTAGCGAACCAGGCACCACCATTTATCGCGACGGTGTCTGGTTCGGGTACGGTTTCCTTGCTGCCTTAGTTGCAACGACTTCTGTTGTCGCGCCGCACAAGATCGACGTGACTCGCCAAGGCTGAACGTGTGAGAGCATCAATCCATGCGCATTGACCTGATCCTGGAGTCCAGCCAGGCGCCCGAAACCATCGCGGAGCTCGCCCGAACGACTTCCTCGCTCCTCACGCGCGGCCGTGGTGTCAGCTAGTGGAGCCCGAAGACTGGACCGTCGTCTTCGAAGGT
>CAYMKJ010000057.1:0-11379 GCA_964391025.1 uncultured Chromatiaceae bacterium
ACCTGACGCCGCTCAAGGCACTGCGCCAGCGGGTGGCTCACAGTGAAGACGCCGCGCTGGTGGCGTCCTTCGATTTGCTCCTCACGGAGAGCCTGATTCGCTTCGGCTACCACCAGCGTTTTGGCAAGGTCAATCCGCAGCGGCTTGAGCCCGCCTGGAACTTCACTCGGCATTTCCGGAGAGGCCGGGATCCCCTTCACACACTGACGGACTCTGTGGCGGCGCCGTCGCTGGCCGGGTTTCTCGGCCAGTGGCTGGATCGCGCACCGCTCTACCGGTCCCTCCAGGACCGGCTGGCCGAGTATCGCGGTATCGCAGTTACGGGCGGCTGGCCCGCGGTGCCGGACGGTCCGGTCCTGAAGCCCGGGGCCGGCGATCCCCGCCTGACAATCTTGCGCGAACGGCTGCTGGTGACCGGTGATCTGCCCCGCACGACACCGGCACCCGAGGCTTACGACGAAAATCTCGTCGCCGGAGTACGACGCTTCCAGGCAAGGCACGGGCTCACCGCTGATGGCGTGCTGGGCGCGCGGACCCTGGCGGCCATGAACGTGCCGGTCAACGCCCGGATCGATCAGTTGCGTCTGTCGCTCGAGCGGGCCCGGTGGGTGCTGGAAGATACGGCGGGGGAGGTGCTCGTCGTCAACGTGGCGGGCTACGAGGTCTTCGCGGCCCGGAATGGTGTGCCCTTCTGGCGGCGTCGCGCCGTGGTGGGTACCCAGGCCCGCGAAACGCCCATCTTCAAGGCCTCGGTGACCCACCTGGATCTGAATCCCACCTGGACCGTGCCGCCCACAATCCTCCGGGAAGATATCCTGCCGAAGCTCCGGCGCGATCCCGGTTACCTCCGCAGTCAGAACCTCAGCGTGCTCGACCGGAACGGCCGCCCCGTGAATGCCGCAGCCATCAACTGGCAGGCCGTGGGCAATCGTCCGCCCTACATCCTCCGGCAGGGTCCCGGCCCGCGGAACGCGCTGGGACGCATCAAGTTCATGTTCCCGAATGCGCACTCCGTATTTCTGCACGACACGCCGAGCCGGGGGCTGTTCGAGCAGGCGGAGCGGAACTTCAGTTCCGGGTGCATCCGGCTTGACGACCCCCTGTCGCTGGCCGAGATCCTGCTGGCAGACCCGGACCGGTGGAACCGCGCCACGCTCGAGGCCGCCATCGCGACCGGCAAGACCCAGACGGTGCGCCTGCCGAAACCCTGGCCGATCCTGATCCTCTACTGGACCGCGGAACTGGATGGCGAAGACCGGGTGCGGTTCCTGCCGGACGTGTACCGGCGGGATCCCCCCTTGCTGAAGGCGCTGAACGGCGACGTGGTCATCGACTTTCCGTCGCTATAATGCGCGGGCCGTTGGCGCACGCCAGGTCGGGCAGTTCCTGCAAAGGTAGTTCTTCATGATGAAATTTTGGCGAACGTTCCGACTGGCCCTGCTGCTGGCCTCGAGTGTTGCCCTCGCGAGCTGTGGGAGCGACAGCAACAATGGCACCTCATTCCGGATGATCCAGGCGTCGCCAGACCTGCCGCTGGTGAATTTGCTCGTGGACGGCGTGATTCTCCGGGCAGTTATCGACTACAAGGGCGGACCGGGCTTTCTCACCGTCACGCCGCAGACCTACGCATTCAGCTTCGAGGCGCCCGTGGTTGGTTCCGACGGGGTGGTCATCGACGTGCCGATCACGCCGACGGTGCAGAGGTCGCTCGTCGCCGGCAGCGAGTACACGTTGGTGGTCATCGGCAAGGCCTCGGCGGACCTGGCGGACACGACTCACAACGTGCGGCCGCTGATCATCGAAAATCCGGTCGAGGACGTTCCCCAGGGCAATGCCCGCCTGCAGTTCGTCCACGCGGCGCCCGATGTTCCGGCGGTGGTGGATATTTACCTGACGGCCGTTCCGGCCCCGCCGGCCCTGCTGCCGGACCTGTCCACCCAGACGCCGATAGCCCAGGTGACCTATGGAGAGCAGCCGGCGGCTCGTCAGCTGGTGCTGCCAGGCACCTACGTGATTCGTGTGACCCTCGCAGACTCGAAAGACGCAGTGTTCGATTCCGGCGAGTTCACCCTCAGCAATGGCAATGACTTTCTGATCGTCGCAGTCGACAACACTGCTGCCGGTTCGTCACCGATTTCACTGGCGGTCAGCAGCGGGTTCCGCGCGTTCTACAACCCCGCCGGCACGTTCGACATCCTCAACAAGAACTCGCCGTCCGAACTCCGGGTGGTGCAGGTGTCGCCCGATGCCCCGGCCCTCGACGTCGTGGGAGACCCGGCCACCACTGCCTCGCTCGAAAGGACCTTCGCCACGGATCTGGCGTATCTCGACTACACGGGCTACGTCCCCACCGTTCCGGACAGCTACACCGTGCGGGGCGTGAAGACTTCGGACCCCGATGCCACGCCGCCGCTCTTCGCCGTCAGCGGGAATCTGATTATTGGCCAGCGGACCACGCTGTTCACCACCGGTCTGGTGGCGAGCATCAACCCCCTCGTGCTGCCGGGTGATATTCGCCCTGTGTTTGCCCAGGGCAGGCTGCGAATCGTGGATGCTTCGCCCGCCAGCGCCACAGTGGATGTCTACATTCTGGCGTCAGGCACAGACTTTGCCGATCCCAACGTGCCCCCGACGCTGCAGAACCTGGTGTTGCGCAGTGCCACCCCATACCTGCCGCTTTTCCCGCGCAACTACACGGTGACGTTTACGGTGGCCGGCAGCAAGGAGTTGGTCGCCACGGCGGAGGTCGCCGCGACGGCGGGCACGGTCCAGACGGTAGTTCGGGTGGACGCAGTTCGCGTGGATGCCAGTAGCACCGGCAAGCCGGCAGCCGTGCTGCTACTGGATGATCGGTCGAGCTAGCAGGTCGGGCCGCCTGGTAGGTCGGGCCGCCTAGTAGGTCGGGATAGCAGGGTCGATTTCCTTAGACCAGGCGTCGATGCCGCCGGCCAGGTTGTAGAGGTTGGTGTAGCCGCGGCGGCGGTAGCGCTCGGCCACCGCCTGGCTGCGACCGCCCCGGTGACAGTAGAAGACAATGGGGGTGTCGGCGGCCAGGGCGTCGATGGCCCGCAGGCCGTCTTCGTCCAGTGGCTTCGCGCCGGGCAGAGACGCCAATTTCCGCTCATCCGGACCGCGGACGTCAAACAGGCGGATCTCCTGGCCCTGATCAAGCGCCGCCTTGAGTTCCTGCACCGTCATCTGTTTCACGGGTGGCGGCGCGTTGGGGTTTTCGAAGCTGAAGCCCTGACCCTGTAGCGCTTCCTTCACCCGGATCCGCAGGCCGTCGGCGCGCACTGCACTCCACCGGTCGATCTGGAGAGTCACGGGACCGCTGGTCACGTCGAGGCTGGCGGGCCGGGGCGGGCCCAGTGACATGGAGTGCTCGAAGCCGGCATCGATCTTCAGGTGAATGGTCTGGCCCGGGCGGCCCTGCACCGCGTTGACCATGATCCCGGCCGCGGCCGGGTCAATCTCGATCTGGGGGGGCTGGCCGGTGGGTTCAGCCATGCCGAGCACGTTGCCGAGCTCGCCGGAATCGAACATCTCGGTGACGATGTCACTACCGCCGATCAGCTCGCCGTCCACGTACAGCTGGGGGACGGTGGGCCAGTTGCCGTAAGCCTTGATGCCCTCCCGGATGTCGGGGTTCTGCAGAACATCAATGGTCAGGTAGTCCGGTAGCACCATGTCGAGCGCCGCGACTGTCTTCGCCGAGAAGCCGCACTGGGGCTGAGTGCGATTGCCCTTCATGAACAGGACGACGCGATGGTCGCTGAGGAGGCCGTCGATTGCTGCGCGGGTTTCGGTGTTCATGGGATCGCGCCTAAAGGCGCTCCTACAGACGCTTCTACACGGAGAAGCTGGAGCCGCAGCCACAGGTGGTGGCGGCGTTGGGGTTCCGGATCACGAAGCGGGCACCTTCCAGATCGCTCTTGTAGTCGATCTCGGCGCCAGCCAGGTACTGGATGCTCATGGGGTCGATCAGCAGGGTGACACCCTCATTGCGCACCTGGGTGTCGCCGTCTTCCAGCTTCTCGTCGAAGGTGAAGCCGTACTGAAAGCCCGAGCAGCCACCGCCTGAGATGAAGACCCGCAACTTGAGGTTCGCGTTGCCTTCCTCGGCGATCAGTTCGGCCACCTTGGCGGCGGCCGAGTGGGAGAAGTTCAGGGTGGGGGCGCCACTGGCGATTTCAGTATCCATAAGAAAAGTCTGACGTCAGAATCAGGCTCATGCAAGGCCCTGAAGCACCCATTGACGTCCTGCGTGCCTGGAATCTGGCGGGCTGCGGCGCAACGCCGCTTGGCAGCGGCCTGATTAACCACACCTGGCTGGTCTCAGCAGGGGCAGACCGTTATGTCCTGCAGCAGTTGAATCCGGTCTTTCCCCCGGCCATCAACGAGGATATCCGGGTGGTTACGGCCCATCTGCGCTCCCGGGGCCTGGTCGCGCCCGAGCTGCTCCCGACCACCGACGGCCGGCTGTGGGTGGCAGCGGAGCGACGGGTCTACCGTCTCATGACCCACGTGGACGGGGTCAGCCGCGACCGGCTGAGTGGCCCCGTTGAGGCCCGGGAGGCGGGGGCGTTACTGGCCCGTTTTCACCGGGCGCTGGCGGACCTGCACCACGAATTCCGGAACCGGCGCCTCGGCGTCCACGATACCGGGCGACACCTGCAGACCCTGCGCCAGTCGCTGATCGAGTACGCGACGCACCGGGATTTCGCCGCGATCCGGCCCCTTGCCGAGGAGATCCTGCAACTGGCGGCAGCGCTGCCACCACTGCCGGTGGTTACCGATCGCATCGTCCACGGTGACCCGAAGATCAACAACCTGCTGTTCGATACGGCAACGGGTCGCGCACTCTGCTTCATCGACCTCGACACGCTCGGACCCATGCCCCTGCCCCTGGAGCTCGGCGATGCCTTTCGCTCCTGGTGCAATCCGGCGGGCGAGGACCAGCGCCAGTCCGCCTTCGCCCTCGACCTGTTCACGGCCGCGGTCGGGGGTTATGCGGAGGCGGCGGCCGGGTGGATCACAGCGGAAGAGTCGGGGGCCATCGTGGCCGGGACGCTCACTATCTATGTGGAACTCGCCGCCCGCTTCTGCGCGGATGCGCTGCGAGAAAGCTACTTCGGCTGGGACCCACAGCGCTTTCCCACCCGCAGCGCCCACAACCAGGTGCGTGCCGTGAGCCAGCTGACCGCTGCCCGCGCGCTCTGGGATTTGCGTGGCGCGGCCGAAGAGGTGGTGCGCCGGGCGTTCGGCTGAGGCTGACGGGGCGCTGCGGACCCAGGTCTCGGTCTCCTGGACGCGGTCGGTCACGAGGCCCACTGTGGCCGATCAATTTCCGTTGGACCCACCAGAAATTGCCCGGCGCTGCCTGATCCAGCGCATTTGCCTGGATTTGCTGCTGGCCGCGCGGCGCGGAGGCTGCACACGCTCCGGAAGATGGAGCCCTCCCGCCTGTCGATGAGCGGGCCGGTCTGAGATGGGAAGGGTATTGGCTCACAGGCTGACGGCGGCGTTCAAGGCCGCCTGCAGAAGGACTTGGCCGGGCTCGATTACAAGTTCGCCAAATGGGGGCACCATCGAGCACCCGGAGTTCCAGGAGTGGATCGGCGCGACGGTGCGCGAAGCGTCCGGTGGTTAGACGACCGTCCAGGTCCCGGTCAATTCCAGTCGCGGTGAAAACTCTCCGAACGACCAGCGCAGCGCAAGAGCACCCCGGCGACGCACGAGCTGCCTGACCCGCAGGCGCCAAAGGCGCTGGGCGCCCTGGAAGTTCGCGACTTCAGCTCCGTCGAGCACGAGTTCGGTGGTGCCGGTCAGTTGCAGAAGGTCCCCAGTGCTGAAGTTGATGAAGAGCAGGCCGGCGCGGGGATTCACGAGCAAGTTGCCGAGCGTGTTGAAGTGCAGGTTCCCGGCGAAATCTGGGATCGTCAGCACGTCGCCGTCTATGCGGATGAAGCCGGGCTTGCCACCCCGGTGCGAGACGTCCACCGAGCGCTGCGCGGGATCGCTGGCCGCGTCCACGTAGCTTGCGACGAAGAAGGTGTCGGCCTCAGCAATGCTCTCGTGGGCGGCGGCGTCCAGAGTCGTGAGCCGATCGATTGCACCCGGAATGGCCTGACCCGGGGGTCGCGCCCAGGTGCTGGAGCGCTTCTGGATGTACTGGGGGCAGTTGCCAAACGCCTGCACGACCGCGACATCGAAGCCGTCGTCATCCAGTGCAGTCACCGTGCCGTTCAGCCGGTTCCGGCGCCGGGTATCCAGGTCGATGCCGAGCAGGCCCACGCCGGAGCCGCTGGCAATCGCCTCACCGGCCGGATCGCCGGGCGCTGGCTGCGCGTTGATGCGCAGCGACCGGGCGTCCGGCGAGGAGAGAAATCCGGCGGGACCCTCGAGGATGGTGGCCCACGGGGCACCGGCCGCGTCCACGGCGCCGACAATCATAAAGGGCAGCTGCCCGTAGAACGCGCGATGCTGATCGGGTAGGTGGTCCCGGATGACCTTCTGGCCGAAGGTCGCCATGCGCTCGGCCACGCCGACCGTCTCCTGCAGCCGGCGCTCGCCCGCGTGCCACACGGTGGTGGGGCTTGCGGTGTTCATCAGGCCGCAAGCCCCACGCGGGTTGAGCGCATGGGCACGAAGCCCGGCAGCGCCTCGATGCGGGCCAGCCAGGCGCGCACGTGAGGATAGTCTGTTAGTGCCACGTTGCCCTCGGGGGCGTGGGCTATATAAGTGTAGCCAGCCACGTCCGCGATGTTCGGCAGGCCGCTCAGCAGGAACGCAGTCCGCGAGAGTTGGGCATCCATGATCTTCAGCAGCGCGTGGGCGCGGCCGATCACTTCGTCTGCGTTGTACTTGGCGCCGAACACCGTGTTCAGGCGCGCGGCGGCCGGGCCGAAAGCAATCTGGCCGGCGGCGACAGACAACCAGCGCTGGACCGCGGCCTCGCCGACCGGGTCCATGGGCAGCCAGGCGGCGCCGCCATAGCGGCGGGCCAGGTAGACGAGGATCGCGTTCGAGTCGGCTATCACGGTGCCATTGTCGTCCAGCACCGGTACCTGGCCGAAGGGGTTGAGCTTGAGGAACCCGGGCTGCTTGTGTGCGCCCTTCGGGAGGTCCACGTCGATGAGTTCGACGGGCAGCCCGAGCAGGGACAGCAGCAGCTCTGCCCGATGGGAATGACCCGAGAGCGGGAAGCGGTAGAGCTTGAGGGGGCCGGCAGGGTTGGCGGACATGGTCTCTTCCTTGGTGGGTTGCGGGGTGCGCGTACTGTGGTTAACCCGACCAAGGAAATGAATACCCGATAAAAGTAAGAGACTGTTACGCTATACGGAATAATATGGACCGGTTCCACCTCATCAACGTCTTCATCGCCGTGGTCGACACCAACGGCTTTGCGGGCGCTGCGCGCAAGCTGGGACTGTCGCCGCCGGCCATCACCCGCGCGATCAACGAGCTGGAGTTGCAGCTCGGTGTGCGCCTGCTCACCCGCACGACGCGGGTGGTGCGCGTCACCGAGGCTGGTGCGCGCTACGTGGAAGACTGCCGCCGCATCCTCGGCGAGCTGGCGGACGCCGACGAGTCTGCACGCGGTACGCACGGCGCGCCGCGCGGGCAGCTCACGGTGACGGCGCCCGTGCTCTTCGGTGCGTTGTACGTCACGCCGATTCTCACCGAGTACCTGCAGCGCTACCCGGACGTCGCCGCGTCCGGCTGGTTCCTGGACCGGGTGGTGAACCTGATGGAGGAGGGCGCGGACGTGGCGGTGCGCATCGCCGAGCTGCCGGATTCGTCGTTGCTGGCCGCGCGGGTCGGCCAGGTCCGGCGGGTGATCTGCGCGTCCCCCCGCTACCTGGAGAAACATGGCACGCCGCAGACGCCCGAGGACTTGGCCGGTCACCAGGTCATCTCGGCGGGCGGCGCGCTGCCAGCTGGCGAATGGCGGCTGGTGCGGGACGGCGTTGCCATCCCCGTCCGGGTGCATCCCCGGCTGACCACCACCAGCAACGACTCGGCGCTGGCCGCCGCCGTGGGCGGCTTCGGCCTGACCCGCCTGCTGTCTTACCAGGTTGCGTCCCCGGTGCGGGACGGTCAGCTAGTGATCGTGCTGCAGGAGAACGAACCCGAGCCCGTGCCCGTGCACGTGGTGCACCGGGAGGGACGAAATGCGTCGCGGAAGGTCCGCGCGTTTCTCGACCTTGCCATTGACCGGCTGCGGAGCAACCCGGCGCTGCAGTAGGGGCGTCGATATTTGGAAAGATCATGCCGGTGTCCGGACCGGTTGACTGCCCCCGACCACCCAGCGCACGTTGGTCCCGTGGCATTCGCAGCATCAGTACCACCAACGGCGCGAGATTGCAGGCGGTGCCGCTGATCCGGATGAATATCCCAGGCCGTGAGGCTTGCTGTCGGAATGTGCTTGCCCCCAGTGCGTCGTGAAGCCTTGGTCAGAACAGCACGCGATCTCGACGACGAATCCACGGCCCGACTTGCGAAATGGATGGTTAGCAGGTCAACGGCACCGGCGGCCATGCGCTTGAAATGAGGCAGTCAGCCCGTAAATTCCATGGTCCGTAGTACAAGTTGCAGGCTCTCCCTGAGCGCGCCATTCATTTTCTGACGAGGGTTGGTAGTCACGACACGTCAGGCCGCCCGCCGGCGACGATTTGGGAGGTAAGGGTTGCCGCTCCACTCGTTCCAGCGAAGGGTCTGAGCATGCCCAAATGGGCGCACTTGTGGCCCAAATATTCATGGTTGGCTGAATGGATGAAGGCTCATCGAGGTTGCCTGCGCGGAGGATCCTGAATTGCGGTCGAGCCGAGGACCTGGCGAAAAGGTGTGTGCCGCAATGTGGGCAGAACTTCCGAGTTACCTCATTGAGGCGTCCCGCACTCAGTGGCGACATCGCAACGATGGACAGTGAAGGGTGTCAGCAAGCCGTCGAAAAAATCATGGATAAGGAGGCCAGAGCTGACGCCTAGCGGGGTGGAGCAACGCAATGACGCCGCAACCTGAGCCGAATGCCCGCCGGACGGCATCCTCCGAGGGCCCTCGTACATTCCACAGCGCCCGGGCCGCGGTGAGTTGGCTCGCGGCACGTACCTGATGATGGGCGCTGCGGCTCGGGAATCGCTCAGCAACCCAGCGCAGCGGTAAGACTTATGGTAGTTGGCGGTCAGGGTTTCCCAGCTGCCGGCCCGCGGTCCCAGCTCTCTGCCTCCTGCACGCTGGCCCGGTAGTGGGGCAGATGCAGTGTCAGGAACGTGAGCCCCACGACGCTGGCGCCGGCGCAGACCATCGCGAGTGACCAGCGCAGCGCCGCGTCGTCGCCGAAGCCGAAGTCGGTCACGAGGCCGACGGCGGTCGGGCCAAGCAGCCCGAGCACGTTGATCACGAAGTAATAGAGCGCGGTCGTCTGCGCCCGCATCTGGTTCGGGGCAATCATCTGCAGGGCCGCAGCCCCCGTCGCGGTCACCCAGGCGCCACCGATGGACATCGGGACGAGCAGGGCGAGCGCCAGCTGCCCGTTCGGCATCAGCGGCGTCAGGATCGCGGACGGGATGAGAAAGATCACCGCGCCGCCGAGGCAGGTGCGCATCAGCGCGTCCTTAAAGCCACGCCGGCGCAGGCGGTCCGCGACCCAGCCCCCGAGCAGCACGCCGAGGGGGCCGCCCGTGAGGGTGATGAGGCCGTAGCCCAGGCTGATCTGGGGGATGGTCCAGCCCCAGGTCCGGACGAACATGCTGGGTACCCAGAAGAAGTAGTTGTAGCCGAGGATCGTCACCACCGACATGCCAAGAAAGTGGGTGAGGTAGGTGCGCCAGCGCTTGCGCAGGTAGTCCACCGTTTCGCCGACGGTCAGCTCTTCCGTGACCCGGCCATCGGCCAGCCGGATCTGCAGCCGGTCCCGGCGGAGCGGCTCGCGGACGGTCAGCATGAGCAGCGCGATGACCAGCCCGGGCAGGCCCACCAGCAGAAAAACCGTCTGCCAGGCGCGGAGCGGGCCGATCCCGGGCACCTCCAGTGGCGGTGCCGAGGCGACCCAGGCAATCAACTGGCCGCCGAAGATCAGCGCCACGCCCACGCCCAGCGACACGCCCATGTTGTAGAAGGTCAGCGCCCGGCCGCGGGTCTTCCTGGGAAAGTAGTCGCTGATCAGGGAGAGGGCGGCCGGGTTCAGGGCCGCTTCACCAACGCCGACACCAACCCGTGCGAGAAAGAGCTGACTGAAGTTCCGCGCCAGGCCGCACGCCGCAGTCATCAGGCACCAGATGGTCACGCCGGCCGCGATGATGCCGCGCCGGCTGAAGCGGTCCGCCGCCCGGCCAATCGGCAAACCGAGGACCGTGTAGAAAATACCGAAAGCGAGATTGCCGAGCAGGCTGACCTGGGTGTCCGAGATATTCAGGTCCCGGCGGATTGGCTCCACCAGCAGGGCGAGGATCTGGCGGTCGAGAAACGAGAGCAGGTAGGCAACGGTGAGGATGCTGACGACGTACCAGGCGTAACGGGGGTTGGGGTAGCCGGCATCCTGGTCCCGTTCGGAGTCCGTCATGGACGGAAGCATAGCCCGGCAGCGGCTCGCTGGACTAAGCGGTCAGAGTCGGGCGCCCCCCGCCTTCTGCCGGCCGAGGATCCGCAGGATCTCCCAGGGGTAATGGGCATCCCGTTGATGGGCGCGCCGAATGCCCGAGCGGGTCCACGCTCTCGACTTCCTGCAATCGGGCCGCAATGGCCTTCATTCTGTAACGCGGCGTTTCGGTGACGGACTGGAATACACTGTTCGTTTCGCGCAGTACGAAGAACCAGGGCCAGGCTCTGCGGTGAGCCCTGTGCACGCAGTTCCAGGAGAAAATTCATGTTCCGCAAGATCGTGACAGGCATTGTGCTCGTACTGCTGGTCGCTGTCGGCGGCTTCTTCGTCTACTTCGGGCTACTCCTGCCTGCTGACATGCCGGTGCCGGCCCTACGTGTTACCTCCTCCCCGGAGGCTATCGCGCGCGGACAGTACCTTGCCCAGCACGTTGCGGTCTGCATGGACTGCCACTCGACGCGCGACTGGAGCTATTTCGCCGGCCCAATCGAGCCGGGGACGCTTGGCAGGGGCGGTGAGCGCTTCGACGCGAAAAGCGGCTTGCCGGGTGTCGTCATTTCAAAAAACATCACGCCCTACGCCCTGGGGAAATGGTCCGACGGCGAAATCGCCCGGGCCATGGCGGGGGGCATCAGCAGGGACGGCCACGCGCTGTTCCCACTCATGCCATACGATGGTTACCGGTTCATGGATGAGGCAGACGCGCGCTCAGTGATTGCCTACCTGCGCACCCTGCCGCTGCTGGCAAACGATGTTCCGCGGCACCAACTCAACTT
>CAYMKJ010000058.1:0-9694 GCA_964391025.1 uncultured Chromatiaceae bacterium
AGAATAGGGAAGTTCCATGACTCCTCGTCCATTCGCCAGGACGCTGGCGCGCCCATTTGTCCATCTGCCGTTCCTGGTGCTGATGCTCGCGCTCCTGCTGACGTCGGCAGTCGCACTGGCCGATAACGTACGGGGCGCCTGGTCCCCGGTCTACAACTGGCCGCTCATCCCGTTGCACGCAGTGCTGATGCCCGACAAGCGCCTGCTCACCTATGGTACCGACGGCGGCGGGAAGCAGACGGGCTACTTCATCTATGACGTGTGGGACACCACCGCCGGGATGAGTGCCGGCCACCTGACCCTGCCCAACCTCACCCTGACGGATATCTTCTGCAGCTCCCAAGTCGTCCTGCCCCAGGGCGGCAGTGTCTTCATCGCTGGCGGCGACAACTGGACCGGGACGGCGACGACCAATACCGGCAACAACAACAGCAATCTCTTCGACTACAGCAACGACACGCTGACCCGCAACAACAACATGAACCGCTCCCGCTGGTATTCGTCTTCCATCGTCCTGACGAACGGCGAGGTGTACACCCAGGGGGGCTCCGGCGGCACTGACCGGCCGGAGATCCGGGGCCTAGATGGCGTCTTCCGGCTGCTGAGCGGCGCGAACACCAGCAGCTACCATTTTCAGTACCCGCGCAACTTCGTGGCTCCCGACGGGCGCGTGTTTGGCTACGACAGCAGCGGGAAGATGTACTACGTGAACACCACGGGCAGCGGCTCCGTCACCGGGGCGGGACAGTTCACCGGCCCCACCAGCGCCGACGCGAGCGCCGTCATGTTCCGGCCGGGCCGGATCCTGCAGATGGGCGGTAACTCGAACGGCGCGGTGGTGATCGACATCAACGGTCCCACCCCAACGGTTACTCCGACCCAGTCCATGGCCACCATGCGCAAGCTGGTGAACGCCACGGTGCTGGCCGATGGCAAGGTGGTGGCCACAGGCGGCAGCACCGTCTGGAACGACATGACCGGGGTCAACTATACGGCCGAGATCTGGAACCCCGGCACCGGCCTGTGGACCATCGGTGCTAGCGGCAACCGTGCCCGTCTCTACCACTCCATCTCCATGTTGCTGCCGGACGCCAGGGTGCTGGTCGGCGGCGGCGGCGCGCCCGGCCCCCAGAACAACACCAACGTCGAAATCTACACACCGCCCTACCTGTACGACGTTTCCGACAACCTCGCGGCCCGGCCGTCGATTGCATCGGCGCCCGCCGCGGTTGAGATTGGCGAGACGTTTCCCATCACCTTTGCCGACAGCAACAGCATCAGCCGGGTCACGATGGTGAAGACCGCTTCCGTGACCCACAGCTTCAATATGGAGCAGCGCTTTCTTGAGCTGCCGTTCACTGCCAATGGCGCTCAGCTGATGGTGCAGGCGCCGACGCGGGCGGCGGACGCCACGCCGGGCTACTACCTGCTCTTCGTGATCGATGGTGCCGGCGTGCCCGCGGTGGCCAGCATGGTGAAAGTGAACATCGCCGCCACGCCGAATCCCGCCGTGACGCCCGTGCTGACGAATCCGGGCAATCAGGCCGGCGTCGTCGGGGTCGCCATCGACCTGCCGCTCACTGCGTCGGACCCGAATGGTGACGTGCTCGGCTTCGGCGCCAGCGGCCTGCCTGCCGGCCTGGCCATCAATCCGGCGACCGGGCGCGTCACGGGCACGCCCACGACAACGGGCAGCTACAACGTGGTGCTGGCCGCCAGTGACGGCATCAATTCGGCGTCCGTCAACCTGGTATGGACCATCGCGCCGACGGTGGTCTTCACGCTCAATTCGCCGCCCCCGCCCCCGACTGCCCTGGCCGGCGCCGGTGTGACGTTCACGGTTGGCAGCACCAACGGGGTGAACCCGCGCTACCGCTGGAACTTCGATGACGGCACGCCGGAGACCGCGTGGTCCACGAGCACGTCCGTCACCCATACCTTTACGGCGCCGGGGATCTACTACGTGGCGGTGACTGCAATCGACGATAGCGGGACGGTGCTCGGGTACACCGTTACGCAAGTGGTGCACCTGCCGCTGACGGCCAGTCGGCCGACGGCTTCGGCCAACATCGCGTTCGAAGACCGCTCAGGGACCAGTGACCGGGTCTGGGTGGTGAACCAGGACAATGACTCGGTGACGGTATTCGACGCCACCACCAGCGCGAAGCTGGCGGAGACCGCCGTCGGCGTCGCCCCGCGCTCGATTGCCGTGGCGCCGAACGGCGAGCTGTGGGTCACGAACAAGCAGAGCGCGTCGATCAGCGTGCTGAGTCCGGCGACCCTGACGGTGACCCGGACCATCGCGCTGCCGCGGGCCTCCCAGCCCTTCGGCATCGCTTTTGCGCCCACCGGCGGCTTCGCCTTCGTGGTGCTCGAAGGCACGGGCGTGCTGCTGAAACTTGACGCCGCCAGCTACGGCGTGGTCGGCAGCGCCAGCGTCGGGCCGAACCCCCGTCATGTTTCTGTCTCCCACGACGGCACCACCGTCTACGTCTCGCGCTTCGTGAGCCCGCCGTTGCCGGGCGAGGGCACGGCCAGCGTGCAGACCACCGGCGGCGGCGAAGTGGTGGTGGTCGGGGCTGCGAGTCTCGCGGTGACCAGAACCATCATGCTGCGTCAAAGCGACAAGGCCGACTTCGAGAACCAGGGCAGTGGCGTACCCAATTACCTGGGCGCCGCCACGATCTCGCCGGATGGCACCCAGGCCTGGGTGCCGTCGAAGCAGGACAACATCCGCCGCGGTGTTCTGCGCAACGGGGCCCAACTGAACTTCCAGAACACGGTGCGGGCCATCAGTTCCCGGATCAACCTCGGCAGCCAGGCCGAGGACTATGCCGCCCGTCTCGACCACGACAATTCCGGCGTGGCCAGTGCTGTCGCCTTCGACCAGCAGGGCGTGTACATGTTCGTGGCCCTGGAAACCAGTCGCGAGGTGGCGATAGTGGATGCCCACGGTCGCTGGGAGATGTTCCGTGTCCCGGTCGGGCGCGCGCCCCAGGGCCTTGCCCTGTCCGCCGACGGCCTGAAGCTGTATGTAAACAACTTCATGGAGCGGACGGTCACTGTGCTCAACTTGTCGCCTCTGCTGGTCGATGGCCAGTCGAGCGTGCCCGTGCTGGCAACGCTGGCGGCGGTCGGCAGCGAGCGGCTGTCTGCCCAGGTCCTGCTCGGCAAGCAGCTCTTCTACGACGCGGCCGACACCCGCCTGGCACGGGATGCCTACATCAGTTGCGCGGCCTGTCACAACGACGGCGGCCAGGACGGCCGGGTCTGGGATCTCACCGGCTTTGGCGAGGGACTGCGCAATACCATCGCCCTCCGCGGTCGGGCCGGTGGCCAGGGCTTCCTGCACTGGAGCAACAACTTTGACGAGGTGCAGGATTTCGAAGGCCAGATCCGGACGCTCGCCGGCGGGGTGGGCCTGATGAGCAATGCCGCTTTCAACGCGGGCACGCGCAGCGAGCCCCTCGGCGACGCCAAGGCCGGCCAGAGCGCCGACCTGGACGCGCTGGCCGCCTACGTGGCCTCCCTGAACGCGTTCGCGCCGAGCCCGCTCCGGAACCAGGACGGGACGCTGACGGCTGATGCCGTCGCCGGGCAGGCGCTGTTCCGCACGAAGAACTGCGCGGCCTGTCACAGCGGCACCGCGTTCACCAACAGTAACGGGAACAACCCGAGCAACGTGGGCACGCTCACGGCCGCCAGCGGCCAGCGCCTCAATGGCGCCTTCGGTGCCCTCACGGGTATCGACGTGCCGACCCTGCGGGATGCCTGGGCGACGGCGCCGTTCCTGCACACTGGTTCAGCGGCCACACTGGCGGACGCCATCCGCGCCCACACCAACGTGAGCGTGAGCGATGCGGAGCTGCCGCAGCTGGCAGCCTACCTGCAGCAGATCGGCAGTGAGGAATCGTCGGCACCCACCCAGACTGGCACCGGCCTCACCGGGAGGTACTACAACGGGACAACCCTGAGCGGGTCCCCGTTGCTGACGCGGGTCGAGGCGATTAATTTCGACTGGAGCAGCAATGCGCCGGGTGCCGGAGTACCGAAGGACAAATTCTCAGTGCGCTGGACCGGTCGGGCGCAGGTCCCCACCTCGGGCGTCTATCGCTTCCAGACGGTCTCGGACGATGGCATTCGGGTTACGGTGAACGGCGTCCAGTTGATCAACAGCTGGACCAATCACTCGACCAAGACCGACACCAGTGGCGACATCAACCTGACGGCCGGCCAGTACTACACGGTGACCGTGGAGTACTTCGAGAACAGTGGCAAGGCTGTGGCCCGTCTCCGCTGGCGCCTGCCCGGGACCACCACCTATGTGGCCGTGCCGGCGGACAAGCTGTACGCTAACTGAGGGGCTGAACGGCAGCCCGGCTGAGCGGGGAAGCGGCAGTGCGGTTCAACGGCGTACTCCTGGCGACGGCGGCCCTGCTGGTCGCGACTGTCGCGTTATCGGCGCCTTCCCGCGTGCTGGAAGCAACGCCGCCCAGGGCGATCCCTGATTTCGAGCTGACCGACCAGGATGGCAAGGCCTTCCGGCTGAGCCAGCTGCGGGGCTCGCCAGTGCTGCTGTTCTTCGGCTTCGCGAACTGCCCGGATGTCTGCCCCCTGACGCTCGGCCAGTTGCAGGTGCTTGCCAGCTCGCCGGACAAGGCCGTGCGCCAGGCCCGTGTGGTGATGGTCAGCGTCGATGGTGACCGGGACAAGCCGGCCGATCTGAAGCGTTACCTGGCCCCGGTGTCCCCGGATTTTGTCGGCCTGACGGGTGATCCCCGCCGGGTGCGGGACATCGCCGCCCAGTTTTCCGCCGTGTTTTTCAAGGGCGCGCCCACGGACCGGTCCGGCAAGTACCTGGTGGAGCACACCTCCCAGGTCTACCTGCTGGATCGCCAGGGCCGGCTGCGCAGCACCTTCTTCAATGCCACCGTTGATGCGATGACCAGCGCGACCCGCCTGGTGGCGCTGGAAAAGAACTGAGCAGCGCTGGCCACCGGAAATCCCGGGAGGCCTGAATCAGGGCCGTTGTTCGTCTTATACTTCGGCAAATTCGAAGGAGAGACGTCCCATGCGCCACCTGCTGCTGTCACTCGTCCTCGCCATTCTCGCCAATACGGCCCAGGCCCAGTTTGCGCCGGAGAAGCTCACGCCCCTGGGCGAGAAGATCGAGGCGGCGATGAAGAGCGATATCCGCACTGCCGAGGAGAAGGATCGGGATGCGGAGCGCAAGCCGCGCCAGACCCTCGAGTTCTTCGGCTTGCAGGACAACATGCGGGTCGTCGAGCTGGTGCCCGGCGGCGGCTGGTTCACGAAGATCCTGGGGCCCGTGCTCGCTGACAAGGGCGAGCTCTATGTCGCCATTGGGACCGACCGGCTGGAGCCGATGCTCAAGGCAACGCCGTCCTTAT
The DNA here is from genome assembly GCA_964391025.1 of uncultured Chromatiaceae bacterium. Taxonomy (GTDB): domain Bacteria; phylum Pseudomonadota; class Gammaproteobacteria; order Steroidobacterales; genus SHZI01. The sequence continues at coordinate 5,412 of CAYMKJ010000058.1, forward strand.
CGAAGGTGAAGGTTGCCCAGACGGATGCGAAGATGGCACCCGCGCCCGGCACAAGGTTCTTTGAACTGGGTGACTTCTCGCTGGGTGTGAAGGACGCGGATCTCGTTCTCACCTTCCGCAACTACCACAACCTGACGCCGGCTGCCCGCGCCAGCCTCAACCGCGCCGTGTTCGCGGCGCTGAAGCCCGGGGGCCACTACGGCATCCTCGACCACACCCGCCGGCATAACGAGCCCGACAATACCGAAAACTGGCGGCGCGTGGACCCCGTGCAGGCCATCAAGGAAGTCCAGGCGGCGGGCTTTGTGCTCGAGGACTTCTCGGTCATCCACTACGTACCGGATGACGAGCTGCGTTACGAAGTAGGGCGCAAGAGCGTCACCGGCAACTCTGACCGGTTCGTGTTGCGCTTCCGCAAGCCCTGATTCGGTGAAGAGAAGCCCGTGGGTCCGGAAACCGGACCCGCGGGATCAGCAACTCTAGAGACCGCACTCACCCTTAATCTTGGCCATTTTATCGTCGATCATCTGGTTGTACTTGCCAGTGCCCACTTCGAAGCGGGCCTTCTCGGACTGCAGGACGCGGAGGTCGCCCTCCGCTGTGGAGCAGTTGATCGGCTGAGCCAGGCTTGCCTGGTCCTGCTTGGTGATGGGTGAGGCGCAGCCGGCGGCCAGGGTAACCAGACAGCCCAGAATCAGATTCGTCTTCATTTCTTGATGGCTCCAAGTATTGGAAATTTGAGTCGGTCAATACAGGGGAGAAATCAACAGCCGGCGAGCGACAAACGTGCTCCGTATCGCTCACTTATGGCTAACTTATGAGCGATAAACTGCTACCTTATCGCTCATGAACTGGAATTGGCAGCACCCGGACTGGCCCCGGTTTCGCTACAGCACCGGGCGGCTGGCGGAGCGGGAAACCCTGTTCCTGCGCCAGAGTGGAGTGGTGGTTGGCACGGTGCGTCACCTGCCGGACACGGAGCGCCTGCCGCTGGTGATCGAGCTCATGAGCACGGAGGCCCTCAAGACCTCCGAAATCGAAGGCGACCTGTTGGACCGGGACAGCGTGCAATCCTCGTTGCGCCGGCAGTTCGGGTTGCAGACCGATGGGCGCCGGGTCGAGCCGGCCGAGCAGGGCATCGCCGAGTTGCTCACCGATCTCTATCGCACTTTCGCGGCCCCGCTGGACGAGGACACCCTGTTCCGCTGGCACCGCTGGGTGACCCAGGGCCGCACGGACCTGCGGGTGGTCGGTGGCTACCGCGCCCATCCGGAGCCTATGCAGGTGGTGTCCGGACCCATCCACGAGCCCAGAGTGCACTTCGAGGCGCCGCCTTCGGCGGCGGTGGCGGTCGAGATGGCCGCGTTCATCGCCTGGTTCAACGCGACCGGGCCGGCGGGCGACCAGCCGCTGCCCACGCTCGCCCACGCCGGCCTCGCGCATCTGTATTTCGAATCCATTCACCCGTTCGAAGATGGTAACGGACGTCTCGGGCGCGCGATTGCCGAGAAGGCGCTGGCTAATGGCGCCGGGCAACCGAGCCTCACGGCGCTGTCGCTGGTCATCCAGCTACGTCGCAAGGAGTACTACGCGCAGCTCGAGGCCGCCAACAGGGGCCTGGAAATGGATAGCTGGCTCGACTGGTTTGCCGATATTGTCCTGGCCGCCCAGGCCCACACCCTTGGTTGGCTGGAGTTCCTCATCCGCAAGACCCAGCTGCTCGACCGGCTGCGGGGGCAGATCAACGCACGCCAGGAAAGGGCACTCCTGCGCATGTTCCGGGAAGGACCGGCCGGGTTCCTTGGCGGCCTCTCGGCCAGCAAGTACATGGCAATCACCGGTGCGCCCGCCGCGACGGCCCGGCGTGACCTCGGTCAGCTCGTGGAACTGGGTGCGTTGCGCCGCACAGGCCAGCTCAAAAGCACGCGTTACTGGCTGTCGATTGCTCCGCAGGCGGCGGCGGATGCCCATGACCCACCCTAAGTTGCTGCGACGCTGGCAAGCCGAGGGCTATGAGTTTCACCTCGTCTACCTCTGGCTACCGAGTGCCTCAGCGGACGTTACCCAGCACACACGGGTGGTCGCTGCGGCTCGGGAGGGCGTGCATGCCGCCCTGCTGGCGCACAAGAAAGCCGGTCATCACATCGTCGTGGTCGAGGACGGGAAAGTTATTCGCATTTCGCCACGGAGAATTGCTGTTTAATTTAATTCAGCGACACCATAGCCCGCCAGTACCCAGATTCCTCCGTTCGGGCCCGCCCTACAGAACAGGCCCGAGCATCGCCAGCACATTGTTCCAGAAGCGGCGCGCAACCGACCAGTCCTGCACCATCTCGCGGGTCACCGGCCGCGACCCGGCGATGTACTGTTCCTGCCGCTCCCGCATCACGGCGGTCAGCGCCGCGTCGTGAAACAGAATGTTGTTCTCGTAGTTCAGGTCGAAACTGCGGTGGTCCATGTTGGCCGAGCCGATGAGCGTCATCTTGCCAACGATCCAGGAATCGTTCCGTGCGGAAAGGACGATGGTCGTCTTCACACCCCGGTAGGCTGAAGAACACAGTGCGTTCTGCAGCGATTCGTCGGGCACGTAGTACGGTGTGGTAATCACCAGTTCATGCCGGGCGGCGTAGATTAAGGGCTGCGAACATCTCCGGCATGGCCGAAAGGTGCACCGTTGGCCCGGTGGCGCCCATGCAGTCGACGGCGAAAGGCGCTGGTTCTGCTGCGCAATGGGGCCGCAGGATTACGCGCACCAGCACGGCAATTTCCAGAGCTGCCCCGGCGGCTAGCGTCAGGGTGTTGATGTGCATCAACTGATCGGCCATGATTAATGGATCCCAGCCGGAGTACGTTTCATGAGCATCGCAAAGTTCGGGTCATCTGTCGTCGCCGTCTCGCTTGGGGCCTTGACCGTCGGCCTGACAGTGGCGGGTCCCGCCCGGGCCGGTGGCCTGTTCCTCTACGAGGTGGGCACTGCGGACGTGGGCCTGGCCTCGGCAGGCTACAGCGCCCGGGCCCAGGATGCCTCGACGGTGCTCACCAACCCGGCGGGCATGACGCTGCTGGAGGGCAAGCAGGTGCTGCTCGGAACCCAGGTGCTCTACACGGATCCGAGCTTTTCCATCAGCAGCGAGACGACACCGGCACTCGGCACATCCAACGGCGGCAATTCCATTGGTTTCTTCCCGGGTGGATCCGGCTTTTATACCCAGGAGATTTCGCCCAAGCTCTCCGTCGGCTTCGGTCTCGCCGGTAACTTCGGCCTGGCACTGGAATACAACGACGGCTGGGCGGGCCGCTACTACGTCAACAAGGCCACACTGCTCGGCGTCTCCCTGCTGCCCTCCATTGCCTACCAGGTCACCGACAAGCTGTCCGTCGGCGCCAGCCTCAATGCCATGTATGGCATGACCGAAACCAAGGTAGCGGTCAACAACATTACTGGCGCCGATGGCAGCCTGAAGCTGAAAGACGAAGAGTGGGGCTGGGGAGGAAACCTGGGCGTGATGTACCAGATTGATCAGGCTACTCGCCTCGGCCTGACCTACACCTCCCAGGTAGACCTGGACTTCTCTACCGACGCTGAGTTTTCGGGCCTGGCACCGGGCCTCGAGGCATTGCTGAACTCCCGGGGCCTGCTGGACGCGGGGGTCGACCTGGGCATAAATGTACCCCAGACCCTCATGGCCAGCCTGTTCAGCCAGCTCGACCCGAAATGGGCCCTGCTGGCCAGTGTGGGCTGGCAGGACTGGTCGCAGTTTGGCCGGGTCGACGTGGGCGTGGAGTCGAACAACCCCATCAGCCTGACCACGGACGCCCCCTTCGAGGACACCTGGCATGGCTCCGTCGGTGGCCAGTACCGGCTCAGCGAACTCTGGCTGATGAATTTTGGCGTGGCCTACGACTCGTCGTTCCAGGAAGGTTCCACGGTTTCTCCCGCGCTGCCCTCCAATGCCCTCTGGCGCTTCGGCGTCGGCGCCCAGCAGCAGACCACCGACTCCTTTCACTGGGGTGTTGCGGGTGCGTACAACTGGGGTGGCACCCTGGATGTAAACAATCAGGCTCCGGTACCCGTGGCCCTCGGTGGCCGGGGCAACCTGGTGGGCTCCTACAGGGACGTGCAGGCGCTGTTTGTCTCGGCGAACTTCGGCTGGAATTTCTGACCTTGAGTCTATAGACCTCGAAACAGGGCGCCGCCCCAGCCCGAGGCTGTGCCACCCGGGGCGCGGGTCAGGATTTTTCGTGACCTCTAACCCTGCGTTCACGCAGCAGCCGCAGCTGTT
>CAYMKJ010000059.1:0-24015 GCA_964391025.1 uncultured Chromatiaceae bacterium
GCGGCCTATCGGGTCTTCGTCTCGCCGGTAGGCACGCGTGTGGATCGGGAGACGCTGGTCGGCTCGCTGTCCTATCCCGGGCGGTACTGAAGCCCGCCGTGCCGTAATATTTCGCCATGGCCCAGCCGAGCGTATTCACCATCCGGCGCGCGTCCCCCGGCGACGCGGCCGCTCTTGCGGACCTGGCCCGGGAAACCTTCGTTGAGACTTTCGGGTATCTCTACCGCCCTGAGGACCTGGCGGCGTTTCTAAAGACGTCCCAATCGACCACAGCCTATGCGCCCCTGCTGAATGACCCCCGAGTGGCGATCTGGGTCGCCGGGGACGCTGCTGGTGCCCTGGTCGGCTTCCTGACGGCGGGCCCCTGCAAGCTCCCGGCGCCGCAACGGGAAGCCACGGCGGGTGAAATCCGCCAGTTGTATCTCCGCGCCTCCGTCCAGCGGGATGGACTCGGCACACGCCTGCTGGTCATGGCCCTCGAATGGCTGGCGGCGCGGGGCCACTCGCCGCTTTACGTCGGGGTCTGGTCAGGGAATCTCGGCGCCCAGCGTTTGTATGCCCGCTACGGCTTCGAGAAGATCGGTGAGTACGATTTTCCGGTGGGCAGTCACCTCGACCGGGAATTTATTTTCCGTCAACGGAAGACGTCGTCGCCATCGCCAGCCGGAAGATCGACGACATGAGTGACTCGCTCGAATTCTGGCGCCGCAAGGGAGGTTCGTTTTCCTACCAGGGGAATGAAATCTTCGTTCGGTCCGCCGGCGACAAGACCGCTCCGGTACTGTTGCTGATCCATGGCTTTCCCACCGCCTCCTGGGACTTCGCTCCACTGTGGGAACACCTCGCGATCCGCTGGCGGGTGCTGACCCTGGACATGCTCGGGTTTGGCTTCTCGGCAAAACCACGGGGCTACCCCTACTTGATCGCGCACCAGGCCGACCTGATCGAGGCCTTCCTGCGTGCCGAGTCGGTCACCGACTACCACGTACTCTCTCACGACTATGGCGACACAGTGGCCCAGGAGCTGCTGGCGCGGGACTCTGGCCAACCGCGACTGCGCAGCGTCTGCCTGCTGAATGGCGGAATCTTTCCGGAGGCGCATCGGCCGCTGCTGATCCAGCGGCTCCTGTCCTCGCCGGCAGGACCACTGGTTGCACGCCTGTCGAGCCGTACGACCTTCGCCATCAGCATGCGGAAGATCTTCGCCAGACAGCGCCCACCGACATCGTCAGAGGTGGATGGGTTCTGGGCGCTGGTGACGCACGGGAACGGGCGCGCGGTGTTGCCATCAGTAAGCCGGTATCGGTATGAGCGCTTGCGGATGCGCGCGCGGTGGGTCGGCGCCCTGCAAACCACGGCCGTGCCGCTCCGATTCATCGTCGGAACCGCAGATCCTATCGCGGGAGCGGCCATGGCCGTCCGGTATCGGCAGCTGGTGCCGCGACCGGATGTGGTCGAACTCGCCGGCGTGGGCCACTATCCGCAGGTGGAAGTCCCGGAACAGGTGCTAAAGGCCTATTCGGAGTTTCGAGGATCCCCTGATCACGCCGGAAGAGTCCATAACCGCAATGCTCAGGTTGATTGACGGGCTGGCACCGGCGCAGTCGGGCGTCTTCCTCAACTACGACGGTCAGACGCTGCCCTGATAAACCCCCGCAGGAGCGCGTTGACGCGCGACCGGATTGTGTTCGCGCCGAAAGGCGCTCCTACGTCCCGCTGGCGCCCGCTCTCCACGAGCGAATACACGGCCGGCACGACAACGAGGCTCAGCAGCGTTGAACTGAGCATGCCGCCGACCACGGCGACGGCCAGCGGGCCGGACAGCTCCACGCCGGTGCCGATACCCAGCGCCGGCACCATCATCGCCATGATGATCGTGAGGGACGTCATGAGAATGGGCCGTAGTCGCCGGGGGCAGGCTTCAGACAGTGCATCGTCCACGCTGTAACCCTTGTCCCGCAGCTGGTTCGTGAGATCTACCAGCAGAATGGAATTCTTCGCGACGAGGCCAATGAGCAGGATCAGCCCCACCATGGAATACAGGTTCAGGGTCGTGCCGGTAATGGCCAAAGCGGCAACGCCCCCGATAATCGCCAGCGGCTGGGCCACCATGATGATCAGCGGCTGCACGTAGGAATTGAACTGGCTGGCCAGCACCATGTAGACGAGGACGAGCGCAAGCAGGAAGGTAAAGCCGACTCCCGACGATGTCTCGTCCAGCTGCTCTGATCCGCCCTGCAGTTTCAGGGTGTAGCCCGGCGGGAGAAACTCGGCCGCTGCCTTCCGGACCCGGTCTACGGCATCGCCCAGGGCTATGGTCGGATCGGAGAAGAACGCCGCGGCGTACTGGCGGTCCACACGAGTGATCACGGCCGGCCCGACGATCTCGGTGAAGTGCGCCACAGTGTCGAGGCGGACCAGCGCACCGTTCGGCGCCCGCAGGTAGATCTTGGAGAGGTCAGCCAGGTCCACGTCGCCGGCAGCCTTGATCCGGATGTCATAGCGCTCGCCATCGCCCGGCTCATCGCTGAACTTGGCGACGTTCAGCCCGCCGGCCAGCACGTTGGCGGCCTGGGCCACGTCCCGCGCGGACAACCCAAGCTCCGCGGCCAGGTCCCGATTCACATCGAGCCGCACCTGGGGCAGATCCAGCTGCAGATCCACGTCGATCTGCCCGAGTTGCGGATCCTTCGACAGGCGATCGCGGAAGTTCTGAGCCAGGTCGGCGACCGTCGCCAGGTCCGGCCCGTCAATGACAAAGCTGAGCGCATCACCCCGGGAGTTGCCGGAGATGCCGTAGGGCGCGGGGAAGGCGAGGATACCGGGAATCTGGCCCAGTTCATCCCGCAGGATCTTGATCATTTCCTGCTGCGTGACCCGGCGTTTCTCCCGGGGCTGCATGTTCACGTAGATCAGGCCCTGGTTGACGCCGCCGGTCCGCCCGCCGCCGATCGTGGCGAAGATGTTCTCGATCTCCGGATGGGAGAGCACGACTTTCTCCACCTCGCGCAAACGGTCGTCCGAGTAGTCGATGCTCGAGCCGGTGGGAGTACGCACGGTGATCTGGAACTGACCCTCGTCTTCCGCAGGAAAGAACTCAAAGCCGAGCGTCATGAAGATGAATGGCGTGGCGGCGACTACCGCGAGGGCGAAGCCCACCACTCGCCAGCGGTGGCGGAGGCTCCAGGCCGTGGCCTTCCGGTACCACTGGTCGAGCCCGTCCAGCCAGCCGGCGAGCCGGCCATACAGGGCGCCGTGCCGTTGATTGATTTCCAGGTAACGGGCGCACAGCATTGGGGTGAGCGTCAGGGATACGAATAGCGAAACCAGAACGCCACAGGCCACGACGACCCCAAACGACCCGATCAGTTTGCCGGGAATGCCGGGCACGAAGACCACCACGGCGAAGATACTGGCCAGCACCAGTGTCGATGCCACGATGGCGAGCAACACCTCGTTCGCGCCGTCCACCGCTGCCTGGGCCCTGTCCACCGCTCCTCTTTCGAGGCGTCGTTCGACGTTTTCCAGCACCACGATCGCGTCATCCACAACGACGCCAATCAGCAGGAGCAGGCCCAGCATCGTAATGGTATTCAGGGTGTAACCGAGGAAGTACATGACCAGGACTGCACCAAGGAGAGACACCGGGATCGCGGCCGCCACGATCAGCGTGGCGCGAAAGTTCCGCAGGAACAGCCAGACCACGAGCGCGGCGAAGATCGTGCCCTCGATCAGGTGGCTCTGCAGGGACTTCACCAGGTCGATGATGTACAGGCTGTCGTCGGCCGAGATCGTGACCTCGAGGCCGGGCGGCAGCTGGGGGACGATGTCCCGTGCCAGCCGGCGCTTGATCTCGGTGTTGATGGCCACCGAATTGCGGCCCGATACCTTGATGACGCCGAGGCCGACCGCCGGCTTGCCGTTGTAGCGCCCGACGCGGCGTGCATCGGAAAGACTGTCCTCGACTACAGCCACGTCCCGCAGGTAGATGGCGCCACCATCCCGGTAGCCGATCACCATGCGCTCCAGCGCTGCGGGGTCGTGGTACTCCAGATCCAGCTTGAGAAGCTGTTCCTGCTGCGCCTCGACGAGAAAACCCCCGGGCAGCTGGAAATGCTCATTGCGGAAGGCCGCGATCACTTCCTGGACAGTAATACCGAAGGCGGTCAGGCGTTCGAAGTCGAGATTGATGCGGATGGTGCGCTGTCGCTCCCCGCCGATGATCACCTCGCCCACGCCATCGATGGTCTCCAGGCGCTTCTTCACCACTGTTCGCGAGTACTGATTCAGCTGCTGAACGGTCCGGTCCCCGCTGATGGTCAACCAGAACGAGGGGAAGGAGCCGGTGTCTGATTTGGAGATGATGGGCACGTCCGCGTCTTCCGGCAGCTGGCCCAGAACCTGGCTGACCTTGGCCTGGACTTCGTTAAACGCCACATTTATGTCCTTCTGGATCTGGAAGGACGGTACGACCAGCGAACTGCCCGAAGCAGTCGTGGAGACCAGCTGATCGATGCCGGGGATGCTGCTGATAGCACCTTCGATTACGTTGGTCACGCTGGAGTCGACGATCTCGGGATTGGCGCCCTCGAGACGAGTGAAAACGGAGATCCTGGCCAGATCGATGTTCGGCAAACGCTCAATGCCGAGGCGGCTATAGGCCACGAGCCCGAACAGTACGATGACGGCGTTCAACATCGCCGCAAAGACGTAGCGCTTGACTGAAACCGATGCCAGGCTCATGTCAGTCTGCCGCGATGGTCACCGTCGCGCCGTTCGTCAGAAACCCGGCGCCATCGACAGCGATCTTCTCGCCACCCTTCAGGCCCTCGAGAATCTCCACCAGCTTGCCATTGCGCTGCCCGCGCCGGACGAGCTGCTCGCGGACCTTGTTGCCGTTGATCACGTAGAGCACATCGCCGGCAGGCCGGCGCACCACGGCGACCTGCGGCACCATCAGGGCATTCGCACGCGTCTCGAGCACTACGTCGGCCCGCACGCTGGCACCGGGACGCCAGTCGCCGGGATTCGTGAAGTCCACGATGACTGTCAGTGACCGGTTGTTGCGATTCACCCCGGGCTGCAGCTCGCCGATCTTCGCCGTGACCGGAGGACCAGTGGCTGCTGCAGAGGTGAGACGAACGGTCAGGCCGGGCTTGAGGCGCGGTGCCCGGTACTCCGGGAACGGCAGGCGAACCCGCAAGTGCTCCGTATCCACGAGATCGAAAACGGGGGCCCCGACCTGCACGTAGGCGCCCACGTCGACGTAGCGCTTGGCCACCTCACCCTTGAAGGGCGCCACAATGCGGGCCTCGCCGAGCCGGCGCGAACTGTCGCCAGCGCGGGCCCGTGCTCCATCCACCTGCGCCTTGAGTGCGTCCAGATCCGTGGCAATGCTCTCCAGCTGCTCCTGCGAGATCAGCTTTTCGGCCTGAAGCCGCTTCGCCCTCTCGAACTCGCTTTGCTTGTTTTTGGTGAGGGCCACCAGGCGCACGACCTCGGACTGATCGGCTGAGTTGCCGAAGCGATACTGCTTGCTGTCCAGTTCGGCGAGTGTCGCGCCCTTTTCGACCGTGGCCCCTTCGTCGACTGCAAGGCGCACCACTTTGCCCGCAACTTCGGCTGCGACAGGTGGCGCGGCGCGGCTCTCGATTACGCCGACTGCCCACTCCGTTTCCTCCACCGGCTGGCGCGCAACCGTGGCCACCGTGATGCGGACCACGCGGCCCTCGCCGAGTGCATCACTGAGCAGCAATGAGGACGAGAGCAAAAGGAGGCAGCGGACGGCGGGAACCGTCATTACTTTGGACCGAATTCCTGTTTGCAGGCCGGACAGGCCGGTGCACGAAACAGCGGTCCGTAGAGCGTGGCATCAAGGGCCGCCGACCAGAACCACCGGTTGCTGCACTTCGGACAGACGATGAACAATGTTCCGTAAGCATAGCCCGCAATGGCCAGAATGGTGCCCCACGTCCAGTTGATCCCGGAACCCTCCCACAACGGCGCGAAACTGCCGATGAGCATCAGCAGTATCGCGATGTAGAGTTTCCAGGACTGGCCGGTCCTGGCAAATACAGAATTATCGAACATTCAACCCCCTAATAATGCCCGCTTCGCCGCTACCGGCAAGCGCTTGATGGCGGCTTCCCGCCGAAGTGCCGCTCCACGATCCGGAGCGAGTTCCTGATGGACCAGAATTACTGGCCGGCGAGCGCGCGTGTACGCCGCGCCAGTGCCCGCATTATGCTGGGCAATTCGCTGGCCGAGGTCCCTCGCGATGCCGGTATACAGCGTCTGGTCCGCACACCGGACAATGTAGACGCTCCAGTCCGGGTCTCCCGGGCTTCCGCTCATGAGGCGATCACTCCGCACGGCCGGATGGCCTCAGGGAGCTTAGCGGAAGTCGGTGTTCAGGCAAAACCGCGGGCGCGGATGCGGGCGATCTTGGCGGTCTGGGGCAGGCGATAGAAGGTCCTGAGTTCGCGAAGCAGATCGGGCGTGAATGGAGCAACCGGGAAACTGGCTTCAAGGTTGGCGCAATAGCGGCCAGCGAACGTGCTAGCCGCCTGATAGCGGTCCATCTCCACCCGGTCCAGCTCCGGATCGAACCACGGATCCTCGAACAGCCGCTGCAGCAGTGGCGCACCAAGTGTAGCTGCCGGCTGCTCCTGGAGGAGCAATCGCGTGCTGACGTACTTGTCCACCTCAGCCTGCATCTCGAGCTCGAGCAGCGTTACCGGTTTGTCGAAGGCGGCATTCCAGACGAGATAATGAAAATGGCTGACGCCCTCGAGCACGGTCCAGAAATCGGCCAGATTAGTGCCGGAGAGATTTTCGCGGGGATCAGCAGAGGCCAGTCGCTCCAGAACTTCACGATCCAGATATAGAGCGAGATCAACCCCGCCGTCGCTTTCCACAACGATGAGCTGTTCGTCGGAATGGCGCCCCGGAACGCCGGCCAGCAGTGCGGCGCGCATTGCCTGGTCGGTGACGACGTAGTCCCTGACATCCTGCTGCAGCTCGACGTCGTAGAGTCGGCCAAGCTGGCCCTGCATGGCCGCGAGCAGATCCGGCAACGCGGTACCCATGGGGTGCTAGTGCTCGCGTACGCTGCCCAGCTGCTGGTGGGGCGCAATGCCGAGCTGGCGTAGCAGGCGTTCGGCCCGCCGGCTACCCGTGGTGAGCCAGGTCTCGTACAGCCGGAGCACGTCCTGATCCCGACCGGAGTTACCCGCATGGCGTACATCGTTCAGCACGTCCACCACATCCGCGAACTTGGCGGCGAGTTCGGCAAAGACCGGTGCAAACGCGCGACCCCTCGGATTGGCTGGCAGAGCCATGGACAAGGTGTGGTATGCACCGCCACCCATCCGCACGTAGTAACCCACGCCGACAGCCTTGCGGTCGAGCCCCTCCGCCATGAAACCGGCAATGAACAGCGCCACATCGCCCAGACGTTTCAGTGTGGAGTTCCGGCTCTCACCGGGGGTGGCGGCCGCTGCATCGGCCAGCATCAGAGCGAGTGGCTTGGGCCCTGTGCCGCGCTCGGCCTGATCGTGCAGCGCTTCGGAACGGGCAAACAGGGTCAGGAGATTTACTACGTAGTGCGCGGTGTGACCCTCGATGGCCACCTTGTTAGAGGCCATGGCCGCATCGACGGAGTTGCGAAAGAACTCCTGAAGACTCGGAACCGGAATGACTCCGGAATCAGGTTCGGAGACCGCCATGGGTGAGAGTTATACCGCTGTCCGTACTTTCACGGAGTGACCCTGATCACGGGTTGGCAACGGAGCGTGCTTCATCCAGACAAACTGTGGCCCGGCTGCCAGGAAATCTCGGTGATGCGGCAGTCTGTGGCGTCATGATCAAAACGAAAGGCCACGAAGTCGCCTGGCCGGGTGAGCGCCAGGCCGACAATGAACGACAGCCCCGGCCGGTGCGAGTTGGTGTCCTGGTCGCACTTCACATAAAAAGCGCGGCGGGTGGGATCACCAGCCAGAAAACCCGCAGCGGCCGAATCCGCCAGATACCGGCCCACCTGAGTTGCCACTGCCCGCCATGTCTCAGCGTCGGGTTCCTGCACAGCCGCCCACCGGGTGCTACGGGCAATCGTTCCTGCTGTCATCACGGCCCGCCGCCGGACACTCAGCTGTTGCCACTCGCGACGCACACCCTGGCTCCGGGCCAGCGTCACGTCCCCGCTGAAGGAGATGAAGCCCGGCGCGGCGGCTCGCAGCACGTTGACACCACGACGCGCCATCAGCGCCGCCTCTTCGGCGTCGGGCTCGATGGCCACCCGCGCCTTCGAGCGCAGTAGCACAGTGTCTGAAGAACTCCGGGTGGCAAGCATCCCTGCGATGGCGCCGATTGCACTCAGGGATCGAACGCGCCGGCCATCTGCGGACAATTCGGCGAGCTGCGGAAAGTACGTGATGACGTTGGGACTGGAAAAAGCCGAGTCCCGCTGGCTGCGCGTCACGTCCTCCACCCGCGACCAGTGAGCCGGCGGATCGAGCAGAAGCATGGCGTTGCGTCGCGCACAGTACCGCTCGGCAACAAACAGGCCGACCGGGCCCACGTCGGCCTTCGGCGCGCCGGAGAGCAGGCACACCAGGTCCACGTTCGCCACCTGCTCGAGGGCGTGGATTCCGGTCGCGTCCTCAGCAGAGCCAATCAGGTCGTAGTCGCTGGGTGGAGCCGCAGACCGCCAGTCTCCCCAGCCATGGACATAGCCGATCGGGCCAATGCCGGCGGAGCCCGGTGTCACGAAGGGTCGGGCTCGCGGCGCCTCTCCGTGCAGGCGGACCAGGGCGGATCCCGCCAGTGCCTCACCGATGAAGTCCTCGTCGTCGGCTGCCACGGTCACCGCCCGCCAGTTCTCCTGCTCTTCAACCAGCGGATTGGCAGGTGAACGGATGCGCTGCACTGAGAGGTTGAAGCGCCAGAGGTCAGTCGCCGGAATTCCGTCGAAGTCCACGGCTGCGCGCAGGTATTCGAGAGGGCCCGGGTTGAAGGCGTCCAGGTCCAGCGTGCCTCCCGGCCCTGGCAGCGTGATCCGGTTCGGCCCACCCGACCGCGGCACCCGCACGACGACGGCATGACGTCCACCGTTGTCGAAGAACTGACCCAGGATCCACTCGAGGCGACTGCGTTCGGCCGGCGAGCCAAAGCGGCGGCGGAACTCCGCCACACTCTCGATGACCACCGGAATGTTGGCCGGGCCCCGGGGCGCCGGGCCGACGAAGGCAGTGACGGTTTCGCGGAGGACCGGGATCGGCTCCTCGCCGGCAGGAGATTCAATGACTCGAATCCCGGCTCCTGAGAGTTCGGGCAACGGTGCGCGCATCCGCAGACAATGACGTTAATGAGTGTAGCACCGGGGTCAGCAGCAGGCCGCACACAAACCCACCGACGTGGGCTCGAAACGCCGGCGCGCCGCCCGCGCTGTCGTCACCGACTGGCGGCATCGAGCGACGGGCTGGGACCGGGAGCTGTCGCCGCGTCAGCGTCGGCCGGGTAGGTCACGATGTTTTCGGTGGCCCGCGCACGGGCGACGATGCTCTGTGCATCGGCGGCGGACTCGAGCAACCGAACGGGAAACCCGCGGGCTTCCTTCACGGTCGCAGTGACCAGTCCGGCGTCCACGCTGACGGGGATGACCTGCACGGGATACTGACCCGGTTTCTGAGCCGGCTTCTGGGCCGGCTTCTGGGCCGGCTTCTGGACCGGTTTCTGGACTGGTTTCTGGACCGGGTTGGGCTGGCGCTGCCGCAGTGCCTGGGCGAGCCGCTGGTCGAGTACCGCCTGCAGATTGCGCTGATCATCCTCGAGGGCCGGATGCACCTCCAGGTAGAGGTTGCCGGCCTGCCAGCCGACCAGCTGCGGCTGGTTGACGATGTTCACCGTCGTGCCCACCGAAACCTCGCTGAACAGTGACTCGATATCTTCAGGGAAGAGCTGCACGCAGCCATGGCTGACTCGCATGCCGATGCCCGAGGGCTTGTTGGTGCCGTGGATCAGGTAGGACGGAAAGCCGAGGCGGAGCGCGAAAGCGCCGAGTGGGTTGTCGGGTCCGGCCCCCACCTGGGCCGGCAGCGGATCGCCAGCCTCTGCATGCTCCTTGCGGATCGAGGGTGGCACGGTCCAGACGGGGTCCTTCACCTTGGCAACGATTGTGGTGGTACCGATGGGTGTGGCCCAGCCATCGCGGCCGATGCCAACCGGGTGGGTAATGACCACCGGGGACTCGCCCGCCGCCACCTTCGGGTAGAAGAAAATCCGCTTGGTCCCGATGTTGAGGACGATGCCGTCCCGGGGCGCGTCCGGGAGGATGAAGCGGGTAGGCAACACCACGCGCGTGCCAGCGCCAGGCAGCCAGGGGTCCACGCCAGGATTGGCCTGCACGAGCTCGTCGAAGCCCAGATCGTAGGCGCGTCCGATGTCGATGAAAGTATCCTCGTACCGGGCGTGGATCACCTGCAGCTCGCCGACCACGTCGCCATCCATGTTGCCGGCCGGACTGAGCACGAACCGGTCGCTGACGATCGGTGGCTGCTCGACCGGGACCTGAACGGTCGGCTGGACTGGCGCGTGGCGCTTCGCCCACTCAGGGGTTTCGAACAGCGCGCAGCCCGCGGTGTTCAATGCAATGACGAGGGCAACAAAGCGGAACAGTTGATGCATTAGCGGTCCTACCTCTGGCAATTCGGCTTCCGGCCAGCTGCCTGCGCGGTGTTGTAGAGCTTGAGTGCTGCAGGGAGCTGCTTGACAAGATCCTGTATCCGGCTGTCACCGGAAGGGTGCGTGGAGAGAAACTCAGGAGGCCCGAGCTTGTTCTTCTGGGCCATGTTTTTCCACAACTGGATGCTCGCGCTGGGATTGAAGCCGGCAGCTGCCATGTAGTCGAGCCCGACCGTGTCGGCTTCAGTCTCATTGGCCCGGCTGAAGGGCAGGCTGAGGCCGAGCTGGGCGCCCATGGACACGATATCGCCCACGCCGGGGCCGGCGCCCAGGACTGCAGTGCCTGCGATCACGCCAGCCCGGGTGGTCATTTCCCGGTTGACCCGCTTGAGCGAGTGCTGCCGCGTGACGTGGGCCACCTCGTGACCAATGACCGCCGCCAGCTGGTCCTGATTCTCGGCCACGGCGAGCAGTCCGGTGTAGACCCCGACGTGGCCGCCGGGCATGGCGAATGCATTGATGTCCTCGCTCTCGAAGACCACCACATCCCAGTCCTCGTCCGAGTAAGGCTTCTCCAGCTGCTGGATGATGTCAGCCGCTACGCAGTTGACGTAGGCAGTTATACGGACGTCCGTGGAGGCAGGTGTCTGGGCGCGCATTTCCTGGAACTGCTGGCCCGACTCCGACTCCAGTTCCGACTCGGAGACAATGGGCAGGGAGCAGGCGCTGAGCAGCAGCGCGGGGAGAAGGACGACGATTGGGGACCGGTAGAGCATGGCCGGGATTATCCGGCCAGACCGGCTTCAGGGAAAGCGGCCGGCCCGGTCGCGCTGCGGCACCCGGATCACCGGGGTCGCGCTGAAGTGGGAACCTTTGTTCGACTGATGCCCAGGTCATACACGTCGTAGGGCCCTTCCCAGACCAGCTTCTGCCGTGAGAGAAAGGCTGGATCCGCGGATCGGCGCGTGAAAAGATCCCGGAGGATCCAGCGCCAGTCCATCAGGTAGTCAATCCCCTTTTCCGTCACATAGCGGTCGATCGTTTTCGACTGCATCGCGCGCAGGGCGTCCAGATTGATCTTCCCGTCGAGTCCATAAAATCGCCGCTCGAGGTAGTAGCCCGTGATTCCCGACTGGAACATCCCGATGATGGCCTCGGGCGGGGTCTTGGTGTTGATCCACGCCGCGACCTCATAGTACTTCGAGGGTCTGTTTCGTTCGAGCATCGACTCAACGTCCTGCAGTGAGTTGAGGAGCAGGATTCCCAGAGCGGCCGGGACGAAGATCACCCGTGCTTTTCGCACCAGCCGCAAGCGATCGGACCGCAATTCCGAGCCGAGCTGCGCCAGGCACGCGAAGAGAACAAGGAGATAGCCAATGGCGAAAGGAGTCAGATACCGCTCGAAAAACCACTGACCGAAGATGTAACACGTGTAACTGAAAAATATCGCCACGAGGAAAACGAAGAAGAAGGCGGTCTTCCGAAGCTCGCCAATGACCCGGCGGAACGAGAGAGAGATCGAGACAGCCACAACCACGACTCCAGCCCAGAGAGGAAAAGTGCGCGCCAGAATCCTCACGAGATCCCCCGCTCCTTCGCGGATCGTCAACAGGTAGTAGTCGGCGGGTATCTGGCCGATCTCAAAATAGCGAGGAGCCTCCTCCGGCCCGGATGCCAGAAAGTGAAAGCCGTAGGCCTCGGAGACGAACCGAACGGCTTGTCCGCTGCTTGGAAGAATGCTGCCGACGATCGCCAGGTTGTAGAGCATCCACGGCAGCAGCGGCAGGGAGGCGGCGATTACGAAAAGGGCGAGTCTCGCAATTTTCGACAGGATGAAACCCCGATCGCGGCCCCGCAGAAGGATGTCAATGCAGAGGATGGGAAGGAGAAAGCCCAGATCGATCCGGGCAAGGAATGAGACCCCGCAGAGCAGCCCCAGCCGGACATGGGTCCACGTGTCGGGAGGATCGGCCTTACCGAAGTTCTTCAGGTAGAAATAGAGCGTGGCGAGAAGCATGAAAACCGCGGTGTTCGTTTCAAGACCGTTGAGGTCCGCGATCAGGAACACCGGAGAGGTCGCCCATATGGCCAGGGCGAGCAGACCGGCGCCTGGGGTACTGACCAGGCGCGCGAGCGAATACAGAAGTGCGCCGCCGAGCGCGCCGATCGCAGTCTGGAGAATCAGGACTCCGTTGATTGCGAGGAGTTTGTCGGGAATCAGCTTGAACAGGGGCGCGATCATGAAGAGAAAAAGAGGCTGAAACCCCGTCGTGGAATTGAAGTTGTCGTGACGCAGGCCGTGCCCCTGAGCCAGATTGCGCGCGATCGTGAAATAGTAGTGAGAGTCGTCCTCCAGAGGCCAGTCCTGGAGAATGAGAGGATTGCGTGTCGCCACGAAAAGACGCAGGGAAATTCCAAGCACCAGAAGAAGCATGAGTTTCAGCCGATCGGAAACCTCGAAGGCAAGAGCGAGGATCGCAGCCAGCACGAAAACGAACGTCCCGATGAATGACAGTGAAAACAGTTGCATGAATGCAGAGTATAGGTCGTACAAGACCGTTGTTCGGCTTATACTCCAAGCGCAAAGTCATCCGGGAAGTCGAGCACTACAACCTCCCCACCATCCTCGCCGTCGGCTACTGCGTCCGCAGCTACCGCGGCACCCAGTTCCACCAATGGGTCACGGCACGCCTGAGTGAGTACCTGGAGCGCAAGTCCATGACCACGCGCCAGTGGATTGAGAAACTCGATGAGCAATAACTCCGAAGCGCCCCGGCCAGGTGGACAATTCGTCCTGTATCAGACCCAGGATGGGCAGCTGAAGATCGATGTGCGCTTCGAAGGCGAAACCGTCTGGCTCACCCAGCAGCACATGGCAGAGCTGTTCCAGACCACCAAGCAGAACGTCAGCCTGCATATTCACAACCTCTACGAGGAGCGGGAGCTGGAGCGGGCGGCAACTGTCAAGGAATCCTTGACAGTTCAACGGGAAGGAGCCCGCTCGGTACAGCGCCGAGTCGAGTTCTACAACCTTGACGTCATCATTTCGGTGGGCTACCGGGTGAAGTCGCACCGTGGTACGCAATTTCGCATGTGGGCCACCCAGCGCCTGCGGGAATATGTGGTCAAGGGCTTCGTCCTCGACGACGAGCGCCTGAAGAATCCCGACCAGCCCTTTGACTACTTCGAGGAACTGACACGCCAGCGAACAAACTTCATGCTCGTGTTGCACCGACCGGTTGAGAGCGCCAAGCTTTGTTCGGCTTATACTCCCTGAAAATCAGGCCCAGCATGGGTCACCCTAGAACCGACGGCGGGCAACTGACGACCGTGCGAGCGATGGGATAGCCTACGGTTACATGGTGAACATCGGCGACATCGGGCGTTGGATCACCGAGAACGAGTCGCTCCTGAGTGGCATGGCCGCGCTGATCGCGCTCGCGGGCGTGATCATCGCCACGCTCAGAAGGGGAATCCGGCGCTTGTCTGCGCGTAATCAGCAGACTCAGCCAGCCACCGCCCACCCCGAGCTGGTCCCGGCGACGAAATTCGTCGCGACCACCGAACCCGTTCTCGCCGTCCTGGCCTTCGACAATCTGTCGAGCGATCCCGAGATGCAGTTCTTCTCGGACGGCGTCAGCGAGGAGATCATTCAGCGGCTGTCACGCGGGGCGAAGCTCAACGTTATCGGCCGCATGTCCAGCTTCCAGTTTCGCGGCGAACGCAAGGCCGAGGCGGCGCAGAGCCTCCATTGCTCCCACGTACTCGACGGCTCCATCCGCCGCGCTGCGGGGCGTGTGCGCATCAGCGCGCATCTGGTCGAGGCGTCATCACGGAAGACGTTATGGTCGGACCGCTACGAGCGCGGCCTGGAGGACATCTTCGCGGTCCAGGATGAGATTTCCGACGACATCGCCAGGGCGCTCCATCAGGCGTTTTACAGCTTCTCGACCGGGGTGGTCGATCCGGCTGTCTATGACCTCTATCTGCGCGCCAGCCCGAAATCCTACGCGCCGGACGAGCTGCGTACTCACGTCGGCCTGTTGGAGGTCGTCACCCAGCGCGCGCCGAGTTTCGGGGAGGCCTGGGGCCGCCTCGCATACTTGCGTGCCTTCCTGCACTTCTACCAGCCCTTCGCTGATCGTGCCGCGAGCACCGACCTCGTGGCGCGCGAGGCGGCCCGCGCCCTGGCGCTCGACCCGCAGAGCATCGATGCCATGACGGCACAACTCTTTGTAATTCCGCCGTTCGGACGGTTTGTCGAGGGCGATGCAATCATGGAGCGCATACGACGGGCGCCCGGTTCCGGCGACGGACGCCGATACATCGGCTGGTACCTCCGAACGATGGGCCGGCTCCGCGAAAGTCTCGAAGAGACAGAGCGCGCATATCGCCTGGACCCGCTGGATCCGATGTCTGCGAATACTGTCGCGCTGGCAAGGATGGCCGCAGGACGCGTCGCGGAGGCGGTGCCTGTCTACGAGGACCTCGTGGCGCGGGTGCCCGACATGAGTTTCCCCGTTTCGAGCCTGCTGCGGGCCTATGCTTTCCAGCAAGACTGGGCGGGGGTCGACCGGTTGCTGGCGCTTGCAGCGAAGCGCCAGTTGCGTGAGTTTCAGGACACCCTGCCGTTCATCCGCGCCAAGCGCGACCCGACGCCGGAGAACATCGGCGGTTGGCGGAGCGCCCTTGAAGCGCAGGTCAGCAAGGCGGGGTGCGTCGACGTCTCGCGTCTGGTGTATTCAGCACATCTGGGCCTCGTCGAGGAAGCTTACCGGGTGGCCGAGACCGCGCGCCTGGGGCCGGTTGGGACCAGCGACGACATCATGGGCCCGGACGGCTACCGCACGTCGCTGTTGTTCCAGGCTGGAATGCCCGAATTGCGCAACGACCCGCGCTTCGCACGCCTGTGCGCGCGGCTGGGACTCGTCGAGTTCTGGATGGCGACGGGGAAATGGCCCGATTGCGCCGACGCAGTCCCCTACGATTTCAAGGTCGAGTGCGCAAAGGCGCAACACATCCCGAAAGAAGATTTCACGCCGCCAGCTTTACCCCCGCGCGCCGAACCGCAAATAACATAATGCGCTTTACCAGTGGTGCGGAAAACGCCGGCTGATGGTCGACGGGTCTCAGCTCAACTCCAGCACGCCCTGGCGCGGTGGTCCGCGGGCCGGCAGCGGCGGCACCGTGGTGACTGATGGCTGCTGCTGCCGTTTCAGGTGCGAGAGAATCTTCGCGATCACCAGCGGGTCCTCGAGGCTGGCGATGACCCGCACCTGGCCCTCGCAGCTCTCGAAATCCAGCTTGAAGACCCGCTGCAGGCGCTGCGCCCAGGTCATCGCCCGGTGGCGCTCCGCCGGACTCTGGAGTGACGCGTCTGTTGAGGCCAGGATGCGAATTCGTCGATTGACATTCGGACATATTTGTCCGAATCTGCCGGTGTGCGAGGGAGTGAGTTTATCCGCCGGGTGCAGCGTCATGCCAAGAGCCGCGGCCTGCGCTTTGACTGGCGGCCGGATCTGGGCAAGGGCAGTCACGGCATCCTGATTCTCGGTGAGCGGCGAACCGTGGTCCGCAATTCCAAGGATGAGCTCAAGACCGGGACATTGCACGCGATGATCAAGCAGCTTGGATTGTCGAGCGGAGATATTGAAAAGAGGTAGCCATGTACGAATTCGTGTATCCAGCCAAGTTTGCGCGCGATCGAAAGGACGGTGGTTTCGTCGTGTCCTTTCGCGACCTACCGGAAGCCATCACCCAAGCGGATTCCCTGCTCCAGTGCTTCGACGCAGCCGCCGGCGCGCTCCAGGCCGCGATCAAGGGACGGATCATGGATGGCCTTGGGATTCCGGTGGCCACCCGGGCTAAGCGCGGCGAGCGCCTCGCTGCGGTTCCTGTACAGACGGCTCTCAAGGCTGCCTTGTACCTCGCTATGCGTGAGCGCGGCATCACGCGCGTCGAGCTTGCGAGACGCCTGCGCATCAACGAGAAAGAAGCACGCCGCATGCTCGACCCACACCACGCCACCAAAGCCGAACGCCTGGAGCAGGCGCTGGGAGTCCTCGGCCGACATGTAGAGCTTCGTGTTGCGTAGCCATGCGGTCCTCACTCACTTCTTCGCGCCATAAAGCTTGCAGGTCGTCTCTGCGCTCTCGATGACAACTTTGAGCGGCAGCTGGGCAGAGTAGGAGGACAAGCAGAGAACCCGGCCCACGCTGCTCCGGCCAGACCAGCCTTCAGGGAAAGCGGCCGTCCCGGTCGCGCTGGGACACCCAGGCGGCGGCTTCGTCGGCCCCGGAGCGGATGGCAGACAGCACGCGCTGCTGCAACGTGGGCCGGGCCCGGTAGCTGACCCGGTAAAGGTCGGCAGACTCGGCCGCCCGTTGCAGGTAGTCATCGCTGGTTTCGAGGGCGTCCACCAGATTCAATTCCAGAGCGCGGGAGCCGTACCAGTGCTCGCCCGTGGCCACCGCCTCGATGTCGAGGGCCGGCCGATGCGTCGTCACCACCTGCTTGAAGAGCGCATGCACTTCCTCGAGCTCTTCACGGAGCTTGGCCCGGTCGGCATCGGTGTTCTGGCCGAACATGGTGACCGTGCGCTTGTACCGTCCGGCGGTGATCTGCTCGAAGTCGACCCCGCGGGCCTCCAGCAGCCGATGGAAGTTCGGCACCTGGGCAATCACGCCGATGGAACCGATGACGGCAAACGGCGCGGCGACGATCCGGTTCGCGATACAGGCCATGAGATACCCACCGCTGGCGGCACCCTTGTCGACGATTGCCGTGAGCGGGATCTCCTTGTCCCGCAGCCGCTTCAGCTGGGACGCGGCCAGCCCGTGCTCGTGCACAGCACCGCCAAAGTTCTCCAGGCACAGCACGACTTCGTCCGTCTTGCTGGCCACGCCAAGAATTGCGCTGACCTCCTCGCGAAGCGCCGGCACTGCGGTGGCCCGGATGTCGCCCTTGAAATCCAGCACATACACGCGGCGCCGTGCGGTTGTGCTATCGGCGTGCTCTTCAAGCTTCCGCTGCTTCTTCTCCTGCTTCAGCTCCTTCTTGCGGTCCGCCTTATTGAGTAAAGCGTGGCGCAGCTGCAGGCGCAGATCGCGGTACTTGTCGTTCAGTTTCTCCACCTTCAGTCCGCCGGCCGGCGATTCCTTGCGGGACAGGCCGACCGAGAACACCAGGATGGCAGCAACGGCGGCCACCACCGTGACTGCCTTGACCAGGAAGAGGCCGTAGTCGAGCAGGAACTGGAGCATCGCGGAGAGACTTAGCCGGCCGCAAGGCCGACGTTGTTGCCCTCTAGCGCGCGTTCGGCGCGGTAGCTGGAGCGGACCAGGGGGCCAGCAACGACTTCCAGAAAGCCCTGGTCGAGACCCCGTCGCCGGAACGCCGCGAATTCGTCCGGGTGGATGAACTGCCGGACGGGCAGGTGGTTTGCTGTGGGTCGCAGGTACTGCCCGAGGGTCAGCAGGTCGACGCCGGCCCCGCGGAGGTCAGCCATGGCCTGCGCCACCTCATCGCCACTCTCGCCGAGACCGAGCATGAGGCTGCTCTTGATCAGCACCTTGCGATTCATTCCCCTGGCTGTGGTCCCGGCGTGAGCGAGCACTTGCAGGGACTGGTCATACCCGGCGCGGGGATCGCGCACCTCCGGCGTCAGGCGGCGGACCGTTTCCAGGTTGTGGGCAAACACCGCCACGCCGGAGTTGATCACGGTGGTGACAGCGGCCAGGTTCCCGGCAAAGTCCGGCGTGAGGGCTTCCACCGCAGTGCCTGGATTGCGGACCTTGATGGCGCGGACGCAGTCGGCGTAGTGCCCCGCCCCGCCATCCGCCAGGTCATCCCGGTCGACGGAGGTCAGGACGACATACTTCAGACCCATGATTTCCACGGAGCGGGCGGCATTGTCAGGCTCCCCGGCGTCCAGCCAGCCCCGCGGATTGCCGGTATCGACGGCACAGAAGCGGCAGGCCCGGGTGCACACGTGCCCCATGAGCATGATCGTGGCCGTGCCGGCGTTCCAGCACTCCCCGATGTTCGGGCACATGGACTCCTCGCACACCGTGGCGAGCCGGTGCTCGTGCACTGTCCGTTGTACGTCCGCGAATCGGCCGCCGGAGACCAGACGGACCCGCAGCCAGTCGGGCTTGCGGCCGATGTCTGCCTCAGGCCTGTCGGACTCGCTACTACTTCCGGAGCGTTGCTTGACCCCATTGCGGATGGCCGTAAAGCCGGCGGTGGTGGTGTACTTCGCGCCGCTTTCGATGGGGATGCCCTTGAAGGTGCTCATAGGCTCAATCTTCGCACGGGCTGGGGGTGGCCCGTCATGTAATAACTAAGTTCCGGTACCTTTCAAACAAAAAAAAGGCCCGGCGCAAGGCCGGGCCAATACAGGGGGAAGCAAGAAATCAATCCACCACGTTAGCGTCAGACACCTAGTGAACTCGTGACCAGTTGAGGAGTTCCACCTCGTCCTCGTAGCGCTGGAAATTCTCGGCGAGCAACGCCTCGATCTCCTTTGGCTCCAGTACCTGGTCTGCAGCGTGGTTCAACTCCACCACACCACTGTATTCATCCGCGAATCCCGGTTCCTCCGAGCGCAGCAGGAAGCGGGTGTAGTACTTCGCGCGCATGGTCTGAACGTTAGGGAAATGCTCCCCGGGGTTCTGTGAGCAATTCCACAGTATTGCGGTCAGGGGTAGTGGGTACCGGGGCCGCGCCACCAGCGCGCAATGGCTTCGCCGGTGGCGGCATTGACGAAGTAGCCATAGCACTTGTGGACGTTCAGCCCTTCAGCGCTGCGGAACGGGTTCAGCAGATCCGTGCGATCACTGATCCCGGCCACCAGACCGAGACGTTGCATCCCGGCGAAGTCCTTGGCGAACCGGTGTCCCAGGGCGGTCAGGCCGCCAACCGCGGCCAGGTTGTGCCAGCGCCGGATGCCCCGGGGATAGCGCGCGGCACCGGTCGCGGCGCCCATCAACCGGCGCTGGATGTAGCGCGTGCCGAGTGGGCTACCGAGAGTCAGAAACAGATCGATCGGACCACCCTCGTCCTTCAGACTCCAGAGCGTGTCCCACGCGATGACTGAGCCGAAGCTGTGCGCCATCAGCAGAATGCGTTCTCCCGCCGCCCAGGACCGCTGCAGTTCGCTGCGCAGGATTTCCCGGATCCGGTCACCGACGCCGTCAGCGTTCCGAAAGTAGCGCTCGGACTCCGCCATGTTGATTCGGGTGTCCTCGGCAGACAGCCAGCTGATCAGCCAGGGGCACCGGTCGCCGCAGAGGTGGGCGAGGTACTCGGTCCGGCTCCTTATGCCGAACACTTCGCGGATGCTGTCCACGCCGGGCTTCGCTTCGGCGAGCAGCGCGGCGACCCCCGCCTCATCGAGCCGCACATCACGGTATTGAGCGTAAAACAAGTGCCCCCACAGTACGAGACGCAGGCATTCGGGAGCGGCAGCAAGCCCGGCAGCCGCGTCGGCATCCGCGCGCCGGACGCCCTCGAGCAGGCAGCGCCAGAGCAATTCGCGGTGGACCGCCGGCGGAGGCTTGGCACGAACACCAGGCACGTACAAAATGCGCGACACTGGCTGCGGTTCTGTGGCGGATGACATCGGTGGCATTCTAATGAAATACCTGCACACCATGGTTCGCGTGTCCAATCTGGATGCGTCGCTCGACTTCTACTGCACCCAGCTCGGCCTACGGGAACTGAGGCGGAGCGAGAACGAGCGGGGCCGCTTCACACTGGTGTTTTTGGCCGCACCCGGCGACGCCACCCCCGGCAACGAAGGGGCCTGTGTCGAGCTGACCTGGAACTGGGACCCCGAGGCCTATACGGTTGGCCGGAACTTCGGACACCTGGCCTACCAGGTTGACGACATCTACGCGCTATGCAGCCGTCTGAAGGAAGCCGGCGTGACGATCAACCGGCCGCCGCGCGATGGCTACATGGCCTTCGTCCGGTCGCCCGACGGGATTTCGATAGAACTGCTGCAGAAAGGCAAACCGCTGCCACCGCAGGATCCCTGGAGATCGCTGCCGAACATCGGCGCCTGGTAGGTTGGACGGCCTGACTCGCTGGTTTCAGGCGCCCGCCTCCTCGCGGGCGGCGCGGAACCGCCCGGTCTGAATGTAGGCGTTCTTGGATTCCTTGATCACGACGCGGTTGCGACCCTCTTCCTTCGCCTGGTAGAGCGCCTCGTCGGCCAGCTGGATGGCCCCCGCCAGGCTCCGCTCATTGCCTGGACTGACGATGGCAACGCCAACGCTCACCGTCAGCCAGGGGCCGGTGGTGGATTCGGCGTGGGGAATCATCTGCTCCTCGACAGTCCGTCGAAGCGTCTCGGGAATCTCCCGGCCGAAGTCCTGCGCGGGACCGTACAGCACCAGCGCGAACTCCTCGCCACCGAACCGGGCAGCGAAGTCGAGGGGCCGCTTGGCACAGGTGGCGATCACCGCCGCGACGCGCTTTAGCGCGTCGTCGCCGGCCTGGTGGCCGTAGAGATCGTTAAATGCCTTGAAGTGATCGATATCGACAAGCAGCAACGTGAGCTGGCTCTGCTCCCGGCGGGACTGGCGCCACAGCCTTTCCACATCCTTGTCGTAGCGGCGGCGGTTGTACAGCCCAGTGAGACCATCCCGTTCAGCCCGATCATTGAGCGTCCGTGTATCAAGAAACGCCTGGCGCGCCGCGCCCTCCAGGTGGAAGCAGCAGTAGGCACCGATGACGTTCACCGCCAGCAGCGTCAGCACGGAAAAGACCACTTCCTGGAGCGGAAATTGCCAGTTCAGCATGCCCCAGGCGTACAGCGCGGAAATCGCCGTCGCAACTGCAGCCGAGTACCGGAAGCGCAGACCGAGCACGAGCCAGACCACAAAGATCCAGGCGACTTCGGCCCCAAAGAAATAGGGTGCGCCGTGCAGGCTGCCCCGGACCGTGATCGAAGTGCAGACGAGGCCAATCCAGAGCGCGGTCAGTGCGAGGAGTGCCTGGTAGGCGCCATGAGAGCCTTCCTTGTAAGACGACACCAGTGTCGCCATCAGCGTGGGCAGCATCACACCCAGCACGAAGGCTGCCGTCTGCCACGAGAGATTTTCGCGCATTACCGCGATAATCAGCCCGAAAAAGCTGGCGCCGGCGCCGGTCAGGAGAAGCTGGCGCGTTCTGGGGTAATTGGTTTCCGCGTAAGCCCGCCGGAATTCGCCCTCGACAAACTGACTGAAGCGGGGCGGGAACATGCCGGGGCGCCGCTCGGTCACCAGCGAGTTCAAGTGATGTTGAACATCGAAATTCAAATGCGTCGTGCCCCAACAATCCACGCGGGCTGCGCCGGAGCGCAGCAGCGCACCGTCCAGCCAGAACGTGCCGATCCCAGTACCCAGCGGGGACGTTACTGGCTGGCCGCCGGCAGGGCTGTGCAGCGAGTCACACTTCGCTTCCCGGGGCCGCAAGTCGCATAGGATACCCAGCCATGCTCACCCCCTCGCCAACCGTCACGCCAGTGGGCCGCGCCGCCGGCCTCCTGGGCGCCGCCGGCGTCCTGCTGATCGGGACGGTGGCCCTCATGCAATCGCTCCCGCCGGCAGCCCGGGTAGCGAAAGCGTCGCCCGCCGATGCGAGTCGGCCCTGCACCTTGCGGCCGGACGGCTTCCTGCGTGGGCGCTTTTTTGGCGCCCTCAATCTCTCACCCGACTGGTCCGGGGCAGACCTCTTCTGTGACGGCATGCCACGTCCCGATGGGGAGGGCGTGCGCCTCTTTTTTGCAAGGGAACAGCCGGGCGGCGGCCGGGTTTCGGTGCTCATCGGCATCGACGGACGGACGGAGGACCTGGTGGGCGCAGAGCGGCCCGCCAACGTGACGGTCATCGACGAACGATCCGGCCGGTTTTTCAGCAGCGGCCGCTCCGGTCGCTGCTGGGCCAGCGTCAATTCCGTCGCGGACCTGCCCCGGGCCAGCGGTGGTCATGCCGGCCACCGGATTGATGGCCTGGTGTACTGCGTGGGCGCCCTCCCCTCCGTCGGGGACCGCTCGTCCCTGACCCTGGGTGAACTGCGCTTTGCCGGGCGCGTCACCACGGATGAAGTCTAGGCACCGGTTGGCAGGCTTGACGGCGACTGTCCTGCTAGGGCTCGCGTCCGGGCCGGCAGTCAGTCTGGAACCTTCGCACCTGGTGACCGGCTTCCCCCGCGGTCAGGCCGTGCTCGAAACCGCCGGCCCTCGCTGTCTGCTGCTCGACGTGTACTTCGCCAGCACGGCGGCGCAACGCGCCCAGGGCCTCATGTTCGTGGAAGCCCTGCCCGAGTTCGAAGGCATGTATTTCGGCTACGACTCGCCCGTTGAACTCACCATGTGGATGAAAAACACCGTGCTGCCGCTCGACATGCTGTTCATTCGCGAGGACAGGACCGTGGGGCGGATTGCGCGGAACACGCCGCCGTTTTCGACGGAGCGGATCACTTCCGGCGGGCCCGTCGTGGGGGTTCTGGAGCTGAATGCCGACTTTGCCCGGCGCTGGCGCGTGGAGCCCGGAACGCGCCTGCTGCTGCTTTAGTTGCCCGCCCGCCAATTACTAACCCGGGTCGGAAAGACAACGAATCTCCCAGCGCTGCTGGTAGCCAGCCGGATTGTCCTCGAAAAAATCGAAAGGCCGCCGAATCGCCACCTCATGGCCCGCGGCACAGAGATGGCGTTGCTTGAGCCAGCCCTCCAACCATGCCATCCGGGCCGCATCGGCGGCCGGATCATCCGCTGGGAAATCTGCGGAGAAGACTACATCGAAGTAAATCCGGTCCCGGTGGTCAAAGGGCTGAACCAGCTGACTATAGCGATGGCGATCGAAGTCCTCACTGTTGTCCACTGCCTTGTCCACGCTGGCACATCCGACTAACAGGACAGCCAAAATAAGCATCTTTCGCACAGTCCACTCCCCGGGGGCCCCGGCCCCCCGCAGGGTGGGGATTGTTGCAGTGCTGCCGCTGTCGTTCCACCACTGGGGTTACTACGTGGGAGCAAGCCTTGGGGGCACAAGCGGGTCCACTGACATATCGCATGTGCAATCACCGGAAAGATCGGGTAAATTTGCTGCCTTGGGCAGCGGGGAGTACCCGGCCCCAAAGGAGCTGGTTCCGCCGCTGGGCAATAAATTGCCGGTTCGGTGGATAGAAAAAGCCGGCATGACTCGGTCACGGTGGCGCCCGAAATTCCTGGAGGGGTTCGGCGCTCCCCTTGGCAACCGTGCAGCACTTGGTCGAACAGCACTTGATCGAACAGCACTTGATCGAACAGCAGAAGCGCCCTGAATAGCATCCATGGATAGCACCTTC
>CAYMKJ010000060.1:0-2645 GCA_964391025.1 uncultured Chromatiaceae bacterium
CGGAGTACAGCGGCATGTTCGAAGTGGGCAGCCAGGGGCCTCCAGTCCCGATCCGCGAGGACCTGCAGACCGGTCAGCGCGCCGGTACCCGGGAGGAGGTCGTTCGCTTCTATGAATACTTTGGTTACGTGCTCGACGCGATGTTCGCGTGGCAACCGGATCATCTCTCCGTCGAACTCGAGTTCATGCACTACCTGTGCTTCCGGGAGGCCGAGGCAGGTAGCGAGGCCGACGCCTTGTCGTTTCAGCTAGCCCAGGCGGATTTCTCGGAGCGGCATCTGGCAGCGTGGTTACCGCTGCTGGCCGACAATGTGGACAAGCTGGCCACTGGCTCCCTGTATTCCCGCGTTGTCGGGGCGGTACGGGATTTCGTCGTGGCTGATTACGAGTGGCAGATGGCCACGATTTCTCCGGCCGATTCAGGTCCGGACAATGCAGGCTAGAGTTGGGTCAGGAGCTTCTCTTAATGAACAGCAACGGAAACGGCGCCAGCGCGCCAATCAGCGTGCCGGTCAGCGCGGTGTTGATCGGCGCCGGGAATCTCGACGCCTCGCTCGAATTTTATGCGGGAACCCTGGGGCTCGAGGTTGCCGAGACCCGCACCTGGCAAGGGCCTGAATTCGAGCGCTACTGGCACCTGCCCGCGGGATCAAAGGCACGCTGCGCGTTCCTCGCCCATGGCGCTGATCCGGTCGGTCGTATTCAACTCATGGAATTCGTTGCGCCCAATCGCAAACTCGTAAGGCCGCCCGGTATCCGCCGTGCCACCGGGTTGTTCAATCTCAATATCTACGCCAGTGACATGGAGAGGGACTACGCCAAGCTCAAGTCGCAAGGCTTTAATTTCTGGAGCCAGCCGGCCCGCAATAACTTCGGTCCGGTCGTGGGTGAGACGCTGGAGGCCTCGTTCGACGGGCCGGATGGCGTCGTTATCAACCTGATCCAGTTGCTCTCGGACGATCCGAAGACGGTGATCGGGCGCATCATCAAGTTCATCGCCTCGTATGGCCGGACACCAACCGGCTTTACCTCGGTTGTCACGACGGCCCATGGCGTGCTCGACATGGAGAGGGCACTGGCCTTCTACTACGGGCCGCTGCACATGACGGTATTCATCGAGTCCGTGCTCAAGGGCCCGGAAACGAATCGCGCCCTCTGCCTGCCTGAGACCTCCCAGACCCGGAGCGTGCTGGTCCAGGGGTCCCACGAGTACGGCAAGATCGCCCTGGCGACGCCGATGAACTACGAGGTTCCGAACCTGGTGCCCGATGCCGTGCCGCCCAATATCGGTTACCTGGCCCAGTCCTTTCAGGTTGGAAACATCGACGAGTCCGCCCGTGCCTGCGCCGCTGTTGGCGCGGAAGTGTTTTCGGCGCCGATGGAAATCGATCTGCCGGGTCGCGGCAGGTGCACGTCAATGCTGGTCCGCAACCCGGGCAGCGGGGCGCTCCAGGAAATGTTCCAGATCATCTAGTCTCGCTGGTCCTGGTGTCGGCGGATCACCGGCCTGGCGTCCCATCAGGTGGTCCCGCTCATGGTATAAACGACCCGTCACCACTCCATTTCCTCGCTGGTAGGGTCCGATATTGGAAACTGGAACTTAAGGAGAACAGGTCATGCGCCGGCTCACCCAGAAGCTCGTATCCGTCATCACGCAACTCGTTGCCGCGTTCGTGATATTCAGCGCCAGCTCAGCCGCCCCCGCGGCTCCCCCGATTTCAGTCTCCGAACTTGCTCCCGGCGTGACCGCAGAGGTCCTTGCCGCTGCCCCATCCACCGTCGCGCCGGGCCAGACCGTCTACGTCGCCCGTTTCGTTTTCCAGCCAAGGGCCGAGATTTTTCCTCATAGTCACCCGGGGACGACAGTGCTCGGCGTTGTCTCCGGATCATTCGGCTGGACGCTCAAAGCGGGCACAGCCCACGTCATTCGTGGCGCGGGTGCCGGGGCTACTGGTCCGGTCGAAGATCTGAGCGCGCCCGGCACTGACGTGATACTCAATGCGGGGGACGCGATCTACTACGAGTCCGACGTGGTGCACACCGCACGTGGCGCTGGCGAAACTGAGGCTGTGATACTCGGCTCGCTGGTACTCAAGGTGGGGGCCCCGCTCCTGATGCCAGCTGACATGAAGATGGACAAGCCGGCGTCCTAGGAGGAGAAAGAACCCAGTCGGACGACCCGGTGCCGGGGATTCGTTCCACACGGGGCAACCGCCGGGCCTGACCTTCGCTCGGGAGGTCGAAGACCGTACCGGCCAGCAAATGCTTACCTGGCAGGTCCGCAACCCAGGCAGTGGGGCACTGCAGAAGCTGTTCCAGGTCAAATAGCCTCGCCGGGCGTCCCGCCCTCGTCGGCCCGAAGCCATGACAATTGTCAGGGCGCCGGTGGCCAAAGAGTCATAGGATCATGGCCTTCGGTGTGCTCGCTCCAATGCCAGCAACTTCCGCGCCTGTACCAGGAGGCTCACATGAAGCTGTCGATCCTACTTTGGGGTATCCCTCAAGCGATGAGAGTTGCCGCACGCGTATACCCCGCCTACGCGGCACGTCTCAAGGAGAAAAATCTTACCGCTCAGTTCAGGTTGAAAGATCAGCCGGTAGGTCGCTGGGTCAAGGTCGAGAACGGCAGGATCAGTTCGAAAAAT
>CAYMKJ010000061.1:0-16101 GCA_964391025.1 uncultured Chromatiaceae bacterium
AACTGCCCGCCGGGGGCCGCATCCGGGCCGCCGGGCTGGCCACCCAGCGCTCCAGCCTGGTCTGCTGGAACCGGCACACGGGAGCCGCGCTCTCCCCGGTGATCTCCTGGCAGGACCGGCGCAACGCAGCCTGGCTCGAGGGCCTGGCGCCCCGGGCTGCCGAGATCCGCGCACGAACCGGCCTGGTGCTCACGCCCCACTACGGCGCCAGCAAGATGCGCTGGTGCCTGGATCATCTGCCCGCCGTGCAAGAGGCCCAGGCAACTGGCGAGCTGGTGATGGGGCCCCTCGCGAGTTTCCTCGTCTGCCGGCTGGTCGAGGGTCGGCCACTGCTCGCAGATCCCGCCAATGCGTCCCGCACCCAGCTCTGGGCACTCGCCACGCGGGACTGGTCACCGGAGCTCCTCGCCCTGTTCGGCATTCACGCGGGAGTACTGCCCCGTGCCGTGACGAGTCGCTACGCCTACGGTGATCTACGCACGCCAGCTGGCCGCGCGCCACTCACCGTCGTCACGGGTGACCAGTCGGCTGTGCCCTTCGCGTTTGGCCCGCTGGATCCGACCATTGCCTACGTGAATCTCGGCACGGGCGCGTTTGCCCAGCGCGCGGTGTCCGGGCCGTTGCCCGACGCACCCCGGCTGCTCGTCAGTGTGGTCTGGTCCGCCGCAGAGCACGTGGACTACCTGCTGGAGGGCACCGTGAACGGCGCCGGCAGCGCTCTGGATTGGCTGGCCGAACGGGAAGGCGTGCCGCTCGCAGAATTGCTCACCCTGGCGGATGCGGCGCTCGCCACGAAGGAGGCCCCGCCGCTCTTCATCAACGGCGTGTCGGGTCTTGGCGCGCCGTTCTGGGTGAGCCAGCTGGAATCGCGCTTCATCGGCACCGGTAGCCGGGGCGCCCGTGTGCTGGCGGTGCTGGAGAGCATCGCGTTCCTCCTGCAGGCGAATCTGGAGGAGCTGCAACCCCACGGGCCAGCGCTCGCCGGTCTGCTGGTAACGGGTGGCCTCTCGGACAACGACTACCTGTGCGGGTGCCTCGGCAGCCTCAGCAGCCTGCCGGTCTGCCGTACCGAGGATCCGGAGGCCACGGCGCGGGGCCTGGCGCGGCTGGTGGCGGGAGACGCGGCATCAGCGTGGTGCGTGGCACACGGAACGAGCCAGCCTCCGGTGGTGAACAAATGCCTGGAGCAACGGTACCGGCAGTGGCGCCAGGAGCTGGACCAGACACTGCACCGGGCCCTCCGCCCGTGAGCACGGAATATGCGGGCTGGCGGGCTTCACCTTCACTTCGCGTCCCGCACCATCGGTGCTCGACAGGCCTTGACGAGACGCGATGCATCGCTCGCGAGTCACTCCACATTATCGCCCGATCCTCGCCAGGCGAGATCGGCGACGAGGGGCAAATGCTGGGACCCGACATCCGGGCCGACCCAGCTCCGAACCGGCCGCCAATCCTCGCCGGTAAGGATGTGGTCGATTCGCGCACTGAGTGCGAGTCCCCGCTTGTTTTCACGGACGGTTTGGCCAGTTCCCCATCCGGTTAGCGAAAAGGCGTTGTGATAGCCGGACCAATCGCGCCGATAGATTGTGCTGTCGGTTGGCATGTTGAAGTCGCCGAGCACGATCAACCCGCGGTTTGGGCTTGGCAGGCTCTGTTTGGCCCCCTGCGAGACGTCGCTGCGGTTCTGCGTTTCACTTTCCAGCTGACCACGCCGTTGCCTGGCGAGGATCGTCCGTCGATTGACCAACGCTTCGAGACCGTACCGTGGGCTCGGAAAGTGAATCGTGCAAATACTGATTTCTCCCTCGGGGGAGTTGATTGCGCACTCCAGAAACGTGGCCCGGGGCCACTTGTGAGGCGGGTGACTGCCCGAGGTCGCCTGACGAAGCTGTGCCGGCCACCTCGCCGCTACCAGTAGCTCCCCTGACCGGCACACGTGCCAGTGCCGAAAGACTTCCTGATAGTTTTCTTCGGAAACCTCCTGCAGTGCGATGATGTCCGGCCGCACTTCCTCGATCAATGACGCGAGCGCGTCCGGGGTTACGGCCGCTCCTGTCACGTTGTAGGTCAGAACGCGAATCTGGGCGCCCGACGGCACAAACGCCCGCGCCCACGGAATGCGCATGTCCATGATTGGAAAGGCAACGACAAAAGCTGCTGCCACTAGGACCCAAAGTAGCCGCCGTGAGAGCACGGCCGCCGCCGGAAGGAGCGCCACAAGTGGCAGACCAAATATCCAACGTGGGCCAAATAGGAGCAGTGTCGCCAGCCACCAGCGATCGCCGCCGATGCGCAAGAGCAACCAGAGGCCGAGCACCGCTCCCAGATACAGCCACGCAACCGTCGTCAACGTTCTGCGAAGGCCGGACACGAGGCGGCCCCCTTTCGCGTTCTTCGTCAATTCTCGCGGAGCCATGACTCCATCTGGCTCCCGTGCGGAACGGTTTGTTCGCCTCACCGGCAGAATCTGTGCGTCACCTTTGAAAAGCCCTGTAGTGGCAGTGACTATGCATTGACTCAATAAATAGTTGAGCCACGGGGCAACCAGGCCGATAAAAAACATCAGCGTGGCATTCAGGGTTAACCCAGCAAGGGCGCCCACGAGAACACGTGGGACTGCCTGCAGCCCCACTTCGGATCGGGCAAGTGTGATACGACGATTGAGAAGGTAATTAATCAGCACGCCGACGGCATATCCGCAGCTTGTAGCGGACAGGACGCTGATAGAAAACGTGGCGTGCAGAATCCACAGGACGAACAAGTGCCCCAGGGCACTGATGGCCCTGACCAGCGTAAAGACCGAAAACCGGGGCCCGGCGTGGCGACGTGACATGAGACTAAGTCGCCCCTCCGGTCGCCGCGGGTCCCGTCGCACCGGGGCAGACTACCAGCCGCACTTCTGCCGCGCCCGTCGCTCCCGTGTAGCGACGACCGGGGTCGGGCAGCCGGTCGGACAACGGTCGCGCCTGGCCATTCATCCGCCAGTCGTAGATGACACTGAAAGCCAGCACGCGCACTACGTAATCGCGCGTCTCCCGGTACGGAATAGTCTCGATGAAGATGTCTGCAGGCAACGTCCCCCGGTCGCCGAGCCAGCGCTGCACGGGCGCGGGCCCGGCGTTGTAGGCCGCCGACGCCAGCCAGGGGCTGCCCTGGAATTTTTCCGCCTGTTGCGCGAGGTAGCGGGTACCGAGCCGGATGTTCGTCTGCGGATCCAGCAGCATACTGGTGCCGGGCCAGCTCAGCCCCAATTGGCGAGCCATCTGTTGCCCGGTGGCAGGGAGCAGCTGCATCAGTCCATAGGCATTGGCTGGCGAACGGACATCCGGCTGCCAGGCGCTCTCGGCGCGAATCAGGGCGAAGGCCCATGCAGGATCCAGGCCATTACGCGCCGACTCACGCTCCACCGTCTCGCGTTCAGCCAGCGGAAAGCGCAGGACGTACTGGCGCAGGTCGTCTCCCGAGCTGAGGCCAAACACCACGCGGTCATGCCACCCCTGCTCGCTCGCCAGCAGCAACATCTGGTGTCGGTCGGCCTCGCTCAGGGACTCGCGGGCGTAGTCCCAGGCCCGGGCGGCTTCCACCCGCCAGCCAATGGCGTGCAACTCCAGCGCGCGGGCTATATCGCGCTGGCCCCGCAACGCCGCCGCACGCTCCGCATCGGCGCCTATTTGCCTGGGGCAGATGACGTAGGGCGCGCTCAGCCAATCTGCCGCCAGAAAGCCGTAAAAGGTAGCCTCGGTCGCCAGGGTCGCATAGACCGTGCGGGCCTCTGCCTCCCGCTGCACCTCGGCCAGCGCCCGGGCCCGCCAGTAGCGCGGGCGCGACGCCGCAGCCAGAGACCCGGGCATGCCATCCACAACCTTAAGCACGGAATCCCATGCTTCCCCTGCCAGCGCAGCACGCAGCTGCCAGTCCACGAGCTGCTCGCTGCGGGACTCGACGGGCACACGCTCGAACCACTCCTCCGCATCCGGCCGATAGGCCACCGCAGCATAGAGTGCAAGGTCATGGAGAATGGCTGCCCTGTCGGCCTGCCCGAAGGCGAACCGTGGCGCGAGCAGCGCCCAATGACCAATGGCGCTGTCGACGTCCGTCCGGGCGAGACGCCGCAGTGCGAGCCCTGCAGCCTCCCGCTCCGGCGACAAGTCTGGCCAACTCGTCGCAGCCTTGAGGGTGCCTTGCGGATCAGCCGCGGCCTGAGCCAGCCGCTGCCCATCGGCGCGCTCACTCTCGGGCAGCAGACGGGCGAGAGTGCCGGCGAGTCCGGGATTACCCGCGTCGACGGCGAGGCGCAGCCGCTGCCAGATGACGGCGCTGCCCAGCCAGCCCCGGGAACGCGCCTGGGCAAGTGGGTCGTCGCAATCGTCGGGCAGGCTCTTGCCCGTCGGCCAGATCGCCAGGAACTCCTGGCGTGCATCGTCAGTCCGGCCGGTGCCGAGCAGGGCCTGCACCCGCTGACAGCGCAGCTCGGTGGACAGACCCGGGTCGGCACTGTCGAAAGCGGCGAAGGACGGCCAATCGGCCCGTCTCCCCAGCTCCGCCAAAAATTCGCGACGGAACTGGTTGCCGAGCTGCGTCGTGGCCTCGGACTCCAGGAACCGGCGCGCCTCGCCGGTAGAAACTATGGGCAGATCGCGCTTCAGCCGGGCGTGGTCCAGGTAGGGCACCAGCAGGTAATCATTGAGGCTCCGACGCCGTGCATCGTGTCCAGCGGGGTCGGTCTCCAGCAGGGCGACCGCCGCCAGGAATGCCTGGCCGTTGGCCATGGTCTGACCAGGGCCGGCCGGGACGGGAGACAAGCCAAGCAACAGCAGAGTGGCTGTGAGTCCCAGCACCCGGACGGTGAAAAGATGACATCTGACTGGCATGGGCGACAGTCTACAAAACCTGATCGGCTATTCCCCCAGTACTTCAACCTTGATCATGACCGAATTGACCTCCGAGCGACTGCTCTGGGACACGCCACCAAGACCACTGCTGTCATTCTCGCTGCTCTGGTTAATGCTACCGAGCGGAATCCATTCGCCGATGCGCCCGGACACTTGCGTACTGATTGATTGTGTTCGAATCGTCGGCGCGTCGTAGGTTCCGCGGCGATAGCCATTCGGAGCACCCGAAACACCGGCGCCCTGAATACTTTTCTGATTCGCCAGCTTGTCGTTCTGCTGGTCTATCTCGAGAGTGACGCGGCCATCAATTACCCGCGCGACGACATTGACGCCTTGATTGACCGGATAATATTCCTGATTTGTAACACGCTGACCGTTAGGCAGCGTATAGCTGCTGGTGACAGGCGTGGTCACGCCAATACTGATCTGCGCCGGCATACCTTCAACGGCGCGGATCTGTTGCTGCTGGGTGCTGGATTCATTACTGGTCGTATCTTCGATGCCGATGCGCAGCTCGTCGTCATTGCCGACTCTGCCATTGCCCGTACCGATACGCACATTGTCATTGCCAATACTGCCGTCGACAGCAACGCCGCGATTCCTGGCTGTGGAGCTACCGGGCGTACGCACGGTTATTAATAATTGTCTGGGTTGTCGATCAATGACGCCGAGGAGCTTGCGAATGTTCACCAGTTCTTCGTCAGTCACATTGAGAACAAGCTGATTGTTGAATTCGGCTGCCGTGCTGCCGCTGGTTAATAATGGTTGAATTACGGGAAGTACCTGCGATGGGAGTTGATGCCTCAGTGCGATCGTGGTGAGTGTGCGGTTGTCAGCATAGGCATTGGCGGCTACCAGAATGCCCATCAGACCTGTAATGGCCGCTAATACACTCAGTGCGCGCATGGACATTCCAGTCATCCTACACATTGGGGGTCGCTATGACGGACTGTGGGCGGCCGCCACGTCCTGCATCATCTCACGCAGGCACTTTGCAGGCCTTCCAGCCGCTTCCTGGAAGTGCGACGGCACATCGAAGGCCCCCGCCCGGATGCTCTGGAAGCAGCCGGTGAGCATGTGGGCCACCGCTTCGCCCCGCTCCGGCATGAGCTGGCGAAACTTGGCAATGCACGCGTCGTCACTCAGGGTTTCGTAGCGGACGTCGAGGCCGAACACCTCGCAGGCCTGCTGTAGCAGTTCCGCCTGGGTCAGCGTCTCGCCCGTGATGTTGTAGATCTGGCGTGTCTGGCTCTCATCGGCGGCCAGCTTCGCGTAGGCGAAGGCGATTTCGTCGATTGTCAGGTAGGGGCAGCGACCCGAGCCGGCCGGATTGCTGTATACGCCAGTCTCCCGGGCTTTCCGCATCTGGATCAGGTCCAGCTCCAGATAGAGGGCATTGCGGCCAATCACCCACTCGAGACCAGAGGCTTGCAGGTCGGCCTCGGTCTGGCGATTGACCCGCTGGGTGGCGCCGAAGAGCGTGTCCATCTCGCGCCCGTTGCCGATGATGCTGGTGAACAGGACACGACGCACACCGGCCTGGCGGGCCGCCGCGATCACATTCCGGTGCAGGCTGATCCGCTCGCTGCCCCCCGCCACCGGCGCCGAAATCATGACGGCCGTGTCGATGCCACGGAGTGCGGCCCGCATGCTGTCCAGGGACTGGTAGTCCCCAGCACGGGTCTCGATGCCGGAGACCTGGATACGCCCGGGTTGCCGGGCAACGCCGACCACGTGACGCACCTGCCCTTCCCTGACCAGTTCCCGGAGAATGGCATGACCCAGACGACCGGAAGCTGCCGTCACTGCAACAGTCACCAAACTGTAGACCCCCGCCAGCCGCCTCCCAATTGCTAGCATGACAGGATGGTTACACGCCCGCCCCAGCCATCCCGGCATCCGACCACTCTGGATCCCGCCACGCTTGATCCCGCGACCTTGGCCCTGCTCTGCGGCCTCGGCCCGATCCTCACGGTTCATGCCTGCTACGCGCTGTCCGCCAGCGCCGCCATTGTCCCGGCCTGCGTGCCCTACCTGGATGGCTGCACCTCCATCAGTGCCGCCGGTCGGCACGGCTGGGCCTACTTCCTGTTCAAGGCGGGCATGCTCCCGTCGGCGGCGCTGATCATCATTTACTGGCGGTTGTGTCGGGCGTGGCTGCTGGCGGCCGGGGAAGTCGACGGGCCGGGCCTGCGGAGCCTCCTGTGGCTCGGCGCGGCTGGGGCCCTTTTCATGATGCTCTACTCAGTTTTTCTCGGCCACGCGGGCGAGCCGTACAACCTGCTCCGCCGCTTCGGTGTGTCGCTGAACCTGGGCTTCACCTACCTGGCTCAGTTGCTACTCGTGTGGCGGCTCGGCCGAATCCAACGGCAAACCGGACGCGCCCTTTGTCCACCCGTGATTCTGCTGGCCAAGACCTGGCTGCTTGCCGGACTGCTCGTCCTAGGCCTCGGCAGTATCCCGGTGTCCAACTTCATCGTTGACAAGGATCCGGTAGAAAATGCCATCGAATGGGTGTTCTGCCTGCTGCTGTCCAGCTTCTACCTGTTGACCGCGGTCGCGTGGAAAATGACGGGCTTTCAGCTGGCCGCTACGAGTCTTCGCGCAGCGCCTCCGGGCTGACGCGCAAGTCCTCAAGCACGGTACCGACGTCGCGGGCCTCGGCCTCGTGGGCCTGCTCGCGCCAGGTTTCCTTTAGCGCGGCCGCGTACCAGGAGCGCATGGCCGGCAGTTCCAGGAGCCGGGAAGCGTAGCTGTTGGCCGCGCCACCGAGCTTGAGGTCGTAGGTCTGGACGCGGAACGCGACCGGGGCGTAGAAGGCATCCACGGCCGTGAACGACGGGCCAGCGAGGAACGGTCCGCCGAAACGCTTCAGGCCCTCGTTCCACAACTCACCGATCCGGTCGAGATTGCGCTGGAGGGCCGGCGAGATCCCCTTCAGGCGGATTCGCAGGCCGCAACTCATGGTGCAGATGTTGCGCAGAGCCGCAAAGCCGGAGTGCATCTCCGCCGCCCCACACCGGGCGAAGGCACGGGCGGTGCTATCCGCAGGCCACACACCGGGATGGCGCTCCGCCAGGTACTCGGCAATCGCGAGGGAATCCCAGACCACCGTCGAAGCATCGTGCAGGCAAGGCACGAGGCCAACGGGCGAGAACTGGCGGAAGGGCTCCCAGTTGGAGCCCTCCTTAAAAACCATCAGGCGCTCCTCGAAGGGAATGCGGAGGGTCTTCATCAGCACCCAGGGCCGCAGGGACCAGGAGGAGTAATTCTTGTTGGCAATATAGAGGGTGTACATGGTGAGCCGAGTCTAGCAGCGGCTCGGGCTCGCGCGGGAGGGTATTGGAGTAAGAAAAGTCATCGCCGTCGTCATACGGTTACACTTAGCTCCGCCGCACGTTGGACTCCGGATATGGGTACTCCATGTGCCGCGCGGTAGCCCGCGCAACCACTTCGCCGTGCAAGCGCCCGACGACTCGCAGCGCCATATCGATTCCAGCGGAAATGCCGGCAGAGGTGAAAATGCTGCCCTCCTCCACGACATGCTGATCTCGCACCACCGAAACCGCCGGTCGCAGCTTCTCCAGTGTGTCCAGCGCCTGCCAGTGAGTGGTGGCCCTCCGGCCGTCGAGCAATCCGGCACCCGCGAGCAACAGTGACCCCGTGCAGACGGAAGTCAGCAGTTCCACGCTGGTTGCTCGCTGCTGCAGCCACGTCCGGAGCCCGGTGTGGTCGAGAAGACGGCGGGTTCCCCAGCCACCGGGCACAACCAGAACGTCGACGTGCGGGCAGTCCACGAGGGACCAGCGCGGGACTACCCGCATGCCGCCTGCGGTGCACACGCCTTCGGCAGCAAGACCGATCAGTGCCACGTCAAAGGCCTTGGAATCGTTGGCGGATGCCCGGTCACCAGTTCGAGTAACGCTAAAAACCTCGAAGGGGCCCGCGAAGTCGAGCACCTCAACGTCGTCGAAAATCAGGATGCCCACCTGCCGTGTCCTGATCATTTCCGGTCCTGCCTCGTCCTGAGGGACGTCGATGCTAAAGCGAACGCATGGGCGACGGCAGTCATTATCACCGGTCTGCCAGAAGTTCTTCCACGTCCAACCCGATGTCGCGGGCAATTTTCCGAAGGAGGGTGGGAGAAATATCACGACCGGCATGAAACGGGACGGTGGTCCCGCGACCGTCCGAATGACGGTATTGCCTGTGCGAACCGCGCTGACGGACTTCCTGGAAGCCAAGGGCCAACAGAAGCCTGGTGACCTCCCGTGGCTTGAGGACGGGAATCGTCCCCATGCCTAGGCAACGCGAACGGTTTGAATACCAACGAACTCGGACTCGATCCGCGGTTCTCCATCTTCAAGAAGCATCTCGATGACTTCCTGCAGGTTGGCCTGCAGCTCATCGAGGGTTGCTCCCTGCGTGTGCGCCCCCGGCCAGCCCGGGACAGAACCCACGTACAATCCGGTCTCTCCGTCGCGCTCCACCACCACATTGAAAGCGTGCATATGAACCTCCTACAAGATTCCCGTG
Organism: uncultured Chromatiaceae bacterium; assembly: GCA_964391025.1. GTDB lineage: Bacteria > Pseudomonadota > Gammaproteobacteria > Steroidobacterales > SHZI01. Next base: position 9,429 of record CAYMKJ010000061.1, read on the forward strand.
AGGAAGAATACCCCACATCCGACGGATAACTCCCCGCCCCTATAACCTGTTGACCACAACGGACCCTGGTCCAGATCCAAGTGACCAGCCTGCATATTTCCGTGGGACCGCTACAGTTTGTACACTACCTAAGCACCCAAGGAGTGAGCGGATGTTCAACGTTTCCAGGCCAGGACCGCGCCTTGTCCTCCTGATGCTCTGCGCGTTGGGCATGCCGCCCGGTCACGCGCAGGATTCGCGGTCGCCGCCTCCCTCACCATCCACCGAGGCTCAATCCCCGGAGACGCCCACGGCCCCGGTGCTTCTGGATGGCCGCACGCTGTTCAGTGTCCGCGGCACGTCGTCCAATCCCGCCACAGAGCGGGCGGCGGCAATTTCCCGTCGGATCGCTGACCTGGCAGGCAATCCCGACATCGCCCTGGCGGACCTCGTCGTGGTCCCGGGGCAATTTGGCCTGGAGATCCGCGCCGGGAATGACCTGCTGATGGTGCTGGTACCCGCAGATGCTGCGCTGGAAGGCGTGCGGCCGGATGTACTCGCGGAATCCCATCGCCAGCGGATCGAGCGAGCCGTTACCCAGTACCGCAGTGACCGGGAGCCGGGCCAACTGCTCCGCGACCTGGCGGCCAGCGCTGTGGCGACCGCGATCCTGGTTGCGCTCCTCCTGCTTAGTCGTTTTCTGTTCAGGAAGGCCCAGGTTGTCCTGGGCAACAAGGTCAAGGCCCAGATCGCGGGCATGTCCCAGGGAACCCTGCAGTTCATCCAGGGCAGACAACTTCAGGATGCGGTGGCTGCAACGGTGCGCGGCTTGCGCCGGCTCATCCTCGCGGTTCTGCTCTACCTCTGGGTCGAGTTTGTCCTGGGGCAGTTTCCCTGGACCCGATGGATCGGTGATGGCCTACTGACCTTCATAACGGACCCGCTCCTGCGCATTGGCACGAGCATCGTGGACTACCTGCCGAGCATGCTCTTCCTGATCGTCCTCGGACTGATCACGCGCTACGGGCTCCGCCTGATCAAGCTGTACTTTGCCGCCGTGGAACGCGGCAGGGCTACGCTACGCAACTTCGACTCTGCCTGGTCATTACCGACCTACAAGCTAATCCGGATTCTCGTGATCGGCATCGCGCTCGTGATGGCCTATCCCTACCTGCCAGGCTCAGGCTCGGAGGCGCTGCGTGGCATCTCGGTCTTCGCCGGCCTGCTGCTGTCCCTCGGGGCATCGGCCGCCGTGGGCAACGTCATCGCCGGGTACTTCAATATCTTCGGTCGCGTTTTCCGCGTGGGTGATGTCATCAAGGTAGGCGAAGTGACCGGCGCGGTGACGCAGATCCGGCTGCTGACGACGCGCGTCCGCACGATCAAGAATGAAGAGGTTACCGTGCCAAACTCAATGATCGTCAGCAGTCATCTGGTGAACTACAGCGCCCTCGCACAGACCCAGGGCCTGATCCTGCACACCGAAGTGGGCATCGGGTACGAAGTGCCCTGGCGCCAGGTGCATGCAATGCTGGAAGAAGCAGCGCGACGCACGCCGGATATCAGCAGGGAGCCCCCGCCGTTTATCCTGCAGCGCGTGCTCGGTGACTTCGCCGTCATCTATCAGCTCAACGTCTACACCAGCACGGCCCTGGGCATGGCCGCCACCTACACCCTGATCCACCAGCACATTCTCGACGTCTTCAATGAGCACGGGGTGCAGATCATGACACCGGCCTACGAGAGCGATCCGCAGGATCTCAAGATCGTGCCACGGAACAAGTGGTATGACCCGCCGGCGAAGCCGCCGTCCGGGACGACCGGTCCGGCCTGAGGACTCAACTCAGGGACGCTTGCCCTCGTAGGCCGCGAGTGCCCCCTGCAGGTCCCTGTCGTAGGGTTGAGAGCCCAGCGCCTTGCGCAGCAGTGCCACTGCCCCGGCGGGATCGCCGGAGTCGTGCAAAGCCACCGCGTACACGTAGGCGAAGCGAGCGTTACGCTCTTCGAGAGCATGAGCCTCCTTGAGTTCGACCAGGGCCTCGGCTTTGCGGCCCTCCCGAATCAGCGTGAGCCCGAGTGCGTAATGCGCCGCCGCGGTGCGGGGGCTGCTGGCTACAGCCTCGCGAAGGGTCCGTTCGGCACTCGCCTCGTCGCCCACCGAACGTTGCACGTCGGCCATGTTCACGGCAGCCTGGACGAAGGTCGGATCCCGGTCGAGGGCAGCGCGATACGACGCGATAGCCTCCTGGGGTACGCCCCGCTCGAATTGCAGCGTGCCCAGGTTGGTGAGCGACTCGGGCCGATCGGCGTTGTACCGCTGGCCCGCGCTCCATTCCTCCAGTGCCGACGTGAATTTGCCGCGCTCGTCGGGTAGCAGGCGGCCCTCAGGCTCTCCGGCGATGGAGCGCGCTGCAGCCATGCGCACCAGCCGGACGGGGTCGGCAAGCAGCGGGGTTAGCTGCTCAGCCCGCAGGCCGGCATCAGCGCCGGTCAGGGCCTCGGCGGCGGTGGCACGCACCAGCGCATCCGGATCCGCGAGTGAGCGCTTCAGCGCCTCAGCCACAGCAGGCGAGAGATAGGCTTGCGCCCGGGCGATCGAGCTGGCCCGCACTATCGCCGGCTCTTTCGGATCACCGATCAGCCTGAGCAGCGCCTCGACCGAGGACGGGTCGCCCCGGTCCGCGGCAGCGAAGGCTTCCGCGAAGCCCTGGAAGCCGGGCTTGCGCTCCGGATACCACCGAGCCACGGCAGCAGCAGCCCATCCGGCATCGCGATCCTCGTGGCAGGCATTGCAGGCGTTGGGCGTGCCGAGGGTCACGCTTCGGTCCGGCCGGGGGATGCGCAGGGAGTGGTCGTGGCGCGCGTCGATGCCCATGTAGGTTGTCGTCGGCATGTGGCAGGCGGCGCACGCGGCACCCTTCGACCCGGGTTCATGGTGGTGATGGGCAGCGGTGTCGAAGACGGCCGGCATGTGGCACTGGGCGCAAACCCCATTGCCCGGCGCCCTCAGCTGCTCGCTGTGCGGGTCGTGGCAGTCGGCGCAGGTGACGCCCGCCGCGTGCATCCGGCTCTGCAGGAACGAACCCCAGGTGTAGACCTCGTCGCGCTGCTGCCCGTCCGGGTAGTAGAGACCCGGCTCGAGCAGCGCGGGGCGGAAGGCGTCGAGCCAGTTGTCGCCCGCATGGATGGCATCCGCATACTGGCCCCGCCGCGCATGGCAGCGGGCGCAGGTGTCGATCTCCCGGGCGCCGGCGCGGGGGGCAGAACGCAGGGCAGTGCCCCCGATCGCTGCTTTATCGGCCACCCAACTAATGCCCCTCCGCTCATCGAGGCGGTTGCTGAGTCCCTTCGTCCCCTCCAGCTCCCGCCAACCGTCTTTCTTTCCCGCCCACGCCAGATGGTTGGACGCCGGGCCGTGACAAGCCTCGCATCCCACGCTGATCTCGGACCAGGTAGTCGTATAGCGCCCAGTGGCAGTATCAAAGTTCTTGCGCAGATTGGTCGAATGGCAGTCCGCGCACTGGTAGTTCCAGGTCTGGTCGATGCCGGTCCAGTGCAGTGGGTCGCCGGCCTTCCGTGCCTGGCCCGGGTACAGATGAAACCAGCGTTGCCCGCCCGCCACCTGCGGCCGCGCGTCCCAGGCGATACTGAGCGCCTGCCGGCGCCCGTCGCGGAATGGCACCAGGTACTGCTGTAGTGGGTAGATGCCGAAGGTGTGCGTCAGCTCAAAGTCAGCAGGCTTGCCATCCGGCCCGTCGGTAACCACAAAGAACCGACCGTCCCGGCGGGAGAAGCGGCTGGTGACGTTGCTATCGGTGAATGCGTTGTCGTCGAACCGACCGAGGACCGTCTCATCCGCAGCAGGCTGCATCGCCATCGCGTGCTGGGATTTCTGCCACCGGCCGTACTCGTCCGCGTGGCAGCCTGCGCAGGCCACGGAACCGGCAAATGTCGGCGGTGGCGGTGCGGTCACTGGATCTTGACCAAGGAGCCACCAGGCGGCGACTGCCGCAACGACCAGCACTCCGGCGCCAGCGAGTGCTCCGGCGGCAGTGAGGATGATCGGGCGAGTCACGTTCATTGCCGGTGACAGACGACTTCGACGTTGTGCCCGTCCGGGCCGACGACGAAGGCTGCTAAGCAGAAGTCCCTGCTGGCGCCCAGGTCGGTGACGCCGATGGAAATATGATCAAGCATCGCGATCGTCAGTGAGAGGCTGCAGCAGGGCTCTTAAAAAGCCGATATGGCATAGGTAATGAACGCGCAGATGAACACCATGAAGATGATCGCGAGGATGAACGTCCAGTCGGCAAGGCGTTCAACGCGATGCATTCTGGCTGCACTTCGAGTTCGCAGGGCCCAATAGGAGGCCAGACAGGAGACAAGAAACAGAACTGCATCCAGCGCAAGCAGTTCATCCGCTATGGTGTCTGCCTTGCGCACCGTAATGGCGATGTGGACCAGTCCAATAACGGTCAGGCACACACCGACCATTGCCGCGGACACGGTGAAGATATGCCCGCAAATGCTCTCGTCGAGTTGCTTTTCTGACCGGCGCTCTGACATACCGCTTTCCCCTACTCCTTCTCTGGCATCTTGGAAGCCGGTCCCGCCTTCTTCTTCGGCAGGTACAGATCAATCAGCGTCCCCTCGAACGCCTCCGCCGCAAACGCCACCGTCTCCGACAAGGTCGGGTGGGGATGAATCGTGAGCCCGATATCCGCGGCATCACAACCCATCTCGATCGCAAGGCAGACCTCGCCGATCAGTTCGCCCGCGTTAGGCCCGACAATCCCCGCACCGATCACCCGGTGCGTCGACTCATCGAACAGGATCTTCGTGAGGCCCTCGTCCCGGTTAATACCCAGTGACCGGCCGCTAGCCGCCCAGGGGAACGTGCCTTTCCCGTAGGCGATACCCTTCGCCTTTGCTTCGGTCTCGGTTACGCCCACCCAGGCCACCTCGGGGTCCGTGTAGGCCACGGACGGAATGACGCGGGCGTCGAAGGCCACCTTCATTCCAGCTGCGACTTCCGCCGCCACGCGCCCCTCGTGATTGGCCTTGTGCGCCAGCATCGGCTGGCCGACGATATCGCCCACCGCAAAGATGTTTGGCACGTTCGTGCGCATCTGCTTGTCCACGGGGATGTAACCCCTGGCGTCCACGGTAACGCCTGCGTTCTCGGCGCCGAGCCGCTTGCCGTTCGGCGACCGGCCCACCGACATCAGCACGCAGTCGAAGACCTGGGTGCCCGTCGTCTTGCCCTCGAAGCTTACGCGCAGGCCATCGGGCGCGGGCTCAATGGTTGCCACCTTCGTGCCCAGCAGGATCTGGGCATAGCGCTTCGCAATCCGCTTCTGCAGCGGCCGCACCAGATCGGGATCGGTGCCCGGCATCAGGGCATCGGTCAACTCCACGACGGAGACCTTCGAACCCAGTGCGTCGTAGACCGTCGCCATCTCCAGGCCGATGATTCCGCCGCCCACTACCAGCATGGTCTTCGGAATCGTCTTGAGTTCGAGCGCGCCGGTGGAATCAATGATCCGCGGGTCATCCGGCAAGCCCGGCAGTCGCACGGGCTCTGAACCGGCAGCAATCACGCAGGTCTTGAAGGCAATCACTTTGCTGGTGTCGCCGTCGGTAACTTCCAGGTGATTGGCCGACACAAAGCGACCCGTCCCCTTCACCACCGACACTTTGCGCTGCTTGGCGAGCGTCGCGAGCCCACCGGTGAGCTTGCCGACAACCTTGTCCTTCCAGCCCCGCAATCGGTCCAGGTCTACCTGGGGCTGGCCGAAGCTCACGCCGCAGTCGGCCATGGACTCTGCTTCTTCGATGACCCTGGCTGCGTGCAGCAGCGCCTTCGAAGGGATGCAGCCCATGTTCAGGCACACACCGCCGAGAACCGGCCAGCGTTCGACCAGCGTGACGCTGAGGCCGAGATCGGCGGCGCGGAAGGCGGCTGGGTAACCGCCGGGGCCTGCACCGAGGACGAGCAGGTCGGTCTGTAGATCGATGGGGCCGTTGTAAGCCTTCCCGGTGGAGGCTGCCGCAGCTGTAGGAGCGCCTTTAGGCGCGACCGGGGTCGTAGCGACGGGCGACGTGGTCGCGCCTGAAGGCGCTCCTACAGTCTCCAGCCGCACGATCAGTGTCCCCTCACTGACCTTCCCACCCTGCTTGACCAGAACTTCGGTGACCACACCACCCACCGGCGCCGGTACTTCCATCGCCGCCTTGTCCGTCTCCAGGGTGATCAGCGGTGCCTCGGCCTTCACCGAATCACCGGGCTTGACGTGCACCTCGATGATCTCGACGTCCTTGAAATCGCCGAGGTTCGGCACCTTCACTTCGAGCAGTGCCATGGGAGGCTAGACCCTGTAACTAAACATGCAACAGCTGGTCCACGTCTGCCAGCAGGCCGACGAGGAACGTGGAAAAGCGCACGCCGGTGGCGCCATCGATTACCCGGTGGTCGTAGGACAGTGAGAGCGGCACGAGGAGGCGTGGAACAAACCTGTCCTTCTCCCACACCGGCCTCGTCTGCGCCCGGCCTACCCCCAGGATCGCGACCTCCGGTGCGTTGATCAGGGGTGTGAACCAGGTACCGCCGATGCCGCCGAGGCTCGATACCGTGAAAGTCGCGCCCTGCATCTCGGTGGCAGTGAGCTTGCCGGTCCGGGCTTTCTCGGAGAGC
>CAYMKJ010000062.1:0-5813 GCA_964391025.1 uncultured Chromatiaceae bacterium
CCCGGCAACCTGTTCCACCTGAACGCCAACGTGCAGCCGTCGTAGAAATGGGGACATGCCTAATTTCCTGGAGTCCCGCCCACGGGCGGGACTCCAGGAAATTAGGCATGTCCCCATTTCTACACATAAGCGTCCGCCTCGATCTCCACGAGGATCTCGGGGCTGATCAGCTTCGCGACTTCCACCATGGCCGTGGCCGGCCGGATGGTGCCGAACACCTCGCCGTGCGCCCGGCCCACATCCTCCCAGCGGCTGATGTCGGTCAGGTAGATCCGCGTGCGAACCACGTGCTCCGGGCCCGCTCCGACGGCTGCCAGGGCCTTGCTGATATTGGCCAGGATCTGGCGTGTCTGGGCGTAGGGGTCATCAATGCCGACGATGTTGCCGTCCGGGCCGCTCGCCGTGGTGCCGGACACATAGATGAATGGGCCGATCCGGACGGCCCGGGAGTAGCCGATGATCGGTTCCCACTTGCTGCCGGTGGAGTGATTGATGCGTTCCATGGGTTGCTTCCGTGATGAGAGTTTGGGGTGGTTACGAGCGCGCCAGCGCCTCCAGGGTATTCACCGGACTCTCGCACACGGTGCCGCGGCAGACGTAGGCCAGCAGGCCAGCGGCGGGAGCGGTCTTGGACGACAGTGCCACCGGTAAATCACCGGCATCCCCGGGGATGGCAAACACCATCCGCCGCGGGTTGTAGGGCGAGACGAGGGTGGCGGTCCACACGCCAGCCTCGCCCGCGTCACCGCGCAGGATGATCAGTTCGGGGGGCTGCAGGTAATCGTCCAGCGCATTCAACAGTGAGCAATGCCCGTGCGGGAATTCCTGCAGGCCGCGCCACCCCGCCCGCAGCGTGCGCTCCGCCGCGTCCAGGTAGCGGGTTTCCACCAGCAGGTAACCGAGCCGGGCCAGCGCAAACGCGGCCACGCCGTTGCCGGAGGGCACGGCTTCGTCGGCCAGCGGCTTCGACCGGTGCAGCAGGGCTTCATGATCGTGGGACGTGAACCAGAAGCCGCCGTTCTCCCGGTCCTCGAAGCGCTCCAGCAAGCCGTCGGCCAGGAAGATCGCAAATTCCAGGTGGTCCCTGTTCCAGCGCGTCTGCAGCAGTTCGACGACGGCGTCGAGGAGAAACGCGTAGTCATCGAGATAGCCGTTGAGGCGCGCGCGGCCGTCCTTATAAGTAGCGAGCAGACGGTGGTCCACCACCAGTGACGTGCGCAGGAAGTCCACGGCGACCGCCGCCGCGTCGGCGAGATCCGGGCGCTCGAGAACCCGCGCCGCAATGGCGAGGCCCCGGATCATCAGCGCGTTCCAGCTGGTCAGCAGCTTGTCGTCCAGTCCGGGCCACACGCGCCCGTTGCGCGCCCTGAGCAGCTTCGACCGACCCGACATGAGCAGTCGGCGCACCGTGGAGACGGGCTGACCGGTGTCCGCAGCGATCTGCTCGACGGTCTGGTACACCCGCAGGTGCCAGGCGCGCACGTTGTGGTGGGGCTCCTCGAAATTCGCCGGCTGGTCGAGCCCGAAGCGGGGCACCAGCACCGCGTATTCATCCGCATCCACCAGAGACCGCACCTGCTCGGGCGTCCAGACGTAGAAGCGGCCTTCCTCACCCTCGGAGTCCGCGTCCAGGCTGGAGTAAAAAGCGCCTTCCGCCGAGCGCATGTCGCGCAGCACCCAATCCGCCGTTTCCCGGGCCACGGTCCGGTAGCTCTCGTCACCGCTGATCTGGAACATCCGGGCGTAGAGCGCCAGCAACGGGCCGTTGTCGTAGAGCATCTTTTCGAAGTGCGGAATCGTCCAGAAACGATCCACGGAATAGCGGCAGAAGCCGCCCCCCAGGTGATCGTAGATCCCGCCCTCGGCCATGCGCTTCAGCGTGAGGGCGGCGAAGAGCAGGGCGTCCTTGTCCGGCTGCGGATCCTGGGCCGTGCACCGCCAGTGCCGCAGGAGGCGATCGATAGTCGTGGGGTGGGGAAACTTCGGCGCTCCGCCGAACCCGCCGTGTTCCCGGTCCACCTGCTGCCCGGTGACCTCGCGAAAAGCCGCGAGTGGCGTGCCCTTCAGCGCAGACACGTCCGCACTGCCCGCGGGTTCCAGCCGGGCAAAGGCCTCCCGCAGCGCATCCGCCTGGCCGCGCACGTCTGCAGCGCTATCCCGGTAGTACTCGGCCACCCGCTCGAGGACCTGGGTGAAGGAGGGCATGCCGTACTTCGCGGTGTTGGGAAAGTAGGTGCCACCGAAAAACGGCACGTGGTCGACCGGGGTGAGGAACATCGTCAGGGGCCAGCCGCCCCCGCGCTGGGCGATGAAGTGGTGGGCGGTCTGGTAGATCTTGTCCAGGTCCGGGCGCTCCTCCCGGTCCACCTTGATATTGATGAAGTGCCGGTTCATCACCCCCGCCGTGGCCGGGTCCTCGAAGGACTCGTGGGCCATCACGTGGCACCAGTGACAGGCGGAATAACCGATCGACAGCAGGATCGGCTTGTCCTCCGCCCGGGCCTTCGCCAGCGCCGCGTCGTTCCAGGGGTGCCAGTCCACCGGGTTCGCCGCGTGCTGGAGGAGGTAGGGGCTGGTTTCGTTGGCGAGCTGGTTCATGCGCCGCCCAGCCTACCCGAATTAGGATTGGCCGATTTCGGTACCATGCCAGCCCCATGCAGATCGGACCCTACCGCATCGACCCGCCCGTGATCCTTGCCCCGATGGCGGGGGTCACCGACAAGCCCTTCCGGGAGCTGTGCCGGCGGCTCGGCGCCGGCCTGGCGGTGTCGGAGATGACGACGTCCGAGCCCCGGCTGTGGGCCACGCGCAAGTCGCGGCTGCGCATGGACCACGCCGACGAGTCCGGGCCCATTAGCGTGCAGCTGGCCGGCACCGATCCGCAGGTCCTGGCCCATGCCGCCCGGCACAACGTGGCCCAGGGCGCGCAGATCATCGACATTAATATGGGTTGCCCCGCGAAGAAGGTCTGCAAGGTGGCCGCCGGCTCTGCACTGCTGCGGGATGAATTGCTCGTGGCGCAGATTCTCGGCGCCGTCGTGGCCGCCGTGCCCGTGCCCGTGACCCTGAAGATCCGCACCGGCTACACCCCGGCTGACCGCAACGCCGTCCGGATTGCCCGCGTCGCGGAGGCGGCGGGTATCGCCGCCATCGCCGTCCACGGCAGAACCCGCCAGGATTTCTTCACGGGCGAGGCGGAGTACGACAGCGTGGCTGCGGTGAAGGCTGCCGTGCGGATTCCCGTGATCATCAACGGCGACGTGGACACGCCGGAAAAGGCGGCCGAGGTCCTGCGTGCGAGCGGTTGCGACGCCATCATGCTGGGGCGCCCGGCGCTCGGGCGGCCGTGGATCTTCCGGGAGATGGCCCATTACCTGGCCACCGGTATTCGGCTGCGTGCGCCGGAGGCTGAGGAAGTGCGGTCGATCCTGCTCGGGCATCTTGAGGCCCTGTATGCCTTCTATGGCGAGCACCTGGGTGTGCGGATCGCCCGCAAGCACCTGGGGTGGTATCTGCGCGATCAGTCGGGCGGTGCGGCCTTTCGGGCGACGGTAAACCTGGTCGAATCGGCGGCGGAGCAAACCGCGCTGACGAGGGATTTCCTGCTGCGTCTCACGCCGGATCACGTGCCTCTGCACTAAACTGCCGGCATGCAGCTGCTACCGCACTCCAGCCAGGCCCGCGGGCCCGTTCTGAGTTTCGAGCTGGAGGCGGAGCGCCGGGCGGACGGCGCGCTGGCGCTGCGCTACCGGCTCGAGGTTGATCTCGGCCGATTGCAGCTGCCGATTGCCACAGATCCTATTCGCGCCGATGGCCTGTGGTGTCACACCTGCTTCGAGGCCTTCGTCGGTGCGCCGGAGTCCGAGGCCTACTGCGAGCTGAACTTTTCTCCATCGGGCGAATGGGCCGCCTACGCCTTCACAGGCTATCGCGCCGGCAGGGCGTTGCTGGAGCTGCCAGTCCCGCCCGCGGCGCGCTGGCGCCAGAACCAGGGCCAGAGCCGGCTGGAGCTGGCTGTCGTCCTGAATCCCCCAGCACTGATCCGGGAGGCAGGGCCGTTGCGCCTCGCCGCATCAGCCGTGCTCGAAGAGCAGTCAGGCACAATCTCCCACTGGGCGCTTCGGCACCCGTCGGGCCAGCCTGATTTTCATCACCCGGAGAGCTTTGTGTGGCAATTCCCGTGAAGTTCGGCATGGACCGGCTGCTGGCGGATGGCTCCCTGCGGCAGGAGTTGGCCGGCCGCCGCCTGGCGTTGCTGGCGCACCCGGCTTCCGTCACCGCTGACCTCCGGCATTCACTCGATGCCCTGCTGGCCGTGAAGGGCCTGCGTGTCACCAGCGCCTTCGGGCCCCAGCATGGTCTGCGCGGCGACCAGCAGGACAACATGCTCGAGTCGCCGGATTTCATGGATCCCGTGCACCAGATCCCGGTCTTCAGTCTCTACGGCGAAGTACGCCGGCCCACACGGGCGATGCTCGACACCTTTGACGTGCTGCTGGTGGACTTGCAGGATCTCGGCTGCCGCATCTACACGTTTATCACCACGCTGCGCTACGTCCTCGAGGAGGCGGCCCGCTGTGGCAAGCCGGTCTGGGTGCTGGATCGCCCGAACCCCGTCGGCCGCCCCGTAGAAGGGCTCACTCTGCGGACCGGCTGGGAAAGTTTTGTCGGCGCGGGCGCTCTGCCCATGCGCCACGGACTGACGATGGGTGAGCTGGGACAGTGGTTCAGGAAGACCCTGGCCCTCGACGTGGACTATCGCGTGATCCCCATGGACGGCTGGCAACCGGCGGCCGCGCCGGACTTTGGCTGGCCGTCCCGGGAGCGGAGCTGGGTCAATCCGAGTCCGAACGCGCCGAATCTTTCGATGGCCCGCTGCTACGCCGGCACCGTCCTGCTCGAGGGCACGACGCTCTCCGAAGGTCGTGGTACGACCCGGCCACTGGAACTCTTCGGCGCACCCGATCTCGACGCCAGCGCCTTGCTCACCCGCATGCACAAGCTGGCGCCCCAGTGGTTGCAGGGCTGCCGTCTGCGGCCCTGCTGGTTTGAGCCCACCTTTCACAAGCACGCGGGCCAGCTCTGCAGCGGTGTGCAGATCCACTTGGACGACGCAGGCTACGAGCACGCGCTGTTCAAACCCTGGCGCGTGCAGGCGCTGGCGTTCAAGGCCTTGCGGTCACTGCAGCCGGACTACCCGCTGTGGCGCGATTTTGCCTACGAGTACGAGCAGGATCGGCTGGCCATTGATCTGATCAACGGCAGTGAAGTACTGCGTCACTGGGTGGATGACCCGCAGGCGACGCCGGGTGATCTGGATGCTCTTGCAACGCAGGACGAGACGGCCTGGGCAGAGGAGCGGCGGGAGTTCCTGCTGTATTGATTGCGGGTGGTCGTTCCGTGCGGCGGTTCACTTGCCGGGGTACTGCCGGGCGCCTAGACTCGGCGGGTGTCCTGGTCTCGTCACGGTCTGTGCCTGTTTCTCACCCTGGTCCTTTCAGTCCAGGCGATTGCCGCCGTCAGTCCCCAGCTCACCCGTCTCGACCACCCGGCCAGCATGGCGCCGGGCATGCACCTGGAATGTGACGCCGGGCAGACGAGTGATGCCTCCGAGCCACCCGCCTGCTGCGACGATGCCTGTCCCGACATGAGCACCTGCGCAGCTGCCCATGCCGTGAGCACGACGATCGAGGCTACACCGGCCGTCGGGCCACTCACGGCACCCGACGATCGCTACCTGCTTCCCCCCGTCGCCTCCCGCCTCTCATCCCCTTTCCGGCCACCCACGATCCTCCGCGTCTGAACTGAGCCCG
>CAYMKJ010000063.1:0-2917 GCA_964391025.1 uncultured Chromatiaceae bacterium
GTGCGGCCACTGTAGTCGTGGCCCGGGAACAGCAGGCACGCGTCGGGCAAGGAGAAAATCTGTTCCGTGATAGAGCGGTACATCACGTGGGCGTTGCCGTCCTGGAAATCACAGCGCCCGGCGCTGCGGATGAGCAACGTATCGCCACTGAACGCCATGCTCTGGTCATCGAGCACCAGCGTCATGCAGCCTTCGGTGTGACCGGGTGTCGCGCGTACCTCCAGGCTTCGAGGGCCAAAAGTGACCCGATCGCCGTGATCGAGGGGCAGGCTGACGCCCTCGATGGGTGGGTGGTAGCGCTTCGAGATGCCAATTCGGCAGCCCGTGGCCTGCTGCATCAGCCAGGCGCCGGTGACGTGATCGGCATGGCAGTGCGTATCCAGCGTCGCAACCAGCTGCAGACCGAGTTCATCGATCAGCGCGCGGTCGCGCAGGTGCTGCTCGAACACAGTGTCGACGATGACCGCCTGGTGCGTGTCCGGGTCACCCAGCAGGTAGGTGTAAGTCGACGACGCAGCGTCGAAAAGCTGGCGGAAAACCAGACTGGCAAACACGGGCCACCTCCGGCCTGGTGGAAATGGCCCCGATTACACCACGACGCGCGCCGAGACGGGCGCGGGCGGGAGGCGGCCAATAAACGGTTGAGCAGCCGGAATCGGCCCGCGGGAACCTAGTGGAAAGGCTGAAGAAGACCCTACCTCCGGGACGTGAGTCCCGCTGACAGATCTACCGCGCCGCACAAATATCCCGCCCGGACACCCGCAGCGGAACCGCGCTGACTGCGCGACAACACTGCTAGACTCAATCGAGCCTGGTGGGGACCGGTTAATTCCAGAAACCGCCATGCCCGGCCCGCCGACCCTCCGTTCAAGGGCCACGAAATCTCAGGGGAAAAGTCATGCGCGTACCGACGCTGTCTCGTCTGCTGCTGTTGCTATCTGCGGCGCTCCTGGTGCTTGCCGGCTGCGGCAAGCCAGCGGCTCCGCCTGCCGAGAAGGCAGCCGAACCGGCAGCCGTGCCGGCGCCGGTCGGGGAGGGCCAGCTGGATATCGTCGCCTGGCCCGGCTACGTGGAGCGTGGCGCAAGCGACAAGACCTACGACTGGGTGACGCCATTCGAAAACTCCACCGGTTGCAAGGTAAATGTAAAGACCGCCGGGACCTCGGACGAGATGGTCGCGCTGATGCACCAGGGCGGGTTCGATCTGGTCACCGCTTCCGGCGATGCCTCCCTCAGGCTCATCTACGGCAATAAGGTCCAGCCGATCGATACCGCACGCATTCCCAGCTACAAGACTGTGGATCCGCGCCTTCAGGATGCACCCTGGCACACGGTGGGGGGCAAGCATTACGGCGTGCCCTATCAGTGGGGGCCAAACGTGCTGATGTACAACACCAGGGCGTTTCCGACGCCGCCGACCTCCTGGGCGGTGGTCTTCGAGCCTGGAAAACTGCCCGACGGCAAGCCAAACAAGGGCCGCGTTCAGGCCTATGACGGCCCGATTCATATCGCCGACGCCGCGCTTTACCTCATGACGAAGCGCCCGGAACTTGGCATCAAGAATCCCTACGAACTCAACGAAGCACAGTACGCCGCGGCCCTCGGAGTGTTACGCAAGCAGCACCCGCTCGTGCATCGCTATTGGCACGACGCCACCGTGCAGGTGCAGGACTTCACGAGTGAAGGCGTGGTCGCATCCGGCTCCTGGGCGTATCAGGTCAATACCCTGATTGCCGCCAAACAGCCCATCGCCTACACCGTGCCGCAGGAAGGGGCTACCGGCTGGGCGGACACCACCATGATGCACGCTGAGGCCAAGCACCCGAACTGCGCCTACGAGTGGCTCGAGTGGTCTATCAGTCCGAAAGTCCAGGGCGATGTCGCTGCCTGGTTCGGTTCGAATCCGGCGGTGCCCGCTGCCTGCGCCGGCAACGCTCTGCTCGGCCCCGAAGGCTGCAAGGCCAACGGTTCGGAGAACTTCGACAAGATCTGGTTCTGGCGCACGCCAGTGGCTGATTGCCCCGCCGGCGGTTGCGTGCCTTACGCCCGCTGGTCCACGGACTACGTCGCTATCATGGGCGGTCGATAGCCGCGCCAGACGGGGAACTCGCGGCAGCGCCCGACGATGCCAGCTGCCATCGAGTTCCGCAACGTCAAGCGCAGCTTCGGCGCCGTTCGCGCTGTCGATGGCGTGTCGGTCGAGGTGGCGGCCGGTGAGTTTTTTTCGATGCTCGGGCCATCCGGTTCGGGTAAGACCACCTGCCTCCGGCTGATCGCCGGCTTCGATTTGCCCGATTCCGGGCAAATCGAGCTCGATGGCCTCGACGTTTCCGGCGTCCCGGCCTACGACCGCGAAGTCAACACCGTCTTCCAGGACTACGCACTTTTTCCGCACATGAGCGTGCTGGAGAACGTCGAGTACGGCTTGAAGGTACGTCACGTCGCCGCGGACGAACGGCGCCAGCGCGGGCGGGAGATGCTGGATCTCGTCAAGCTTGCCGATCTCGGCGCGCGCCGCCCCAGCGAACTCTCTGGCGGGCAACGCCAGCGCGTTGCGCTGGCGCGGGCACTTATCAACCAGCCGAAGGTGCTGCTGCTCGATGAACCGCTCGGCGCGCTGGACCTGAAATTGCGCGAGGCGATGCAAATCGAACTGAAGGCTCTGCAGCGTCAGCTCAGCATCACCTTCGTCTACGTGACCCACGATCAGGGCGAGGCACTCAGCATGTCGGATCGCGTTGCCGTTTTCGACCGCGGACGCATCGTGCAGGTTGATACGCCGCGGGTGCTCTACACGCGCCCGCGGAGCCCTTTTGTCGCCCGGTTCGTGGGCGGCGCAAACGTGCTGCCGATGGACCTCGCCCAGGAATTGCTCGGTGTCGCCGGGCCCGTCGCGGTGCGGCCTGAGCAGATGCGC
>CAYMKJ010000064.1:0-2511 GCA_964391025.1 uncultured Chromatiaceae bacterium
GTCCCAGAGGCTGTCGAACCCCGGAATCTTGTCGGCGAAGAACTCGGCCAGGGCCAGCGTGCCGCTGGTGCCCAGCACCAGCGGGTGGGCGAGCACTTCGAGGTGAGTTGGCAGAATGATCCACCCGAAGTAGCCAGCCACGCCCACCAGGAACAGCACCACATACAAACGCAGGCCGCTGGCCCAAGCCAGCCCGGCGGCAAGCGCGATGTTCTGGATATCCACGCTACAGGCTCCGGAGCAGCAGGGTCAGGGCACTCACGGTGGACAGCAGCAGCACGGCAACCCTCGAATAGCCTCGGTCAAGAATCTTCGCCAGCGGGCCGGCAATCAGGTATCCCAGGATATAGCCGGGTACCAGCACCAGTGCGAGGCCGGTTTCCCGCAGGCCGAACCTGCCGACCGCCGTGAGGAACACCACGATGATCACCGAGGAGGCGGCGTACACGAACGCCAGCGTGGGCCGCAATTCCGGACCCTCCCGGTGCTGGTAGAGCAGGGCGATGGGTGGTGCGCCCACACCGCTGGTGGCGCCCATCACGCCGGCGATGACGCCGACCGAGACCAGGCTGCGGCGATTGAAGGGCAGGCGCACACCCACTGATGTGACGGCGACGGTCAGGAGAATCACCACGGCAAACGCGATGCCCACGCGTTCGGCCGGAATTGACGCGAGGCCTAGCGCACCGATGCTGCAGCCGCCGAGCAAACCCGCCATCAGCGGCTTAAGGTCGTCGTAGGCAATATGCCGACGCCCGCGCCAGGCCATCGGCAGCGACAGCGCCATGCTGGCCATGACAGCCGGCCCCGGCACCAGGTTGAGGTCGATCAGCGCCAGCAGCGGCACGATGAGGATGCCGGTACCCATGCCGGTGGCGGCCTGCAGCACGGCGCCGATGGCGATCACGGCGGTGGCTGCGGCGAGGCCAGGGACGCTGAGTGTCATTGCGATAACACGCGCCGCTCAGCGTACAAGTTCCACTTCCGCTCCGTGGCCGTGCGCGCGACTCAATCTCGCATCGCAGGTAATAATGTGGGGCGTGAAGAGGCATCGACGACAATCTTGCGAGTTTCCCGAATCAAATAATCCGAGAGTGACATCCCTGCCAGCGCTGCCCGGGATTTCAGTTGCTGGTGCAACCAGTTGGGGACATTGCGCAGCTGGATCAGCTTGGGCATGTGTTCATGCTATTTGCATGTTGCGCACATATCAACGCCGTCGTGGCCATGTCAACACCCTCAGCGCAGCCAGTTCACGAAGCCGGTGATGACCAGCGCGTTGATGAAATCGATGAAGAAGGCACCCACCAGCGGGACCACCAGGAAGGCACGGGGCGCGGGCCCGAAGCGGCCGGCAATGGTGCGCATGTTGGCCACCGCGTTGGCCGTGGTGCCCATGGCAAAGCCGATGAAGCCGCCGGCCATGACGGCGGAGTCGTAGTCCCGGCCCATGAGCCGATAGGACACCAGGATTGCAAGCGACACCAGCAGGGCCAGTTGTGCCACGAGGATCACGAACAGGGGCAGGGCCTGGCCAGCCAGCTGCCAGAGTTTCAGGTCCATGAGGGCGACGACCAGGAAGATGTTGAGCGCGATGCCCCCGATGAACTCCATCGAATCCTCATCGATCCGGAGCCAGCCGGTGACGTCGTCCAGGTTGCGCACACTGCAGGCCACGACCATGGCGCCGATGTAGGCGGGCAGCGTAAAGCCCGTCGCCTGGATGTAGCGGCTGAGGACACTGCCGAGTCCCATCGCGAGGGCGAGAACCGCGATGTTCCGGATGATGGCCGTGTCCTCGCGCTCCACGTGCACGATGATTTCGCGCTGCGCGTCAGCGGGAATCCCGCCCGTCACCGGGGCAACCGGCGTGACCGACGCCTTCAGCTTGTGCCGGTGGATCAGCCAGGTGCCCACCGGACCACCGACGAGGCCGCCACACACGATGCCGAAGACCGCCGAGGTAATGGCGAGAACGTCCGCGCCGGGCAGCCCTGCCTTCGTGAACTCGGGGGCGAAGGCGAGCCCGGTTGCCGGCCCGCCCATCAATGTCACCGAGCCGGCCATTACACCCATCAGCGGGTTCTCGCCAAGGCCTAAGGCCACCGCCATGCCCAGCAGGTTCTGGCCGACACAAACCGCTGAGGAAAATGCCAGAAAGATTGCCACGGCAAGCCCGCCCGACCGGAGCAGCGCCACGCTGGCACCCATGCCGATGGTGGTGAAGAACGCCACCAGCAGCAGTGGCTGGCCCGTCGTCTCCAGCTGCAGATTCACGAAGCGGTCCCGGCAGATCAGGACCAGGGCCGCAAACAGCAGGCCACCCACCACCGCCGAGGGAATGTTCAGCCGGTTCAGAAAGGAAATGTGCTGGCGGGCCAGCACGCCTGCGTAGTAAACGACGGCCGCGAGCGTCAGGGTCTGGAGCAGATCGAGCTTAAGGGTGAGCATCAGTGGCCTGTCAGCACGCGCAGGCGCTCCAGGATTTCCCTGTCGCTCCCGTTACTTTCC
>CAYMKJ010000065.1:0-3376 GCA_964391025.1 uncultured Chromatiaceae bacterium
TGCAGACGCAGTCCCCCTAGGCCGCCAGCGGATTGGACCAGCGGAGCGCGGCGAAACGGCCGAAGTCGCCATCGGTAGAGCAGAGCGTCAGGCCGTGTTCGATGGCCAGTGCAGCGAGGTCGGCATCGGGCACGAGATTGCCCTGCACGCCGGCAGTGGCGAGCAGCGTGCCGAGAATCTCCGCATGGCGCTCGGTCGGTTGCGGGATCCAGACGTTGTCCTGGTGCAGCCAGTCCTGCACCTGCGCCCAAGCGTCTTCGCTGCGTTCCGGTTTCTCGAAGATCCGCGGGTTGGTGACCAGTCGCAGGAAGGCCAGCAGGCTTGGCCAGGGCAGGCCGACCCGCGCCGGGCCGTTCAACTGGGCGTCCAGCCACTCCCTGGCCCGGTCGTGTTGCGCGAAACTGGAGACGTGGGCGTAAACCAGCAGGTTGGCGTCCACCAGGATCAACGGAAAGTCTCGCCCTCGGCGACTGCCAGTACGTCGGCCACGTTATCCACGTTGCCGACCCGGCACTGACCGAGCGACACCGCGCGGGTGCGAACCGTTGCCCGGCGTTTCGGCCGCCCGGTCATCTGCTTCAGACCCTCCCGCAGGGCCTCGTTGACCAGGTCCCGGAAGCTCGCGTCCCGGCCTTTGCGCAGGCGTTCCAGGGCCGCGGCCACGTCATCGTCCAGAGTGAGTGTGGTACGCATGCATCAAAGCATATTGGCTTTGATGCGTTGATGTCAAGGTTCTGATGAGAAGATGTACGATCATTTTTTTGGCCTTGGCTGCTGGTGGACGTCCTGACCGCAGATTGAAGCCCACGCTGCCGGAACTCCAGCCGCGTTACTGGTCTGATCGTCGGGAAATGGGGATGCGCCGGGTCAGGGCGGAAAATCTTCCAGCCCTCTGCCGGCGATCAGGATCCGCTTCAACGCCAGTGATCTTCGTCAACCTGCCCGAAGGTGGCGTTGGCGCGATCGAACTCCCGGGCTTCCCAGGCGGTCCAGGTGCCGGCCAGCTGGTCGAGGTCTGCGTGTTCCACGGACTGGGTACGGCCGCCGGTACCTGTTTCGCCATTCAGTATCTCCGCGATCAGCCTATTCAGGCTGATGCCCCGCCGTTTGGCCGTCTGCCTGAGCTTGCGCAGGGACTGCTCCCCGACACCGCGTACGCTGAGATTGGCCATGCTGTCACTCCTGCAATCAACGCGGAAGAGGATGGCCGGTCGCGAGCGGTTCCGCGGGACCCATCGGAAAATGATGGCCCTCGTAGGCCTCAATCAGGGTGGCCAGCACATCGAGCTCGTCACCCGCGGGCGTGCCGGCCTCGGCATCCATCAATATGGCTGCCCGGGTGAGTGCCCGCTGGTAGTCCTGCTCATTCCGGATGGGTTGGATGTTCATCAGATACCCTCTACGTCAATGTCGTCGTACCCGGCACTTCCGCCTGGCTATTCCAGTCCAATGAGTCTGCTGATCTGGTGGTTGACCTGCTTCAGCGCTGCGCCTAAAGCTTGCCATAGGCCTTCCGGTCCGCCGCCGAGTTCCATTCCGCAAACGTGCGAAACGGGTCATCGGCTCCTTTGGCACCATTGGCCTTGGTCAGGATGACGCGCGGCCCGTCGATCTGGTAGGCCAGCTCATCGCCGGCCTTGACGCGCAATGCGACCCGGACAGCCCGGGGAATCGTGGTCTGCGAATTGGTGGTCAGCTTGCTGGTGATCATGGTAGTGGTCACTGGTAGGGAATTTGCATACGGTAAGGATCGGCCTAACCGGCGTCCAGGACCTGTTGTACGGCCGGTGTGTCCGGCACCCACCGTTGCGGCAAGAATCGCGGCTTCCTTACGCCGTCCGCCAGCGGGGAAACTGGCCTGAATCCTGGGAAAAACAGGCCGGCTCGCCTACGTCACCCTTGGTGTTTTGCCAGCAACTTGCGGATCTCCGGAACCAGTTCCGTTGGGACGATCATCGTCGTCTGACCTTGCATCTCGAACGCCGCTTCGTCTTCTGCCACGGCCTCGGCGGCAGACTGGTATTCGTAATGCTTCGCCAGTCGCGCCACCCGATCGGCGTCCCAACCCTTCGGAAATCGCTGTTCTTTCATTGCAGTTTTCTCCGCCGTCGCCGGCGGAATGCGGTTAAAGGCTTTCCAGTCAGTTCGTAGGCGGTAATGACAAAAACGGACCGTTCGCCGGGGTCACGGACATAAACTACCCGAACATAGCGTCCGGCCGCCGTTTGCCCCATTGCCACCCGCGATCCGTCGCGTCCCGGCCGGTCCTCGGCGGCTCCGCTCAGCACGTCCTCCACTTCGGCTTCGGAAACGTTGTGGCCATAGATGTGCGGAATCCCGGACATGGGGTCCAGATAGTACCGGATTCGCATGGAAGATCGCCTAGCGTCCCGTGGACGTGAGCGTCAGAGGGTAACGGCGCGCCGTCCTGCGCAAACGCGCCAAATCCGGTGATAGTGTGCCGATTCGCGGCAACGCAGTGAGCCGGGTGGCGGTCGTGCGCGAGCGGGTCCCAGGCACCAGCGCCGATTCATTTCGAGCTAGCGCTGCTCCGCTTTCACTTCGGCCGCCAAGCGTTCCGCCAGGAACACCTTGAGCAGGGATTGATAAGGCACGTCGCGCCGGTTCGCCAGGCGCTTCAGATCCGCCAGCAGGTGCGAGGGCAGCCGCAGGGAGATGGTGGTGGTGCTGGCCTTGAGATCCGGGAAGATCGCCAGCCGGGCCGCGGACCAGTCCACATAGTCGGCGGTATCGTGGGTGGCCCAGAACTCTGTCTCCTCCGCTTCGCTGCTGAAGGAGGGTATCGGTTTAATGGATTTCGAGGCTGACTTGCGCTTTGCCATATATGTCCCTTTCCCGGCGACTCATAGGGCGCGCCGAGACCACCCGCAGCCGCTGGCCCCGGATCGTGAAGGCCACCATCAGCAGCCGGCCTGTTGCCGTTTGCCCGAGCGCAATGTGGCGTAGTTCGGCCACCGAGTGTCGGGCGTCCGGCCCCACCACGAGCGGCCGGCCCAGCAGCACCTGCTCACACTCTGCCTGGCTCACCCGGTGCCGCCCCCAGTTCTTGTGCGAATTGCCATCGTCCCACTCGAAGCTCTCAATGCCCCGGAAAGGCGGGTCTGATTCGAGAGGGATCATCGTATATGAGAATAATATACAAATCTAGGACGGGTTCACGGGAGCTGACAGCGGTCTCCTGCTTCAGCCGCACTGTCATTGATCCGGTTGATCCCCCGCCACCCATGAATCGGGCCTCTTCGTGGCGAAATGGCGCTCTGCAGACCCAGTCTGGCCCCGGGAACGCTGGTCCCGGACCAAGGGGCTGAAATCCGCCTCCCCGCAGGGCTTGCCCCGGGGTCGGGGGGGGGGGGGG
>CAYMKJ010000066.1:0-2600 GCA_964391025.1 uncultured Chromatiaceae bacterium
TCCACGGCCTGGGCACCACTCCCCCGCCCGGCCGGCGTGATCTGTGCCCGCCACTGACTGTGGGGCGCGAACACCCCGTAGCGCCTCAGGTGGACGCGGGGTTTCGGCACCAGGGCCGCGAGACGGGCGATGAAATCCACCGGCGCGAAGACCACGTGGGTGGTGCCGTCCCGTTCCAGGGCCGCAAGGAACGGCGGGTAGTGCTGGTCGGCTATGACGCTTGCGCTTCGACATGGACACTCCTTTGGCTCAGTATGAGCCTTGGTGAAAGTGTCCGCGGAATCGGGGTAGAACCCTCACCCCGTTTTCGCGCCTCCGGTTCAAGGCTGAAATGCGAGCTACTTACTCCACTCGCTCGCCTTCCTTGCAACTTCTTCCGCAAACCGGCGCGATGGGTGTGAGGGGTCGAACTGGTGGCAGACTTCTATTAGTTCACTCGCGGCGCGGCGCTTCAACAGCTGTCGCAACTTCGGATTCGCGGTTTCATTCACCAAATCGGGGGGGAGCTGTGCCGGTATGCGCGACGCGAACCATTGCTTGACTTGCGCGGCTCCTTGGGTATCTACGACGCGCGCACTGGCAAACGCTAGCGCTTCGCTTAAAACCTGCATCGTAGATGCCTCGAATGATGGCCGCAGATATCGTTGCTTCCATGGGGTACTCCCTTAACTTATCCACCGATCGGTTGATCGAAGTTGCCTGATTCGATTTGCGAGAGCTTGGTTGTCCATCGCGTGAGTTGTGTATCTATTTCATCGATCGGGCGCGGGTACTCGCCAGCCGCGCGGCGACGCTCGTCCCACAAGAGCCAGACGGCAACGTGAATCATAACTGCTTGCGTCGCGTATCGCTGGTGTCGGTAGGTGACGTATGTACCGACGAGAACAAGTCCGCACAGGATAGCGAGCGCGATCAGAATCGCCAGGTTGCCAACCACCATCGAAACACCTCGTCTTTCGGAAAGGTCCGCATAAGTTTCCTCGCTCCCAACATGTCGTGAAGGGAACGACTTCACAAACTTTGGCCATTGGGAATAGGCATTTCAAACACCCCGATGCCGCCGGATTTGTGCAGCGCAGACCGCTACCCGCGCAGCCGGCGACCCCCGGCGTCCTGATCCCGACCCGGGCCGCTGCGTCCCACTCCGTTACGGAAACTCCAGCTCGCCCTGGGGTGGCCCCCGCGACGGCGGCCTCGACCCGGCCGGCAGCTCCCGCGAGGCCAGGTGCCCGAGGATCTGCCCGATCACCGTCGGGTCCTCGATGCAGGCAATAACCCGCACCCCACAGGAAGGGCGCCTGGTAGCTGAAGCCATCAAACAGCAGGCCGGCAATCTTGATGTTCAGCACGATGCCGAGCGCGCCAAACGCTGCCATCACGCCGATGATTGAGCCACGCATGTGTAACGGCGCTTCCTGGTGGATCATCTTCAAAGCTGCCGTGGTCGTTCATTGATCTGGAATACGATTTCGGCGTCCGACACCCTGCTGGTCGCCAACACCGACGACCCGGTTCCCGTCGAAGACCACTTCCAGTGCGAACCGGCTGTGCAGGTACTTGCCATTGGCGCCAATGAGCTGGCCAACGATCTTTTTGGCCCCAGTGTCAATAATCTCGCCAGATTCGGGATAGAAGTACTTGCCGTCGATGCTGGACATGATCCAGCCGGGCGGGCCGATGATGCCGTTCTCTTCGCCATACAGAGGCTGGCCCTTTTCGTCCTTCTCGCGCCCGCGGTGCGTCGGGATATAGCGCTTCCAGACGGGCGCCGAACCGGGCAGGCCGCTGACGTCAAAGACGTGAACGCCGGGGCGCGCCTGGTCAACGACCCAGACCTCCTTCTCATCCGCCGTCATCGAAATGCCATGGCTGACCGCGGCATTGCCCTCCGGCGGCGGGAACTGGTCAGCGGGCGCCGAGGCCGTGAACAGCACCGCGCCGGTCCGGACATCGCCGACCTGAAAGCCAAGCAGCTTGTTGACGCAGGCGAAGACCAGGGTACCCGCGCCGTTGACGGTAATGGGGCGCACGTGGGCGGCGAACGGCCCGATCTTCTGCACCACCTGGCCGGTCCGGGTGTCGGCCACCCGGATGTAAGGCTCGTACTGGCCATTGTCGAAGCCCCCGAAGGCGGTCATGAAGACGCGCGACCCATCCAGCGTGATTACCGTGTTGTGCGAATACGGTGCCACGGGGATCCGTTGCCCGGCGTTCTCCTCGCCGCTGGCGGCGTCAATGACGTAAAAGTAGGGCGTGGCGGACAGCTCGCCGGAGGGCATGAAGACCTTCGTGCCGTCGGCCGTGACCGCGCCGCGATCGACGGAAGCGGCATAGGCGCGGTTCCACAGCACCTTGCCCGTCTCCAGGTCCAGGCACAGCACGTGGCCGGTAAGCGGGCCACCCCGGCGCAGTTCCTTGTAGCTGCCGTAGTGGGAAATGTAGAGCCTGTGGGTGGCAGCACTGGCCGTGATACCGCGGATGGCGAAGACGGGGGCGGTACCGGGTGGGACCTCCAGCGGAATGACCCTGACGAGCTTGTGCCCGTTGTCAATGTCGAACACTTCCAGGGAGGGCTTCAGTGTGCGGAAGCCATTCCGGTC
>CAYMKJ010000067.1:0-20569 GCA_964391025.1 uncultured Chromatiaceae bacterium
CAACTACGGACTGGTGGGCCGGGACGGCAAGCCCACGAATCTGCCTTTTGAGGTGCTGGGCAATCAGTGGTGGCTGACCACCGCCGTGCCGCTGTTCTATACGAATCCCCTGGGCGGCGACTACCAGCGCTACGTGGGTGGCATGTACCACGTCACGGAGCTCTTCAACTTCTTCGGTGCCACGGACGACCTGGGCAATCGGAAGAAAGACAGCGCCGAGGCAGCGGTGGGCTGGCAGCGCCTTTCCCCCTGGCTGCCCTGGATGGAAATGGGCGACCGGGCAGGGATGCTGTACTTCCACACTGCAGGCCGAAAACTTGCAAGCTGGGAGGATCTCTCGCCGCCCATGAAGGCGGAGATCGAAAGGTCCTATCCCACCTATCGCAACCCACCCCCGCTCGACGACCAGCGGCCGAACGAGACCAGCTGGACCGACTTCAAGAAAATCATCGACGCCCGGAAACCCGCTGTCCCGTAGGAGCGGCTTCAGCCGCGACACAACTGATGACTGACCAATCTCCCCGCAAACTCCCCGTCCGCAACCCGCGCACGGGACAGACCGACTACTCCATCGCCGCTGCCGGGGCCGGGGAGCTGGCACCACTGGCCGCACGCCTGCGTTCGGCCCAGGCAGCCTGGGCTGCAGCCGGCGTGGCCCGGCGGAGTGCGGTGTTGAAGGCCTGGTTCGCGCAGCTCCTGGCAGAGCCCGATCGCCTGGTCGACGCCCTCGCGACGGACACCGGGCGGCACCGGCTGGCCGGCAACGAAGTTCGGGCGCTCGGTGGGCTGGTGGCGGGCAATGCGGCCATGGCGGCCGTTGAGTTGGCGATTAGCCCGGAGCGCCCGTCGGTCACGCCCGGCATCGGCCTGCAGGCGCAGTTCGTGCCCTATGGCCTGGTAGGCGTGATCAGTCCGTGGAATTTTCCGCTGCTGCTATCCATGCTCGATGCCATCCCGGCGTTAGTGGCCGGGTGCGCGGTCCTGGTCAAACCCAGCGAAGTGACACCGCGTTTCGTGGCACCGCTGGTGGCGAGCCTCCAGGGTTTTCCAGAGCTCGCCTCGGTGCTGGCGTTCGTCACGGGCGACGGGCAGACCGGAGCGGCGCTGATCGAACAGGTCGACGCCGTTTGTTTTACGGGTAGCGTGGCCACGGGGCGCAAGGTAGCCGAGGCCTGTGCGCGGCGCTTCATTCCGTCGTTCCTCGAGCTGGGCGGCAAGGATCCGGTCATCGTGCTGGCCACGGCCGATCCGGACCGGGCCGCCGCGGTGGTCTTGCGCGCATCCGTGCAAGCCACCGGCCAGGCCTGCCAGTCACTGGAGCGCGTGTACGTGGACCAGCGTCTGGAGTCGGCGTTCCTGGAGCATCTCGTCGCCCGGGCCGAGGCGGTGCCACTCAACTACCCGGATAGCCGGCAAGGCCAGGTCGGCCCGCTGATCTTCGCGCGCCAGGCGGAGATCATCGCGGCCCAACTGGCCGATGCGGTGGGGAAGGGTGCCCGCATCCTGACGGGCGGCCAGATTGAGAACCACGGTGGCGGGCTTTGGCTGCGGCCCACGGTGGTCACCGGCGTGACCCACGACATGGCGCTGATGACAGAGGAAACGTTTGGTCCTGTCATGCCTGTGGTGGGCGTCCGCGATAGCGAGGAGGCGGTGCGTCTCGCCAATGACTCGATCTACGGCCTGTCGGCGGCCGTGCTGGGCGAGGAGTCCGACGCACTGGCGGTCGCGCGGCGACTGAACGTCGGCGCCGTCAGCATCAATGATGGTGGTCTCACCACCGAAGTCTTCGACGCTGAGAAACACGCCTTCAACCTGTCGGGGCTCGGCGCGTCGCGCATGGGGCCGTCGGGCTTGCTGCGCTTCCTGCGCAAGAAGTCCCTGATGATCCAGCGCGGCACACCGAAGGACATGTCCTCACTCGAGGAAGCCGGATAATGCAGGTGCCGGGCTCTAAGTTTTTAAGTTGTTGGCGCCTAACAACGTAAAAACTTAGAGCCCGGCACCTCTTCTTATAACGCCGCGCCGATTACGTCTGCGAGAAGCGCGTGCCCGGCGCTGGTCGGGTGAATGCCATCCCAGAACAGGTAGTCATTGGGGTTGCTGCACTTCGCGTTGCCCTGGACGCCCGGGGTGATGCACATGTCGATGACGTTGGTCAGCCCGTAATTACCGGGATTGGCAACGACGTCCTGAACCCAGCCAAACAAATTAACCGATGTGATGCTGATCCCGGGCAGGGCGCTGAGAGCGGTGACGGCCGAAGCGAGGCCCGCGTTGTAGCCCGCCGAAAGCGCGGTGGCGCCGGCCTGTACGGCCGGACCGAACGCGCGCACTGCCGGGACAAGGCCCAGATCCGGTCCGTTGACCACGACAAAGCGTCTCGCGCCCGCGAAGTACAGCGTCTGGACATTGGTTGCCACCGCGTTCACGGCAGCGCCGAGTATCGCGAAGCTGGCCGGCCCGCCACCTGCCTGGAGGGCGTCACGAATGTCATTGCCGCCAATGAAGATCACGTGTGTCGCTCCCGGACGGGTCGCCCCGCCGAAGTCAGCCAGGTAATTCTGCACCTGCACGGTGAGATCGCCTTGCGCGAGGCCGCCGGAAGCGGGTCGTGCGCGTGCGCCGCCGACGGCATAGTTGGTGAACACGCCGCTGACCTGGTAGGCCGGTCCGGAGCTTTGTGCGTTCACGCTCTCCGCCGGACGCTGTTCGACCCACGTCTTGCCATTGCTGAAGTGAAGGCCACCGACCGTGTATGGCGCGCTCGGGATCACTGCGTACGGCGTATTGGAAACGGCGCCAGTCAGGGCAAAGACATTACCCGGATCAGACAGGCTGTCGCCGAACACGGTGACATCCTTCGGCTGGCCTTCGGCAAGCACTGGTCCTGCCATGCATGCGAATGCCGCGAGTGCCGTGACGACCAAGTGGCGATAAGGAAGCGTATTCATGATGACGTACCTCGTTCTTGTTAGGTGGTTTGAGATGACATAAGTACTCTACGCTTATGGAAAGGGCATTGGCCGGGTGCTCGAAAAAAGCCCAGTCTGACCAAAAGTACTGGTTGAACATAATTCCTCGTCAGCTGGGGCCGCCACCCGATCAGCAGTTCATCCCCGGGGTACTCGGCCTCAAGAATTAACCGACGGCCGATTCAATATTATCTTCAGTGGCTTCAGCGCGGGACCGAAGGTGAATCGCGAGGAGTGCTAGGGAAATCTTGCGGCCAGATGCCTGAAATACGCATCGGCTTCCAGCCCGCGACCGGTGGCCTTCCGGATAATCTCCTCGGCGGTAAGCCGGCAGCCCCACTGGTACACGTTGGTCGCCAGCCAGTCCCGCAACGGCCGCAGGTTGCCGCTCGCCAGCTGCGCGTCCAGATCGGCCTGCGCCACGTAGCTTTCAGCCAGCTGGGCGGCATACAGGTTGCCGATGGTGTAGGTCGGGAAGTAGCCGATCGACGCGCCGGCCCAATGCACGTCCTGCAGGCAGCCGTCGCCCACGGTGCCCGGCGCGATGCCGAGCCACTTGCGACTGCTCTCGTTCCAGGCGCTGGGCAGGTCGAGGACTGGCAGGTCACCGGACAGCAGCGCTGTCTCGAGCTCGTAGCGCATGAGGATGTGCAGGTTGTAGGTGACCTCGTCGGCCTCCGCGCGGATCAGCGTGGGCTGGACGACATTCACCGCTCGCTGGAATCCGGCCGCATCCAGCGCCCCCAGCGCAGCGGGAAAACGGGACTTAAGGCGTGGCAGGTAATGCGCCCAGAAGGCCGCGCTGCGGCCCACATGGTTTTCCCAGAGGCGAGCCTGGGATTCGTGGATGCCGGTGCTCGGCGCCTCGGCCAATAGTGTGTCGTGGAGCTCGACCGGATAACCCTGGTCGTAGAGGGCATGCCCGCCTTCGTGCAGTGTCGCGAAGATTGCCGACAGGGGATTCTCCGGCCGGAAGCGCAGCGTCAGCCGCACGTCATCTTCGCCGAGCATGGTGGTGAACGGGTGCGTGGACCGGTCCACGCGACCGCGCGAGAAGGAGAAGCCCATGTCGTCGAGGAGTGCGCGACAGAAGGCTTCCTGGGCCTCTCCCGGAAACCCGCTTGTCGACTTGAGTCCGGCCGAGCGCGTGCGTTCGGTCAGGACGGGTACGAGTTCCCGCAGCCGCTCGCCCAGATTGCGCAGCAGCGGATCGAGCCGGGCCCTGGTCATGCCCGGTTCGTACTCGTCCAGCAGGCCATCGTAGAGATCGCCCCCCCGTTGCAGCACCTGCGCGCGTTCCCGAACCAGCTTCATCAGTTCGGTGAAGGACCCGGCGAACAGGTGGAAATCGTCGACCTTGCGGGCCTCCTCCCAGGCGGCCAGGGCCAGTGAGCGGGCCTCCGCCAGGGCACCCACCAGGTCGTGGGGCACGGCCAGTTCGATGCGGCGCGTGCGCTTCAGTTCGGCCAGTTCCGCCTGCCAGAGCGGGTCGTCCCGCGTCTGCTCGGCAACCTCTTCGATGAGATCGCCGAGTGCATCGTTCACCAGCAGATCGTGGGCGATCGTCTCCACCGTGCCCATCTGCTGGCCGCGCCGCTCGTGGCCGCCGGGCGGCAGATAGGTCTCCTCGTCCCAGTCCATCAGGCTCACCACCGCGTCCAGGTCCCGCAATTCCCGGATCTTGTCGGTCAGGCGCTTTTCGGCCACGTCCCTCGGCACAGCGGCGCGGATCGGCGCCCGCAGGTCATCGGGTGGATAGCCGATGAGCACGGGCGCCAGACCGCCGTGCTGGGCCACGTTGACCACCTGCTTCTGGGAGACACGGCAGAGCATGGCGAGGCCATGGTCAGTCGGGGCGAAGCCGAGGACCGAATAAAAGGGCTCGTAGTGCACGCGGCCCTCGGCGTCCACTACCGGAAACTCCTGCACGGGCAGGTTTGCCACGGCCTGCACGACCCAGGACTCGTTAGGGTCCGCCTGGACGCGGAGGGCTTCGGTGAGCAGTGTTTCCCACTCGGCCTGCGAGGTGAGCGTACCCATATGCACGCCTTCGCCGCCGTAACTGCGGTTCGGCTTCAGCACCAGGTGCTCGCGAAACTCCCGGATGTACTTTGGCAGGTCGCCGCGCCCGTGGGGGAGAGAGGTGCTGCGGTCAGACACGATCCGCGTCCACAGGATGTGGCGCTGGAACAGTAACCGCTCCCGGTTGGTGAAATGGCGGCGGGCGAGCCTGTCGTCGGTCAGCAGTTCCCAGCAGCTCTTGTGGTCGAAGTCCCCACCCGCTGAAGAGACCATGCGGTTCTGGTGAAAAAGAGCGCGCATAGCCTCCAGAGGCCGGCCCTGTTCCTCCTCCAGTTCGAGCAGGTCGCGCATCTCGTAGTCCCGGTAGGCCACGTCGATGCAGGTCTCCTGGTACCAGACTTCGTCCCCGACCAGGCGCAGCTCAGTGGGATCTGCGTGCACCACCGTGACACCGTGTCGTTCGCGAAAGTAGCGGGCCATGGCCGACTGCTCGTTGGGTCCGTCGGTTTCGTACTTGGGCTCGACGAGACAGATGTTGCGGCCGGCACGGCCGACGGCTCGGGCGTGGTCGAGCAACACCTGCAGGAACAGGTCGCGCTGGTCCCGGGGCTGGTCGATGGTGAGCCCGGGGTCGTGGGCGATGATCGTCGGGACGATATCCCGGACCACCAGCGAGTCGGCGAGCGGCCCGAGCTGGATGCCACCGACGCCAGACAGGTTCGGTTCCAGAAACTGCAGCGAATCCTGCCATCGGGCCCCGGTGAAATCGCAGACCGCGTCGAGCCGGCCGTAGAGTGCATTCTGGCCGCCCTCGAGTGCGGTCCAGCAGTCCCGCAGCCAGGCCTCCTCGGCGGGGGCCAGCGGCAGAATGGCCCGGACCTCGGGGTCGCTGAAATAGAGTTCCGGCAGGCGTTTCAGTGCGTCGACGATAATGGTGCAGACGTTGTGCAGGTAGGCCACCTGGTCGGGCATCACCAGGAGGGGGCGCAACATGATGCGGACCGGTTCGATCTCGCCACCGCGCTCGTAGACCACACCATTCAACCGGGCATCGTCGGCGAGGCGGCGGGATAGCCAGGCCAGGGTGGCGTCCGGGATGTGATTCACCGCACGTCGCACCCGGGCGTCCAGGGCGGCACCGGCGAGACCGAGTTCTTCAGCAGGGCTCAGCATATATTGGGGAGAGAGGTGCCGCCTGTAGGAGCGCCTTTAGGCGCGATAAATGCTGATCGCGCCTAAAGGGAAATGGGGACATGCCTCATTTCTCGAATTGAAATGAGGCATGTCCCCATTTCCCTCTCAGAACATCGAGTTGTCGTCCGGCGTGCCCGGGTCCTTGACCTTCGTCCGGCTGGGGATGAAGTCGCCGGTGATCATCTGGTCGTAGGCCATGCCGGGGCCGACCATCGGGTACACGCAGGCCTCGGTGTCGATGATGACCTCGAGAAATGCCGGGCCCTTGAACTCGATGAACTCCTCGATCACCCGCGGCACGTCAGCCTTCCTGTCCAGCCGCACCGCGTAGTCAAAGCCGTCCGCCTGGGCGGCCTTGACGAAGTCCTTGCGATGCAGTGATTTGTCGGTCGCGGACAGCCGACCCTGGTAGTAGAGCTTCTGCCACTGCTTGACCATGCCGTCGCCAAAGTTGTTCAGTACGACTACCTTGATGGGCAGCTGGTAGGTCGTCACGGTTTCCAGTTCTCCGAGGTTCATGCGGATGCTGGCATCCCCGTCGATGTCGATGACCAGTCGATCCGGGTGGGCGAACTGTGCCCCGATGGCGGCCGGCAGCCCGAAGCCCATCGTGCCCATGCTGCCCGAGGTCAGCCACAGCCTTGGTGAGCGGAAATCGAAATACTGGGCCGACCACATCTGGTGCTGGCCGACGCCGGTGGTGATGATTGCCTCGCCCCGTGTGTGCCGGTTGATCTCTTCTAGCACGTAGTGCGGCTGAATCAGCGCACTTTCCCTGTCGTAGTTCATGGCGTAGGTGCACTTCAGTTCGGCCACTTCCCGGAGCCAGGCGCTGAAGTCAGTGGTGATCTTGTGGCGGTCGGCCCAGGCGACCAGCTGGCGCAGGTCCCGCTCGAGCATACCCACGTTGTGCCAGTGCACTGGCTTGACCTTGCCAATCTCGCAGGGGTCCACGTCGAAGTGAGCGATCTTCTTCGCCCTGGGAGCGAACTTGTCGGGGACGGCGGCCACCCGATCGTCGAAGCGGGAGCCGACGGCGATCAGGAAGTCGCAGTCGTCCACCGCATAGTTGGCAGCGGGCGTGCCGTGCATGCCCAGCATCTGCAGCGACAGGGGATCAGTGGTGTCACAGGCGCCGATGCCCATCAGCGTGGTGGTCACCGGAATCTGGAAACGCTGCGCGAAGCGGCGCAGGGCCTCGGACGCATTCGCGTTCACCACGCCGCCGCCGGCGTAAATCAGCGGCCGGCGGGATTCCCGGAGCATCTCGAAGAAGGACTTGGCGGCGCCTGCTGAAATCTCGCTGGCCACCAGCGCATCGACCCGCTGCCGGTAGGCATCAATCGGCAGCAGGCCCGCACCCTGGAATTCGCCAACCCAGTTCTGCACGTCCTTCGGGATATCGATGACGACCGGGCCAGGGCGCCCCGTGGCGGCGATCTCGAATGCCGTGCGAATCGTCGCTTCAAGCCGATCCGGATTGGTAACGAGGAACACGTGCTTCGCTACAGAACCCATGATCGCCGAAACCGGTGCTTCCTGGAACGCGTCCGTGCCGATCACGCCCGTTGGCACCTGGCCGCAAATGACTACGATGGGCACGGAGTCGGCCATGGAATCACGCACCGGCGTGACGGTGTTCGTGGCCCCGGGACCGGAAGTGACCATGCACACGCCAACGCGGCCGCTGGCCCGGGCATAACCCGACGCCATGAACCCTGCGCCCTGCTCATTGGCGGGCACGATCAGGGGAATCGGGGCATTACCGGCCTCGTCCCGATGCTCGTCGTTGTAACGGAACACCGCATCGTAAGTGGGCAGGATCGCGCCGCCGCTGTAGCCGAAGATCGTCCGCACGCCCACGTCCACGAGGACCTGCACGATCATCTCGGCGCCAGTCATCCGTTTGCCGGCGAGCGGGTGGGGGGGGGATTCGGCGGTCTGGGCGCGCGGTGTCATAGGGTCTGATTTTCAAGGCGGTTTTTCCCGAGTTTCAACGAACTACTCCCGCATTGCAATAGAGTTTGAAGTGGGCGAGTATTCCTCATCCCATGCGCCACATCATCTCCATCCTTCTGCAGAACGAAGCTGGCGCCCTCGCCCGGGTGGCCTCCCTGTTTGCCACCCGGGGCTACAACATCGAGTCCCTGAGTGTCGCGCCGACCGAGGATCCCCAGGTCTCGCGGCTGACCCTGGTCACCCTCGGGTCCGATCACGTGATTGGGCAGATCAACCTGCAGCTGCTCAAGCTGGTGGACGTGGTCAATACCATGGACATGACGCTCGGCGAGCACATCGAGCGGGAGTTGCTGCTGCTGAAGCTCAAGCTCCACGACGACGGCCTCGAGCGCATCCGCGAACTGGCCAGGCAGGAAGGGGCGCGGGTCCTGGACGACGGGGAGGACAGCTACACGCTGGAACTGACAGGCGCGGCCAACCGGATCGACACATTCATCGCCCGGGCGGCCGGCCATGCCGACATCCTCGCCGTGGTGCGCAGCGGTCCGCTGGCGGTGTCCCGGGGTATAGCGGCCCTGACTGCCGCTTCCTGAATCGGGCTTCCATGTCCGCGTTGCCCAGTTCCGGGATGCCCAGCTCCTCGTTGCCCGGCTCCACATTGCAAGGTGCCGCCCGGCTGGTCCTCAAGATCGGCTCCTCGCTGCTGGTGGATAAGGCCACGGGCAAGCTCAACCGCGCCTGGCTCGAGTCCATCGCTGACGAACTCGCGCGCCTTAAGCAGCGCGGACAGCAGGTGCTGGTGGTCTCCTCCGGGGCCATCGCGCTTGGCAGGCCGTATCTTGGCCTGACTCGCGATCAGCGCCGGCTGGAAGAGGCCCAGGCCGCTGCTGCTGCGGGCCAGATCCTGCTGGCCCATGCCTATCAGGATCTCCTCGAAGCCCGCGGTCTTCGCATCGCCCAGGTGCTGCTCACGCTGGACGACACCGAGAGCCGGCGGCGCTACCTGAACGCGCGCAACACGCTGGAGACCCTGCTCCGGCTGAACGTGATTCCCGTGATCAACGAGAACGACACGGTGGCGACGCAGGAAATTCGCTACGGCGACAACGACCGGTTGGGCGCGCGGGTGGCCGAGATGACGAGCTCGGACGTACTCGTGCTGCTCTCCGACGTGGACGGACTGTACGACGGCGATCCCACGCGGAACCCGCAAGCGCGGCTGATTCCGGTCGTGCGGGAACTTACTTCCGAAATCGAGGCACTCGCCGGCGAGTCAGCCACGGAATTCGGTTCTGGCGGCATGATCACCAAGCTCGTCGCGGCCCGCATCTGCATGAACGCCGGCTGCGCGACAGTGATTGCCAACGGCAAGCGCCTGTACCCTCTGCAGGCCATCGAGGACGGCGCAGCCTGTACCTGGTTCCTTCCCGGTCGCTCACCCCGGCAGGCCCGCAAACAGTGGATTGCGAGCACCCTGGTGCCCCGCGGCACCATCACCGTGGACGAGGGCGCCGAGCAGGCGCTGCGCGCCGGCAGCAGTCTGCTGCCGGTCGGCATCGTCGAAATCACCGGGGACTTCCAGTCTGGCGATGCGGTGACCGTCCGCAGTCGTGCCGGACGGGATCTGGGCCGGGGCCTGGTGGCCTATTCCAGTGAGGAAGCCCGTCGCATTCGGGGCCGGCGCAGTGAAGAGCTGCCGGGGCTCCTCGGTTACAGTGGCCGGGACGAACTGATCCACCGGGACAACCTCGCACTGCTGGACGCCTGACGATGCACGCTACCGAACCCCTCGCCAGCCCGGCCGTGCTGACCGGCGACGATCTGGCGGCGACCATGACCCGCCTGGGCCGTCAGGCCCGCGAGGCGGCGTCCGAGCTGGCCCGTGCGAGTCCGGCCCAAAAGACCCGCGCCCTGCAGGGGGCTGCCGCGGCCATCCGTTCCCGGCGGGACCAGATCCTCGCCGCCAACACGCGGGACATGGAGGGGGCGAAGGCGCGCCAGCTGTCCGGCCCGCTGCTGGACCGGCTGCTGCTGGACGCGATGCGCGTCGAAGCCATGGCGAAGGGCATCGAGGAGGTCGCCGCACTGCCCGACCCGATTGGCGACGTGATTGCCGACTGGACGCGGCCCAATGGCCTGCGCATCCAGCGCGTACGCGTGCCGCTCGGTGTGATCGGCATCATTTACGAGAGTCGCCCCAACGTGACGGCGGATGCGGGCGCGCTGTGCCTCAAGTCCGGCAATGCCGTGATCCTGCGCGGCGGTTCGGAGTCCTTTCACTCCAGCCACGCGATCCACGCGGCGCTGGTCGACGGCCTCAAAGCTGGTGGCCTGCCAGAGACCGCTATCCAGATGGTCCCTACCGCCAGCCGGGATGCGGTGGGCTACCTGCTGGGCCAGATGCGGGAGTTCGTGGACGTCATCGTGCCCCGCGGTGGCAAAAACCTGATTGCACGGGTGCAGGCTGATGCGCGCGTGCCGGTGATCGGTCATCTCGAGGGGCTCTGTCATGTGTACGTCCACCGTTCCGCCGACCTGGCGATGGCGCGGGACGTCACGCTGAACGCCAAGATGCGCCGCACGGGCATCTGCGGCTCGGCGGAGACGCTGCTGATTGATCGGGACTGCCTGGTCACGCACTGGCGGCCCATCGCGGACGCGCTGGTGGCCGCCGGCTGCGAACTGCGTGGCGACGCGGAACTGTGCCGCCTCGACAGCCGCTTGAAGCCCGCTTCAGAGGACGACTGGCGCACCGAGTACCTGGACGCGATCCTGGCCTGCCGGGTCGTGGCCAACGTGGACGAGGCCATCCGGCACATCACCACCTACGGTTCCGCCCACACGGAATCGATCATCGCCAGTGACCCGCAAGCGGTCGAGCGTTTCCTGCATGACCTGGACAGCGCCATCCTGCTGCACAACGCGTCCACCCAGTTCGCCGACGGTGGCGAGTTCGGCATGGGTGCGGAGATTGGCATCGCCACGGGCCGCATCCACGCCCGGGGGCCGGTCGGCGCGGAGCAGCTGACCAGCTACAAATACGTGGTCCATGGCACGGGCCAGACGCGGTCATAAAGGGGGACATGCCTAATTTCTGGAACTCAGGCCAGGCTTGCTGGGTCAGTGACGGAATGCCAATCAGTTTGCCTGGTCTGAGTTCCAGAAATTAGGCATGTCCCCATTTGACCTGATCGTCATCGGCGGCGGCATCAACGGCGCCGGTATTGCCCGGGACGCGGCGCTCCGCGGCCTCCGCACCTGTCTGCTTGAGCAGGGTGATCTGTGCAACAGCACCACGCGCTGGTCCAGCCGGCTGATTCACGGTGGGCTGCGTTACCTGGAATTCGGCGAGCTCGGTCTGGTGCACGAATCCCTGCAGGAGCGGGAAAACCTGCTGCGTAATGCGCCCCACCTCGTCCAGCCGTTGCCGCTGCTGATCCCCGTGTACGAGAACAGCCGCCGGGGCATGAACACAGTGGATTTCGGTCTTTACGTGTACGACCTGCTGTCCATCGGCCGCTCCGTGCCTGGTCACCGGCGCCTGTCCCGGGACGAGGCGCTGCAGGAAATGCCCGGACTCCTGGCCGACGGCCTCACGGGGGCCGTCGTCTACTACGACGCGCAGGTGACTTACGTGGAACGGCTGGTGGTGGAGAACGCGCTCGGCGCCGCCGCTGCTGGCGCCCGGATCGAAACCCACACGGTGGTCGAAAAAGTTCTGCTCGAGCGCAATCACGTCACTGGCGTAGAGGTGCGTAATACCCGCACCGGCGAACTGTCCACCCGGCACGCTACGGCCATCATCAACGCGGCGGGTCCCTGGGTGGACCGGATTCTCGCGGCCGCCGGCCGGCCGTTGCCCCGGTTTCTCGGCCCGACCAGGGGCACACACATCGTCGTGCAAGCGATCCCCGGTCTCACCGGCATGGCGTGCTACGCGGAAGCCCGGTCCGACGGCCGACCCTTCTTCATCCTGCCCTGGAACGGTCTGGTCCTGATCGGTACCACCGACACGCGCTGTGACGACGAACCCACGACGCTCCGGGCGACCGAAGCGGAGATTGCGTACCTGCTGGATGAGAGCCGCCACACATTTCCTGCCAGCGGCCTCACCCGTGACTCAGTCCTGTACACCTACTGTGGCGTTCGGCCGCTGCCCCGGCAGGGCCTGAAGGAGACCACGGCGATTACACGCCGCCATCTCATCCGCCACCACGGCCGTTCCGCCCGCGGCCTGTCCTCCATCATCGGCGGCAAGATCACCACCTACCGGCACCTGGCCGAGGAGGTGCTGGACCAGGTGGCAAGCCGGCTCCGGATCACTGCCCGATCCTGCGCGACCGCGGACGTGCCGCTGCCGGGCGGAGAGGCCGGGCGGAACGAGGTGCTGAAGGAGCTGGGGACATTTAAGGCGGTGCCGGCCGCGAGCCACGCGCACCTCTATGCTGTGTATGGCAGCCGCGCGCCGCTCGTGGCTGCCCTCACGCGTGATGCTCCGGAACTCGGCCAGCCGATCTGTGCGCGCAGCGGCGCCCTGGGCGCAGAAGTAGTGTTTGCGGTGCGCGAGGAGTTCGCGGTGACCCTCGGCGACATCCTGCTGCGGCGCTCGATGGTGGGGCTCGGGCCCGACCTGGGGCGCTCGGCCCTGCCGGCCGCGCTGGGCGTGGCAGCCCGCCACCTGGGCTGGGACGAGACCCGTTGTCGGGTCGAGGAGGCTGCC
Source organism: uncultured Chromatiaceae bacterium (assembly GCA_964391025.1). Taxonomy (GTDB): domain Bacteria; phylum Pseudomonadota; class Gammaproteobacteria; order Steroidobacterales; genus SHZI01. The sequence continues at coordinate 12,871 of CAYMKJ010000067.1, forward strand.
TATCTTGCCGAGATCTCGCTGCTCACATTGTCGCCTGCACCCGGCCCCTGATCGATGCCGGGCTGGCCCGTGACTGTCGTCCCACTTTTGTAGGACCAACACCATGATGGAAGTGCGCCGTGGCCCGCAGCAACTTGCGGGGCGAGGGGGCACAGTGAGCGGATGCGAACCGGGCTGTACACCCTGGGAATGGTCGCAGTCGCACCGTTGCTGCTGGCGGCGTCAACTGCGCTCGCCGATGCCGCTGGGCCGCCGGCCCCGAACCTGATGATGCCTGCTGCCCCTGTCCAGTGCGACAAGCCCGGCTCTGACGCCAACGCCTGGATCGACAAGGTGCAGCGCGGCGTTTACAGCGGCGTTTGCGGCACGGCGCTCTGGTTCGACGGACTGTTCGGCAATCCCCGGTTCGACCAGGACTCGGATGAAACCTTCGGTCGCCTTGGCCTCTTCGAAACCTACGACCGCCGGGACCAGCTGGACACCCGGTTCCGGCTTCGTGCCCGCTACGCGCTGCCCAACATGAAGGATCGCGCGCGGCTGACGCTTGCCCGGGGCGACGAGCAGCAGCTGGTGGAGGAGCGGCCGTCAACCGTGGCAAGGCCGCTGCCCCGGGGCTTCCAGAGCGTTGAAGACGACGCCTGGCTGCTCGGTCTCGGTTACTCGAAGAAGAGTGATCTCCAGAACGGGTTCGACTTTGGCGTCGGTGTGCGCCTCAACACCCCCATTGACCCCTACGTGAAGTCCAGCTATCGACATAACTTCGTCTTCAGCGACAGGACCATGCTGCGTTTGCGCGAGACGCCCTTCTGGCGGGACAGCCGCGGCCTGGGCGCGACGACCCAGATTTCCCTCGATTATCTGGCCACGGACTCCGTCCTGCTCCGCTGGAACAACATCGGGACCATAGCCGAGGACACCGACGGCCTGGAGTGGAGCACCGGATTCTCTGTCTACCAGAGCCTCAGGCAACGTCGCGCCATCAGCTACACCGCCCTGCTGCACGGTGAGACCCAGGCGGACGTCGGACTCCAGAATTACGGCGTGGCGACCCGGTACCGCCAGAGCCTCTTCCGGAAGTGGCTGTTCATGGATCTTTCGGCCAGCGTAACCTGGCCCCGGGAGACGCTGGAGGAAGAGCGCGAGATTAATCCCGGCGTGGGTCTCGGCTTCGAGATGTACTTCGGCCCGGTGCCGGATATCCAGATGCGCTAAACGACGGCAAGAAGGCGTGTAAGATGCGCGGCCCCAACAGAGCCCGCCGCTCATGTCCGATCTCTCTCCGCCCGACCTCTTCCAGCAAGACCAAGCGAGCCATATCCTGCGCTCGGTCTTCGGCTATGACCGCTTCCGTCCGCCCCAGGATGAGGTGGTCGCCCACCTGATCGCCGGCGGCGACTCGCTGGTGCTGATGCCGACCGGCGGCGGCAAGTCCTTGTGCTTCCAGATTCCTGCCCTGGTCCGCTTCGGCACTGGCATCGTCGTCTCGCCCCTCATCGCGTTGATGCAGGACCAGGTGGCGGCACTCCGCCAGGCCGGCGTCCGCGCGGCGTTTCTCAACTCGTCCCAGCGGCCCGACGAGGTCCGGCGTGTGGAGGCGCAGTTCCGGGCCGGCGAGCTGGACCTGCTCTACTTCGCGCCCGAGCGCCTGCTGCTCGACCGGACGCTGGACCTCCTCGACGAATCTCCGCTCGCCCTGTTCGCCATCGATGAGGCCCATTGCGTGTCCCAGTGGGGTCACGACTTCCGGCCGGAATACCTGCAGCTCGCGGTGCTCGCGGAACGCTTCCCCGCGGTGCCGCGCATTGCGCTGACGGCTACCGCGGACGAACGAACGCGTGTCGAGATCGTGCAGCGACTCGCCCTCACCGATGCGCGGCTCTTCATCAGCAGCTTCGATCGCCCCAACATTCGTTACCGCATCCACGAGGGGCAGGCGAATGCGCGCGAACAGCTGCTGCGCTTCGTCCGCGATGAGCACGCCGGCGAGGCCGGGATCGTCTACTGCCTGTCCCGCAAGAAGACTGAGGACCTGGCCAACTGGCTGACGGAGAAGGGTGTGCCGGCGCTGCCCTACCACGCAGGCCTGACGGCGGACGTACGGGCTGCGAACCAGTCGCGTTTCATCAATGAGGAGGGCCTTGTGATGGTGGCTACCATCGCCTTCGGCATGGGCATCGACAAGCCCAACGTGCGCTTCGTCGCGCACCTCAGCCTGCCGAAGAGCGTGGAGGCCTACTACCAGGAAACGGGCCGTGCCGGCCGGGATGGCCTGCCCGCGGATGCATGGATGAGCTACGGCCTCCAGGACGTGATCATGCTGCGGCAGATGCTGGCCGAATCTGGCGCGGAAGCGGCTCACAAGCGCGTCGAGCGCCACAAGCTCGACGCCATGCTGGGCCTCTGCGAACTCACCGGTTGCCGCCGCCAGGCGCTGCTGGCCTATTTTGGCGAGTCTCTGCCCCGGCCTTGCGGCAACTGCGACACCTGCCTCACGCCGCCGGAAACCTGGGACGCGTCAGTGGCCGCGCAGAAAGCGCTCTCCTGCGTGCACCGCACGGGTCAGCGCTTTGGGGTGATGTATTTGATCGATGTGCTGCTTGGGAAGGACGACGAACGCATCCAGCGGTTTGGCCATAATCGCCTCACCACTTTCGGCATCGGCACGGAGCTCGACGCGAGAGGCTGGCGTGGCGTGTTTCGCCAGCTCATCGCGCGGGGCCTGCTGAGCGTCGATGTGGAGGGTCACGGCGGGCTGCAGCTTACCGATGCCTGCCGGCCGGTACTGCGTGGGGACGAGTCGCTGTGGTTGCGGCGGGAGGCGGCGCCCCCAGCGGGCAAGCGCTCGCGGCCCGCGAAGTCACCCAAAGAAAAATCCGGGACTGGCAATCTGGCGGCTGGCAGTTTTGAGTCAGCGGAAGACCAGAAATTGTGGGCCGTGTTGCGGGGCCTGCGGATGGAACTGGCCCGGGCCCAGAATGTCCCGCCCTATGTGATTTTCCACGACACCACGCTGGCGGAGATGGTGCGCCGTCGACCACAGACGCTGGAGGAACTCGGCGCCCTGTCGGGCATCGGGGAACGGAAACTCGCCGCATTCGGCGAGGAGTTCCTTGCGGCGATCCGGGTTCATCGCGCGGTGTAGGAGCGGCTTCAGCCGCGACCCGTCACGATTCATCGTCGAACCGGTGGAACTCCAGGCGCTGGTCACCGTTGGGCTCCGATCCCGCGAACTGCCAGCCGGCGACCGTGTAGAACTGCTCAGCGCGAGTCCCCGGTTCTGTGGTCAGCCACACCGGCTCCGGACCCTGCTCGAACAGCCAGTTCAGCAGCTCGTCATGCAGCTTGCGCCCGATGCCCCGGCCCTCGAAGGCCGGGGCAACGAACAGCGCCCAGAGGTTTCGGTTGGCCGCATCGGCGATACCGAAGCCGACCAGTGCGTCGTCGACAAGGGCGACCCAGCCGCGACCGGAGCCCGTGAGCAGCTGCTGATAATCAGACGGCTGGATGCGCGCGGGATCCCGCAGGGCATTCTCGCGAGCGGCGAGACGCAGCCTGTGCATGGCGGGGATGTCGTTGAGAGTGGCGAGCCGGATCTCCATGTGTACGCTGGAGCCTTCAGTCCCGGGCCAGCTTCTTCACGACCCGACTGCGCGGCAGGGCCGTGAAGCCGTGGCGCTCGTACAGTGACCGAACCCGCTCGTGATCGCTATCGATTTCCAGGTCCAGCGCAGCGCAGCCGGCCGCGTCTGCCGGGCCGGCGCGGCGAATGAGTGTATGCATGTTGTCGGCTTGTGCGTGGCGTCGCTCGCAGCCTGACCGGTCGTTAATCAGGCAGCCACTTCGACGTAATCCACGCGGCTGGAGGGCGGAGGAACGGGCCGACCATCCTCCCGGAGCCCCTCCAGATGGAATTGAATGGCCTCCCGGATACGGTCTTCCACTTGCTGCACCGTACTCCCTGTTGACACGCAGCCGGGAAGGTCGGGGACGTAGGCCGAATAGTTGCCGTTGGCGAGTTCGATGACAATTGCGTAACGCATGGTGGATTACCGTGGTCCCTTGAGGCCTGCCTGCTTGAGGATACTGTTCAGGGTTCCGGCTGCCAAATCATCTCCCGGCTTCCCCGGCACCGTGACCCGCCCGGGTTTAGTCCGGTGTTTCAATTGAAGGTGGCTTCCGCGTTGCGATACGGGAGTCCAGCCGTGGTCGGTGAGTATGCGCAAGACGTCCCTCACTTTCATCCCGGAAGCCTAGGGCCTGCCGAAATGCTTCCTCCAGCCGAGAATCAGCCGAGTATCTCAAGTTTAACGCCTTGCAAAGCGCCATTGGGTTTACAGCGTGGGGGTCACGATGCGCCCAGCCCGGCCAGCAACACGCGCCGTCGCTCCAGGCTGGCCGCCGGCCAGAACTGGTTCCGGTCGTAGTACTCCGCCACGGCCGGCGTGCCCGGCGGCAGCGCGACCCAGGGCTGCTTCGAGGCGGTGAAGATATGGATGTCAGGCGGCAGCCGGTCCGGCTCGTCCAGCGTGCCGACCCGGACGAAGCGCACCGCGTCGCCCGCGCCGGCGTAGTTGCTCCAGAGTGCGATCCGGCAGCGTGGGCAGCGGCTGACCTTCTGGCCCTGGCCGCTGTTAGTCGGTGTGTTCACCACCTCGGGTTCACCCAAAAGCAGCACCACCCGGTCCGCTTCGATCATTGCGTTCAGCGCGAATGCCGCGCCGGTTTCCCGCTGGCACCAGCGGCAGTGACAGCAATGCACGAACAACGGCGACGACGTTATCCGGTAGCGGATGGCCCCGCAGGTGCAGTGGCCGTCGAACTGGCACGTCACAGGGGCACCTCCTGCAGCGAAACCTGCTTCGTTCCCCCGGCTATCCACTGGGTGCCGACCTCCAGAAAGCCGAAGCGCGCATGGAACCGTCGGGAGATCTCGTTGGGCGGATCAGCGTCGAACTCGCAGACCACCCGCTCTGCGCCCGACTCGCGGGCGAAACTGAACAAGTCGTCGTAGAGAAGTGCGCCGTACCGGTTGCCCCGGCGGGTTGCGCTGACGGCGACGCGATCAATGTAGAGATATTGCAGGTAACGGGCCGCAAACCAGCGGTAGTTCGGACTGTCGTAGTTCGTACCCTCACGGAATGCCAGGAGGAAGGCGACCACCCCGCCATCGAGGACGACGACCCGGTGATACGCCGCCCAGGCATGGGCCTCAGCCAGCCGTGGCAGCGTCAGTGGGCTGAGGAAGTGCTCGGATTCGTCGTTCAACTGGAGGATCGCGGGGAAATCCGCGGGAGCCGCGTTCCTGAGCATGGCTCAGTCCTCCCTCAGTGCCTCGACCTGGATGTACAGCCGGACCTTCCCGGCCTCACCCTCCGCATACTGGGTCATGCCGAAATCGGCCCGATTCAGCAGGCCTTCCGCATCTGCACCGCAGGCCTCCTTCTTGTAGAAGGGGTGCTCGATGCAACTGAAGCTGTTGATGGTGAGTTTCAGGGGCCGCGTCACGCCGCGCAGGGTGAGTTGGCCATCCACTGCGATAGGCTTGTCGCCCTGGAAGATGATCGGTCCCGTGTAGGTCATGACGGGAAACTTCGCCACGTCGAGCCAGTCGGGGCGCATTGCGAACTCGTGCATGGAGTCGAGACCGAAATCGATGCTGTCGGTTTCCACCTGGACAGTGACGGTGCCCTTTCGGGCGGCCAGATCGAGGGTGGCCGTCCCGGTGGTGCGGTTGAACTTGCCCCGCCAGATGGACAGGCCCATGTGGGAAAACTCCAGGCTCGGAAAGGTGTGGTCGGAATCCAGCTTGTAGTTGGCTGCTGCGGCGACGCCGGGCAGCAGGGTGCTGGCGAGGCTTGCAGCGAGCAGAAGAACTGCGATCCACATGGTGTTTATCTCTTTGGGTAAGTCATCAGCGGCGACTGGTCGCCGGGCGGCTCCGTTTTGCCCTCACAGCGGGCTTCGCCAGTCGAGCCGACCGAGCAGCCTGCAGGACGACGCCAAGTGCTTCATTCACGGCACGAGAAGTCGGAAAGGCGGCTGCAATCTCCGGTTCGAGTATGACGATGTTCGCGTCGACTAAAAGTCTCGCCGCATATTTGCCACGGACGAGGCCCGAAGGAAAGTCAGCTTTCAGATACTCGGCCCGCATATCGGCTACGCCCGTTGCCTTAGTCTTCTTCATAAAGTCCTCGCTCCCGGCGGGTGGCGACTCGCGCGCTAATGATGCGAATGGTATCGGATTCCTCAGTATGCATGACAGCCAGCAGGCGGCCCCGACTGGAACGGCCAAACGTCACCCAGCGAAACTCCTCCCTGGAGTGTTCAGGGTCTGCGCCTGTAGTCGCAAATGGGTCAGCAATCGCTGCCGATTCTTCCTCGAAAGCCACCCCGTGCCTGACAAGGTTGGCTAATGAGGATCGCCGCGCTACCAGAACGCGGCACTCACCCTGCGCCAGGGAACGTTGCACAGATCAAGGGCAATTTCCACGGTGGCCGAACCGGAGCCGTCGAAGCCGAAGAGCGTGTACATGCAGTCTGTTAGTCCCTGTCCCAGTGAAACTTGTGCAGGAGCCGGTGCAAGACCGGCACGAACACGAGGCCGGCCACGACGATGAATACCAGGCCCGCATACAGGGCGTAGATACCGGCGAACAGCTTGCCGCCGTCTGTCTGCGGTGCGTTGACCGGGCCCATGCCGCCAAGGAGCATCGCCGAGTTCAGGAATCCGTCGAGCCATGCCAGGTGCTCGAAGTAGCCATAGCCGGCCATGCCGGCAAGCAGAGAGATGACCAGCAAGCCGACCGCGGCAGCGCCGTGCAGCAGAACGCGCCGAATGAACCGGGTGCGGGTGAGCGGCCGATGTGCGCTGTGCTCGTACACGACGACCTGGCGCCTCTCCGCCTACACCACGGTGCCGAACAGCCGGCCAACCAGCGCCGTGCAGCCCATAGCCACCGCACCCCAGAACATCACCCGGGCGGCGCCGATAAGGAGCGACGCACGGCCAAGGCGGGCCGCGATGCCGCCGAGCACCGCGAGCAGCACCAGGGAGCTACCAATCACCACGGGGGTGAGGGTCGCGAGCGGCACGATCAACACGAGCAGAAAGGGCAGGGCGGCGCCGAGGGCAAAGGCCGCTGCCGAGGCGAGCGCTGCCTGAATGGGTCGAGCCCTCGTTATTGCCGACAGACCCAGCTCATCCCGGGCGTGAGCGCCGAGTGCATCGTGGGCCGTGAGCTGATCCGCAACCTGCCTGGCGAGCTCGGGCGTGAGACCGCGGCTGACATAGATACCAGCAAGCTCGGCGTGTTCGCGCTCGGGCTCGTCGGCGAGTTCCCCGCGCTCCCGCTCGAGATCCGCCCGCTCGGTGTCCGCCTGGGAGCTGACCGAGACGTATTCCCCCGCGGCCATGGACAGGGCGCCGGCCACCAGGCCCGCGAGCGCCGCCACCAGTACCGGGTCGCGGGTGGTCGCCGCGGCGGCCACGCCGACCACCAGACTGCTGGTGGAAATGAGCCCGTCATTGGCGCCGAGCACGGCGGCGCGAAGCCAGCCGATGGCGTCGGTGCGATGGAGTTCAGCGTGGGCCATGCGGAATGCCGCGCTCAGCGGGGGCCTCGCCCCGATGCTCGGTAGGCAGGCCAAGCTGCGACCAGAGCAGCATGCCACCCCGCAGATTGGCGCAACGCTCGAAACC
>CAYMKJ010000068.1:0-2371 GCA_964391025.1 uncultured Chromatiaceae bacterium
GGACATGCGGCAGCGTGGCGAGCGGTACCTGGATGTCAATCATGTCGGCCAGCGCATCGCCGGCATTCGGGACTGACTGGAACCCGCACGACTTGAGCGCGGCGTCTAACTCTCCGCGCTCGTAGCAGGACATAAACCACAACTGCATGGCTTCAATCAGCGCTGCCAGCGCTGCCGGTCGTGACGCGCCGTGGCTGGCCACGTCGATACCGGGCGTGTGGGCAATGACCGCGGCACCCTCCTGCGCGTACTGGACGGGAAGGCGGACGGTGAGCTGGACGTGCTGGACGGGCTCCATGGGGAGAATCATGGTGGGCCGGGCGGACCGGTGCAAGGCTGCGATGCACACTCGCCAAGAGTGTACCTAACCGAAAAAGTCTGCCGGGCCGGTGATCGCGTAAGCGTCTGTTTTTATTGGTCGGGGTGACAGGATTCGAACCTGCGACCTCTTGCTCCCGAAGCAAGCGCTCTACCAAGCTGAGCTACACCCCGAACGGGTTTCGATCTGCGGGGCATGCCCGCAGCGGGCGCCATTGTATACGGGGGCGGCGAACGGCGTCAGTAACGACGCTCGACGGCAAAGTTGGCCAGATCGTTGAGGGCCGCCTTGAAGGGCGAATCGGGAACCGGGCCCAGCGCGGCCCGGGCCCGCGCGGCGCACTCCCGGGCCTTGGCCGCCGTGTAGGCGAGGGCGCCGGTCGACTGGATCGCCTCCTGGATGGCCCGGATGTCTTCCCGGCCACCGCGCTCGATGGCGCGGCGGATCATCACCTGCTCCTTCGGCGAGCCCCGCTGGAGCGCGTAGATCAGTGGCAACGTGGGCTTGCCTTCAGCCAGGTCGTCGCCCACCTGCTTGCCCAGTTCGCCGGGGTTCGCGCTGTAGTCCAGCGCGTCGTCGACCAACTGGAAGGCCAGGCCCAGTTCGCGACCGTAATCCACCAGGGCTTCTTCAACCGCGCGGGTCTGGTCGGCGAGGATGGCGCCGATCTGCGCCCCGGCCTCGAACAGTCTGGCCGTCTTCCGGTAGATGACGTCCAGATAGCGCTGTTCGGTGGTCTCCGGGTCCTTGCAGTTCATCAACTGCAGTACCTCGCCTTCCGCGATGGTATTCGTCGCATCGGCCAGCACGTCCATGATGCGCATCTGGCCGACCTGCACCATCAGCTGGAACGCCCGGGAGTAGAGGAAGTCACCCACCAGCACACTGGCCTCGTTGCCGAACACGCTGTTGGCCGTGTCCTGGCCGCGCCGCAGATCGGACGCATCCACCACGTCGTCGTGGAGCAGGGTGGCGGTGTGAATGAATTCAATGATCGCGGCGGTAATGATGTGCCGGTCGCCCCGATAGCCGCAGGCCCGGGCGGCGAGCAGGGTGATCAGGGGTCGGAGCCGCTTGCCGCCGCCGCCCACGATGTAGTGGGAGACGCTGTTGACCAGGGCCACGTCGCTGCGCAGGCGCGCCGTGATCTCCCGATTGACGGCTGGCCAGTCATCGCCGAGCAGGGCGCGCACTGCTTCCAGGTCAAATCGCGGGAATTCCGGTTGGACGAGATGCATTGCGGGAAGAATAATGCCCGCGATGCGCGCCCCTGTACACCATTTGGCACTGGCGGCAACTCTCGTTGCTGCATTGGCAGCGCCGCTGCCCGCCGCAGCGTTCGGTTCCTCCGGTCACCGGCTGGCCGGGCACGTGGCGGAACAATACCTCTGTGCCGAAACCCGTGTTGCCCTCGAGCCGCTGCTCGCCGGCCAGACTCTCGCGGAAGCGGGCCTCTGGCCCGACACGATCCGCCGCCTGCCCGAGTGGGAGCACACGAAGCCCTGGCACTACCTCAACGTGAGCGATCACGGCTCGGTCGCGCGGGCGGCCCGCCAGAACCCGGACAACGTGCTGGCCGCTCTGGCCCGCTTCGAAAAGGAGTTGGGCGATACCGCGCTCAGCAACCAAGTGCGTGGGCTGGCCCTGCGTTTTGTCGCGCACTTCGTCGTGGACATTCACCAGCCCTTGCACGTGGGCCGGGAGAGCGATCGGGGTGGCAATCTCATTCCGGTGCTGGTGGCGGGGCGCGAAACCAGTCTCCATGCCCTGTGGGACGGGGAGTTGCTGCGACCGCCCGGTAACCTGAGTACCCGGGAAAGGGCTCGTTTCCTGCCGCTCCCTGCCGCTACTGATGTGCGGCGCTGGCAGCGGGCGAGCCCGCTCAACTGGGCTCGGGAGTCCCAGGCCCTCCGTTCGCAGGTGTACGGCTTCGCCCGGCCAGGGGGCGGGCCCGTAACCCTGCCGTCGGCCTATCTGGACCGGGCCCGGCGCGTTGTTGACCAGCGCCTCCTGATGGCCGGCGTCCGGCTGGCCGGCCGCCTCAATAGGATT
>CAYMKJ010000069.1:0-4932 GCA_964391025.1 uncultured Chromatiaceae bacterium
CGTTGAGGCTGTAGAAAAAGCCCCTGCGGAAAAATCGAACTGCCCCGCGCGGAAAAAGGCTTCGTAAAATGACGCGCATTGAACGATCGCTGGTCCAGGAAGGGTCAGCGGCGTCCGCCGCGTCGGTCTTGTTGCGCTTCACGTAGGCGCGCACGTAGCGGGCCGGCAAGAGCTTCACGGCAATCCCCAGCCCGGTCAGCCACCGGGCCCGGTAGTGCGCCGAGCCGCAGGCTTCCATCACCACCAGGCCGACCCGCCGGTTCACGAACTGGCGCCGCGTCAGGCGCGCCCGCTCGGTAATTCGCCAGTCCCCGTCCGCCACCGCCAGCTCAAAGACATTCTTGGCCAGATCCACTCCCACCAGGGAGGCTGCAGTCGTAGTATTCATCTCGGGACTCCTTCCGGTTTGGGCTGACACCACACCACATGAGGCCAGCTGGCACGATGATGCCCAATTCAGGTCGGGGGGAGTCCATCCCATCACTCGACCGGACGCGCTTTAAAGAGCACGCGCCGGTAAGCGTAGGCGTTGCACTTGGTTATTGAGCGCGCCCACCCATTAATCTACCCGGCCCCGGCGATCCGCAACCACAGAGTCTTTAGATAGGCAGGCTCCTCCCGCGTAACGGGAAAGTCCGGCGGCTGAGGCACGTAGTGCTCCTGAATGATGCGCCGCCCCGCCCCCAGAATGGCGGCGTGGACGTGCCCGATAAATTGCTCGGGCTTCAACCGGGCCGCATTGGTCGAGGACAGCAACACGCCATTCGACCGCAGCAACGGCAGGGCCAGGGCAACCAGGCGTCCGTAGTCCGTCTCGCTGCGGAAATCCCCCTGCTCCCGGGACCGGGAAAACGTCGGCGGGTCCAGGAGCAGCACGTCAAACTGCCGGGCTTTCTTCGCGAGCCGTTTCAGCCAGTCGAAGACATCGCCATAGATGAAATCATGGCCGGCCGGGTCCAGGCCGTTCAGCTGGAAGTTGCGCCGTCCCCAGTCCAGGTATTTGCGGGACAGATCCAGGCTGGTGACCCGGGCCCCGCCGAGTGCGGCGCAGACACTGAAGGCGCAGGTGTAGGCGAAGCAGTTGAGCACTTCCGGACCGGGTGCCTGCTCCCCTGCATACAACGGAAAGCCAGCGGCCACATGGCCATTTAGAAAACGCCGCCGGTTGTCCCGCTGGTCCAGAAACAAGCCCAGTGAATAACCTTCAGTCATGCTGAGTTCGAAGGTCACGCCGTTCTCGCGCACCGGGAAGCGTTCCGGGGCTGGAGTGCCCGCCAGCAGTTGTGGCGACGCCTCGGCGGCCGGGACCTTCCGGACCTGACGGAGCAACCGCTTGAAGTAGACGCCCTCAACGTCAGGCAATCCCTCGCCGGATCCCAGAAGCGCACGGGCCTCCTCCCCTGTTGGCGTGTCTTCACCCTCCAGCAGCATCCACGCGCCGAGCCGGTCCCGGTAGCGTCCGGGTTGCCCGTCCGCCGCGCCGTGCACACACCGAAAGGCATCCGTTTCGGCCCGGTCGATAAGGGCGTCCCGCAATTGCCGGGCGGCCGGAGTGACAAAATCCGGCGGTACTTCAAGGCGCAGGGATTCACCAGATCGGGGACGCCGGAGCTCAAGCGCCGCGGCGTGCAGATGGAGTCGGGAAGCGGCGCTGCCCCCGTAGAGCGCATCACCGAGTATGGGCAGGCCCTCCGCGGCCGCATGCACACGAATCTGGTGGGTTCGCCCCGTCACCGGCTCCGCCTCAATCCACGTCTGCCCGGCCTCCCGGCGCACCACCCGGAACCGGGTTTCAGCCCGATCGCTGCCCTCGGCCAGAGGTCGGGCTACATAGCGATCACCACTGCGCAGGATCGCCGAGATCACGGTGAACTCGTCGCGAAGCGCCGGCCGGTCGGTCACCAGAAGGTACTGCTTGTGGACCTCGCGCTCAGTGAACTGTTTGGTCAGGGAATGATTGGCCCCGGTCGTCTTGCCAAACACCAGCAGCCCACTGGTGTCCTTGTCGAGACGATGGATGATGGCGAGCTGCGCCCACTTAGGTTCACGGTGTTTCAGCCAGTCGTAGATGCCCTCCCCCGCATGGGGCGCGGGAGAGTGGGTGTTCCAGCCGGTTGGCTTGTTGACCACCAGCAGATCGTCGTCTTCATAAACGACGCAGGGTGCTGCAACGGAGGGCGGCACCGTCATGGGCTCCTGGTCGCCGGGCCTCCTGCGGGACGGGGCCGCCGAACCAGGAGATAGAGGCTCTCAACCTTCTGGCGTGCCCAGGGCGTCCTGCGCAGAAACGTGAGACTCGAGGCCACGCTCGGGTCGTTGGTGAAGCACCGGATCGGAATACGGCGGCCCAGTTCCTCCCAGCCGAGCACGTCCTTAAGCTCGCTGACGATGGCCTCGAGGGTAATGCCGTGGAGCGGATTCTTCGGCTGTGGCCTGGTTGTCATTTCGGCGGGCCGAGCCGATAGACACGAAAGGCTTTCCCCTTGATCTTGCCGGCGCGCAATCCCTGCAACGCGACCTCGGCCCGGTCGCTGCGGATCGCGACATAAGCGCGTTGCGCACCGATGTCGATCTTGCCAACGGCGTCTCCGGGCAGGCCGACATCGCCGGTGAGGGCTCCGAGCAGATCGCCAGCGCGCAGCTTGTCCTGCCGGCCGCCTTCGATGATCAGAGTGGTCATCAGCGCGGTTGGTGGCTTGCTCTTGTCGCTGGCTTGGTCAGTGGCTGGCAGTTGCCCCCAGCGCACGGGCGCCCCTGCTTTCAGTTCCAGGGCCGCGATCCGCCCCCGCTCCCGTAGTGAACAGAGCGCGAGTGCGAGCCCCTTTTGTCCCGCACGACCGGTGCGCCCAATCCGGTGGAGATGAATATCGGGATCGGTGGACAGCTCCCAGGACACGACGGCCGCGAGCCCCTTGATGTCGAGGCCCCGGGCGGCGACGTCCGTGGCGACGAGCACCGCGCAGCTCTTGTTCGCGAAGCGCAGCAGAGCTTCGTCCCGCTCCCGTTGCTCCAGCTCGCCGTGCAGTGCGAGCACCGAAAAGCCCCGTTTCGCGAGTTCGGCCGCCACGTCCCGGACATCGTTGCGCGTGTGACAGAAGACCAGCGCCGATTCGGGCTGGTAGTGCAGGAGCAAGGCCGCCAGGGCGTCGCTCCGGGTCCCCGACTCGACCTCGAAAAACAGCTCCTCGATATCGGTGGCGCTGACCACGTTATCAACCGTGACCTCGACGGGATTACGCTGCAGCCGGCGGCTTAAGGACCGGATCTCATCGGGATAGGTCGCCGAAAACAGCAGCGTCTGGCGTACTTTCGGCGCCTGGTCGACGACTGCCGTGATGGCGTCAAGGAAGCCCATGTCGAGCATGCGATCGGCCTCATCGAGCACCAGCACCCGCAGCGCGGAGAATTCGATCGTTCCGCGCCCCAGGTGATCGAGGATGCGGCCCGGGGTGCCGACGATGACGTGGGGGGGCGTCTGCAGCGACGGCGTCTGCGACCGGACCGGCACCCCGCCGCACAGGGTCACCACCCGGAGGTTATTGATGAAGCGGGCCAGGCGCCGCACCTCGGTGCTTACCTGATCAGCGAGCTCCCGGGTGGGACAGAGCACCAGCACCTGCACCCGGTCGATGTCCACGTCGATGCGGGCCAGCAGCGCCAGGCCAAATGCCACGGTCTTGCCACTGCCCGTGCGCGCCTGGGCGATCACGTCCTTGCCGGCGAGCAGGCTCGGCAACGCATGCTCCTGGACCGGTGTCATCCGGGTAAAGCCCAGCACGTCGATCGCCCGGGCGAGCGGCAGCGCCAGTGAGAGTGTGGAAAAGACGTTGATCGTCGGCTGGTCGTTCACCCGCACAGGCCAAGCAACACGTCGCCATACCGGGCCGTGCGGCGCGCCCCGAGCTGGGGCACGGCGGCCAGGTCGGCGGCGCCATGGATTGTGAGATGCTCAAGGGCCCGGGCGGGCAGCACGAGTTGCAGCGGCACGGTGCGTCCGTCGGCTTTGGTGCGGCGCTCCGCTTCTTCGCGGCGCCAGACCTTGAGGCGCTGCTCCCGGGCCTGAGCCTCCGGCGTCATTCGCGCAAACTCTTTTCGCATGGGCAGGGGATCGTCCTTGGCCAGGGCCATCGCCTCGAGCAATGCAGAGCCGTAACGGTCGACGATGTAGCCCTTGAGTCGCGACTTCCGGAGGTCCGCCGGGGAAGTCGGCGGGTGCCGGGCGAGCAACCCCAGCACCTCGTTGTTGATCATGCGACCCGCAGGCAGGTTCTCGGCCTGCGCCGCTCGATCGCGCCAGGCATAGAGCCGCGCCAGGATCCGCAGGCCTTCCGGTCCCAGGGCATTGACGTCGCGGATTCTCCACATGCCTGCGGGATCGAAGCCCCCGTTCCACCCGGACGCCGCGACGACCCGGTTCGCCTGCTCGACTTCGTCCTCGATGTCGGCGGCGGCGACCGCGGCCTTCAGGGTCTCGGCAATACCGGGCAGGTAGACCACATCATCGATGGCGTAGGCGAGCGCGTCCGGGTGCAGGGGGCGGGTGGCCCAGTCGTAGGTGGCCCAGGCCTTGCCAAGCACGACGCCGGTCATGGCCTCCACGAGGCTGCCATAGCCCGTTTTCGGCCAGCCCAGCAGGGACGCGGCCTGTTGCGTGTCCCAGACCCCGCCCATGGCGATGCCGAAGTCCCGGCGCATACAGGCCGCGTCGTATTCCCCGCCGTGCAGGTACAGCGGCCGGTCGGTGCGCTCGAGTTCGGCGCGCAGGGGCGTGAGCACGTCTGATGGGGTCTGGCCAGCCACCACGCCCAGGGCCAGCGGGTCGATGACGAAAAAAGCGCCACCGGCGTTGACCTGGATCAGGCAGACCTGCTCCCGGTACACGAACATCGAGTTGGACTCGCTGTCGAGGGCCACCCAGGGGGCGGCGGCGAG
>CAYMKJ010000070.1:0-2300 GCA_964391025.1 uncultured Chromatiaceae bacterium
CACGTTCAAGACGGTACGTTCCTTTCCGGATTTACTGCCGGGCGAGAAAATGTTCGGCGTTTCGGCGCGCAATCGCCATCACGGTGGCCTGCAGACCGACGCCAATGGCGCTGCAGAAAAGCGCGGTATCGGCAATATATAGACCGCCCTGCCCGTGCACCCGGCCATATGAATCGGCGGCACAAACCGACTGGTTCTCACCCATGGGACAACTGCCCATCAGGTGCACCGTGCTCAGGTTGGCCCGGGCCGCGGGCAGCGGCTCGGGGAGTCCAACCAGATCCGCGACGGAGCGCAAGGCCGGCTGGCCAGAGATCGCCGGAAATATCGCACTGGCGCCGGCGGCAAACAGGGCCTCGCAAAGCTTCGCCAGCCCCTCCGACAGCTCGCCCAGCTCCGCATCGTTCAGGTGATAGCGCACCAGTGGATCGCGAAAACCCGGCAGCACCCGGACGCTGCCGATGCCGCCCCGGGTCATCGTGTAGTACGCCGCCATCTGCTGCCGATACTCGTTGAGCAACGGCAGGTGCATCGGATTGCTGAGCAACAGTGTGGCCAGATAGGGCGGCGTGCTGACGGAGCAGCCGAAACCAAGCCGCGGAGCAAACGCCTTGATCTGGTGGGGCGGCATGCTCCAGTCGTCTGTCGCCACCGCATCGGGAAACTGCGCCACGACCTTGAGCATGGGGTGCAGCCGCAGGGAGTCACCGACATTCGTCCGGATCCCGCTCCGCAGGAGCAGCGCCGGTGTCTGGATGGCGCCACAGGCGACGAACACAGACGCCGCCCGGGCCGTGATCCGCACGGGTGGCTCGCCGGGCACCTGGCGGTCGACCGTCACCTGCCACTCATCACCGGCCTTCGACAAACGCACCGCGCGGGACCGGGACAGGAACCGGCAGCCGGCCTTGAGCGCTCGCGGAATGAAGGTCTCCGTCATGGATTCACGCACCGGACGCGGGGTTCCGCCGGCGCCAACCACGTTGCTGCGAAGCCAGCGCTCCAGGTTCAGGGATTTCCAGCCCAGTCGGGCGGCCCCCTCTTGCAATTTCCGGCCTGCGGGCGGGGGCGCGGCAGGCAACGAGGTCCGGAGCTCCCGGGCATTGGCGGCGAAGAAGGGGGCGAGATCCGCGTCGGACAAGGCCACTACCCCATGCGTACGCCGCCACTCGTCCAGCGTCTCGGGCAGCACGCGATCCACGAGCCCGCTGTTGATCTCGCTGCCGCCGCCACTGCAGCGGGCCTCGACGTACAGCACGTTGGCCCGGCCGAACGCAACCGTGACGCCACCGTTGCGATACTTGGCCTGCATCTCCTGGGCCGAAAACGGCTCGCAGGACGACTGGGCTTCGTCGCTGCCCTCCTCGATCAGCAGGACGTCCCGCCCCGCTTCACTGAGCAGGCAGGCCGTCACGGCCCCTCCCGGGCCGGAGCCGATGACGATGACGTCGGCTCTCATGCGCTCACCGCCCGCTCCTCGCATAACGAGTACCAGCCAAAGACGGCCAGACCTTCGTAGTAGCGGATGAAGTTCCGCAGCGGACCCAGACGCGAGTTTCGCCAGTTCTCTATCTGGCGCCGGCGGGCCTCCGGTGCCAGCCGGTGAAACGGCTTCCCGGTGGTCAACAGGGGCCAGGCGTCAAACAGGATCGTGGCAACCCGCAACTGCAGGCGCAGGTAGTCCGGTGTGCGCCCCTGCTGGGCGACGACGAAGCGCACCACGTCATTCTCGATGAACCACCCCGTGGGCGCCGTGCCTGCGCAGCGCTCGTGGACCAGGGAGTAGACCAGGGCGGACACGGTGGAATTAAAACTCAGCATGACTATGGAACGGCCGGGAGCGCAGCCTTGGCGCGATCAGTCAAGGTGCGCCACGTCGCGCCACCGTTGATAGGAGGAGGCGGTGACGCAGACGGACAACGTGTCGATGACACCGCACACGACCGGCTGCGCGGCGGCGGCGCGTAATGCCGCCACTTCCGACGGCAGCATGATGTAGAGGGATTGCTCGTCGAGGCGGCCTGCCTTCATGGCCTCTGCCAGATCGAAACAGTAGATCTCGCGCCCCCAGTCGTCCGGCCGGGCGACTCTGCCCGCGTTGATGGTCAGCCCGTGGAGTGCCGCAGCGTAGGCCGCTGGTTCGGGCGGCATGATGGGCGAGGCGCCGCACTGGAGCGGAGGCACCAGCACCAGATGATCGTACTGGGCCAGCGCGGCGGCCCAGGCCGCGGAGGCCATCGGCGGGGCCCACGCGTGCAGCGCCGGATCGTGCGCGTACCGCCGGGCTCCCAGATGCGCGT
>CAYMKJ010000071.1:0-24189 GCA_964391025.1 uncultured Chromatiaceae bacterium
CGAAAGCCGTGCCCGGTCGCAGGCGTCCACCGTTCCGGCGCGGGTATTCGCCACGGTCGCCAGCACGGCCCCAACCTTTACTTCCGCCACGGTGACCTTCACGGGCTTCGGCCGGGTCAGGTACCAGGCCAGGAACGCGACGATGGCGATCAGCCCCAGCACTCCCAGAATGCGCACGCCGCGACTGCTCACGTCATTGTTACTCCCGGGAAAAGCCGCGGCAGTATAAAGGGCGGAGTGCTACTGTGTATCCGTACAGTTACCGATCTTCTGGAGGCTTCAGTCTTTGTCCCTGCCACCGGGTTCCGTCATTCGTGGTCGCGGCGTCGCCGCACGTCCTCCGGGGCGCTTTGCGAAGGAGGCAACGCTTCCGGAACCGAGCGATGACGACACGCCAGCCCCCGCGCCGGAAACCGAACTGATCCCCGAGAAGATCCGCAGCATCATTTCCCGGAACCAGTCGCCCGATATTCCCTTCGAGCAGTCGATCAATCCCTACCGGGGCTGCGAGCACGGCTGCGTCTACTGTTACGCCCGGCCCTCCCACGCCTACCTGGACCTGTCGCCCGGGCTGGACTTCGAGCAAAAGATTTTCACCAAACCAGACGCGGCCACGGTGCTGCGCCAGGAGCTTTCAAAGCGCGACTACCGCTGCTCGCCCATCACGCTGGGCGCCAACACCGACGCCTGGCAACCCGTCGAGCGGGAGCTGCGCATCACCCGCCAGATCCTCGAGGTGCTCGTGGAGTTCCGGCACCCGGTCAGCATCATCACCAAGTCGGCACTGGTGGAGAGGGATACGGATCTGCTTCAGGACCTGGCCCGCGACAACCTGGTGGATGTGCTGCTCAGCGTGACGACCCTCGACGATGAACTGAAGCGAAGAATGGAACCGCGCACGGCAGGCCCGCGGCGGCGGCTCGAGACAATCAGAAGATTGACCGCCGCGGGCATTCCCTGCGGCGTGCTGGCCGCCCCGATGATTCCCGGGCTCAACGACCACGAACTCGAGAACATCCTGGCAGGCGCCGCGGAAGCCGGAGCCCGTTACGCCGGCTATGTGCTGCTACGCCTGCCTCACGAAGTGGAGCCAATTTTCGCAGAGTGGCTGCAGGTCCAATACCCGCTGAAGGCGGCGAAGGTGCTGAGCCTGATCCGCCAGGTGCGGGGCGGCGCATTGAACGACGCGCAATTCGGCAGCCGCATGCGGGGCTCCGGGCCGCTAGCCGCCCTGCTGGCCCAGCGCTTTGCCGCCGCCTGTCGCCGGCACGGGTTCACGCGGGAGTCGGAGACGGCGTTGGACACGACGAGGTTTCGCGTGCCGGAAGGGCCGGGAACGCAGTTTGATTTGCTGGGTGGGCTGAGCCCGGACAGGCGCGACGGTTAGAGTGTGGACAGGCTTCGAAGGTTGACCACCTTTCTGCCAAAACAGGCGCCGAATCGTGACCAGGCAGTTGACCCGGAACAACATGCAAAATAGATGGTTACATGATGGGCAGGTGGTTGCGGCTGGACGCCTGACCCTGGTCAAAGTGGGAGGCCTTTTAACAGGCGTCTCCTTGGTGATCTCGGCTGTGGCGTGCGCGACAGCCTCAGATTGGACGGATCGTTCTGTTGTCTATCCCGGACTCTGGCCTGGACTCCGGCCTGGACTCCGGAGAGCTAAACCGGCCATCGACTCTCATCTGGCGGAATCGCCGCACGACATCAGCCATACCCTGCACGGCTTCCAGCTTTGCGCGCAGGCTCAGAGAGCGGAAGTACCGCAGCTGCGAGATATTGTGCTCGATCCACGCAGACGTTTGATCCCCGGGTGTGTCATCTGTCATCGCTCGACGCCTTCTGAAGCAGCCTTAATTGGCGAATGTCCTCCCGATCCTTCTCGCGGCCGGCTGATTCCTTCATCTGAATCAAGGTCTCGAGACGAACGAACCGCGCTTGCAGTCCGGGCAAGATCTCGCCGACAAGTGCGGTGTCGTATTCAATGTTGAAATTGAAGGGCTCCGCAACGAACAGGTCGATTCTGGTTTCCGGATGCTTATCGCTGTGCACCTGGAAAACCACCATGTTCTTGTCGCGAATCCAGGATTCCCGGATCGCGGCATCTGCAAATTGACTCACTGGTACCGGGATGGTCGGGTGATAGCCCAAGGATTCCAAGGCTACCATTGCTCGTCGCAAGTTGTCTGGCTACATCTGCAGGACGAGGTCCAGGTCGAAAGTTACACGGCCATAGCCGTGAGCCGCGACAGCAAGTCCGCCCACTACGAGATAGCGAACATCAGCATCGCGCAGAGCGCTGGCAATCGCATCCAGACTCGTGAGCTTCAAGAAGCCTCCCGTATCAGCAGCCGCTGACCGAGGGCATTATTACATTCGATTGGTGCCGCCGGTACGGGTGAGGGTTGACTCCGTTGCAACGACGGATCAGCGCGGAGCCGTGTGCGTGCGAATCCAGGCCGCGAAGGCGGCTTCTTCCAATTCACCGCTGGCGACGCCGAGCATCGTGAGTGTCGCTTCTGCCTGCGTCGCAACCAGGCGCTGCCCGTTCAGTGCGAGAAAGACACCGACTGCCAGGAACGCCGCCCGCTTGTTGCCGTCGACGAACGGGTGGTTCTTCGCCAACCCGACACCGTAGGCAGCGGCCAGGTCCGCAAGATCGGGGGTGCCGTAGCTTTCTCGATGCAGCGGCCGGGCCAATGCCGATTCGAGCAAGCCCTCGTCGCGCAGTCCGGCAGCTCCACCATGCTCGGCCAGGCTTTCGTCGTGCAGGAGCACTAGCGCGCGCTTGTCGATCCAGCGCCAGCCGCTCATTTGGCAAGCTGGTGGAACGTGTCGCGGTACTCGTGCATGAACTCGCGCCCCGCCGCGATCTGCTCGGCGAGGCCGGGGTCGTAGGGGGTCAGGGTCACCCCAGCCGGGGTCTCGGTGACGAAGAGCGTGTCGCCCTTCTCCACCTTCAGTCGGGTCAGCACGTCCTTCGGCAGGATGACGCCCACCGAATTGCCGATCTGGGTGAGCTTGAGGGCGGTCATGGCGGCTCCAGGCTAGTTATAACAAACGTTATACTAGGCTCAGACGACAGCTGTGGCAAGGGATCTGGCGTGGACCCGGCATTATGTTTAGTGCAGATCCAGTGCTGTTCTACTCGCTGGTCTTGTCGATCTTGCCGTTGAAGGCGAAGGGCACCTGGTAGTCCTGGTCGTCCACCGTCGAGCCGGTGTCGGAACCCACGTCCAGGTTCTCGTCCCACTGAAGGATGAAGGGAATGGAGCGCTGCATCTGCTGGGTGGCCACCGCCTTGCCGTCCACCGTCAGCACGCCCGTGCCGCCCCGGCCAATGCCGCTGGGGCTGCCGTAGGCCAGGGTCGCCATGCCGAGACCGTCGTACCTGAAGTCGAATTCCAGCGTGTGTTTGCCGGTTGACAGCACGTCGGCGCCCGTCCACTTGATGCGCTCGAGATCCACGAGATTCCAGGTGAACACCGGCTTGCCCTTGAGCACATAGAAGCCGTAGCCGGCGAAGCGGCCACCCTGGGTGATCAGCATGCCGTCGCCACCGCCCGCCGGGATCTCCACCTCCGCCTTGAAGTGGTAGGACGAGTTGAGTATCGAGGGCGCGTCACCGTTGGGTGTGCCGGTGAGCGGCGCCGTCCAGGTGAACACATTACGTCCGGCCGTGACGCTGGGCCGGGGGGTCAGCAGGCGGGCGCCCACCGACGAGTCCAGCGGCAGCACCTGGTATTTCCGGGCCTCCTGCATGAAGAGGTCCCCCAATTGCTTGAGCTTGGCCGGATTCTTCGCGGCCAGGTCCTCGGACTGGGTCGAGTCCTTCGTCAGGTCATAGAGTTCCCAGGAAAACGTGGTCGGAACCGACGGCGGCGCCGAGGTGATCCAGGGCGGACGCATGACCTTGGTGCTGGCAATGGCTCAGCTGGCCATAGCCCATCGAGCCCTTGATGACGTCCCGGATCAGACTGCGGGCTGTCGGCAAGTCACCAGCCAGCAGGCATTCCACCGCTTCCTCGAGCAGTGCGCCGGCAAAAGCCGGATCACGCCCGGCACGCTCCTGTGCGGCGGCGATGTCCCGCTGCTGGCGCTGCTTGGTGCCCCCGCCGAGGAGAATCACCAAACGCTCACCGTCCCGCCCCAAATAGATCCGGTAGGCGGGACCCCAGTCGATGCGGCGCTCCAAAGCGGCAAACCAGACCTGGAACGGTACCCGGCCCTCATCGTCGCGATAGGCGACGAGTTCGAAGGCGGACTCAGTCACGGTAGAGGGGAACGTAAACGTTACCTAACGTCGAGATCATTGTTTCCCCCTCTCCAGCAAAAATGTGCTCGATGCTACGAACAACAGGACTTTGGCAAGTCCTGGTATGTGCCGCGAGCGGCGAATCAGGTGGGATCAACAGGAAACCCGGTCAGGTGCGCCTGGGAACCGCTTTAGGTTATATCCAGCCTGGTGGCAGACCGGTATCAGGACCCCGCAAAATATACGATCACATCGCATATTTAGCGCATGTGGATCGAGCGCACCGTGGAGCCCGACTTGCGCCAGCTCAGCCCCGGGACCTCCGCGCGTCTGACTCTGGACCGTCAGGCTAAGGCTTGCCACCCTGCTCCAGCGCTGCCCTGAGCACTGCGGCGTCCATCTGATCCTTCGGGCGAACGCCCTGCTTGGTCTTCAGCAAGCCGGCCAGGTCGAGAACCCGGACGGCAAACCCGCCGACGTCCAGCGTTGTGACATGCGGCTGCATCTCCGCCCAGCTCAGCCCCGCTATAGACGGCATGACGTCGATCGTGAACTCGTCGTTGATCCGGATCGCGTATCTCTTGTCCTCGGCGAAAACGTTCGGATCGTCGAGCAACTCAGCCGCGGCGGCGTCCGGTAATCTTGACAGCGCGGCGATCCATCGCCGGGCATTACCCTCCGACGGCTCGACCAGGAGGTCGATATCCTCGGAAAAGCGGTTGAACCCGTGGGCAGCGATGGCATAACCCCCGACGAGCGCGTACTCGACGCCCGCCTCTTCAAGGAAGCGTGCCAGCGTCCTGACGTCATCCCAGGTCGCGGGCCGCGTGAACTCCATCAGCGCTGCCCACGCCGTTCCAGCATCAGGTCCACCGTCCAGCGCAGGCGGTCCGCGGTCATCTCGTCGTGGGAGTTGTACCGGAAGACGCCCTTCGGGGCGCGTGTCCGGTACTGTGCATTTCGCGTCATCGCCGCCCGATCCGCGTCCGACAGGGGCTGGCCATCCCGCGGTTGGCGGCGACCGACGGTGCGCTGAATGGGCTGCTGGTCGTGAGTCGAACTCATGGGGCAGCAGTGTGCCACGGCCGCGCCACGATCCGGAACCGCAGCTTCATTTCATCCCGGACGGACAGCAATCCGCCCATCACCGTGAATGGCGTCAGGCCCAATTCCTTGTGAGTCACGGTGAACGCGCCCGAGGCCCTCAGTTCGTTTGCCGCTTGCTCGACCCGAACCGGCACCTGCAGGTCGTGGGTCTGGCCCTTCACCTCGAACCCGACCGTGATCGTGTAGTCCGGGCCCTGCCCCGCGACATTCCGGCTCGTCAGCCGGATCTCGGGAAAACGCGCACCATCCAGCAACGCTTCACTCAGCATGTTCTTGCGGGTGCCGCTGATCGCGTCGACAGCCACCGCGCCCGGAAATTCCTCGCCCTCTTCCGCACGCAGTTCTGCCTGGTCCACAGAGAAGCTCGCCACCGGCAGCACCAGGCTGACGCGCGGCTCCTCCCCTTTGTTCCCGACGAGAATGTCGCCCTCTAGTGCCCGGCTGCTCAACACGTGATTGTGGCCGAGCCGCGCCATGGGTCCGTCCCGGTACACCAGCACACGGACTTCGGATGCCTCGGAGACCACGCGATAGCCGGTGTAGCCGGCTGGTATTTCTGTCGAGACCAGGGGTACTTCAGCGGGGCCGGGCGTGACCTCCCGCACGGGACGACAACCCGTCTGCAGCAGCAGAAGCGCGCCGAGGAGCAGTAGCCCGGCAGATCGGGCGGAGGAGGGAAATTTCGGAACCGGCATGCGCCCGCGCCGTGACCGAAGAGACGACCAGTATTACCCGAAGTAGTCCTTCGGATCGAGGCCGAACGCCCCGGGCTCCAGGCCGCGGAGAATCCAGCGCGCCTCGTCGTCATCGCCGCCGGCCGGCCTCGACTTCAGGTCCAGCAGCGCGTGCTGGCTGACCGGCGTCTTGTCGGCATTGAGCAGCAGCATCAGCTTGGGCCGCAGGCGGTGCACCCGATTCTGCTCGATCACCAGCGCCACTTCGCTCGTGTTCAGTTCCACGAGCGAGCCCGTGGGGAACATGCCCACCGCCTGCACGAACTGCTCCACCAGCTCCCGCTGGAAACCGGTTCCGGAAAGGCTGTTCAACTCCCGGACGGCGTCGTAAGCGGACTTTGCCGGCGCATAGGGTCGCTTGGTTGTCATGGCCTCGAAGCAGTCGATGAGGCCGGCGATGCGTCCGAACACCGGAATATCGGCGCCCGCAAGCCTCCTGGGATAGCCCGAACCGTCATGCCGCTCGTGGTGATTCTGGATCATGGCAAGCACATCGGCGTTCAGGCCCAGCGTCTTCTTGACCAGCTCGAGCCCGACGGCCACATGCTTCTCAACGATGGTCTGCTCCACAGCGTCCAGCGGACCC
Source organism: uncultured Chromatiaceae bacterium (assembly GCA_964391025.1). GTDB lineage: Bacteria > Pseudomonadota > Gammaproteobacteria > Steroidobacterales > SHZI01. The sequence continues at coordinate 6,683 of CAYMKJ010000071.1, forward strand.
GCCTTGGCGAGCACGTCCCCAGGAAGCTTGGCATTGCCGAGATCGAGCAACATGCCGCCGAGAGCGAGTGTCTCGAGGCCGGCTCGTTCAAAGCCCAGATGGCGCGCCAGAATAACCGCCCACACGGCGCTGCCGATAGAGCGATGCGGACCCGTGGTTTGGCGCTTGCGCAGGCCGACCAGCCAGGCCATCGCGTCCTGGTTGCGCAGGATGCTGTCGATCAGCGGCCCGATGACCACCTTGAGCCGTGCCGTATCCAGTCCCCGTCCCTGCTGAAACTGCTCGAGCGCGTCGCTGAGAACGGCGGCGGCCGTGTCGTAGGCAAGCGCCGCCTTTGGCGCTTCGAGCCGGGTGGGGATGACATTGCGGTAGTTCTTCGTCTGAAAGAAGCTCGCGAGTGTTCCTGTGCGGTCCAGCCGAGTGAGGGCGTCGAACAAGCGACGCTGCGGGCTGGGCCGCTTGGCGTGTTCCAGACGGGTGGCCGGGGTGGCCAGCGACTGCACGTATTGCTCTGCCCGGCGGCGGGCCTCCATCACCCTGTCCTTCGACACGGAGCCCTGAGTCGCGTCCACGTAAACGTGCTTGCAGAAGTTCCGCAGCAGCTTCAGATCCTTTTCGTCGCGGATCTCGAAGCCCTTGAACAGAAAGGGTGTTTCCAGCCATGGGCGATCGAGCTGCGCCACGTACATGCCGCACTCGAGGTTGGTGGTTTCGATTTTGAGGCGTTTGAGGAGCACGGACAAACCCTTGCGACCGGCATCCGGCCGGCAGGCACCATTGCCATAATATTCAGGGTCCCCCGTCCTGGTCGGGCGGCGGTCACACTTTAATCATCCGCAGGCGCTCCTACGCCGAGCACTTCACGCCGGTGCCACCCAGACCGCAATACCCGCCAGGGTTCTTGGCCAGGTACTGCTGGTGGTAGTCCTCGGCGTAGTAGAAGGCGGGTGCCTGCAGGATCTCGGTGGTAATCGGCCCGTAGCCCGCCTGGCGGAGCCCCGCCTCAAACGCCGTCTTCGAGCGGTGCGCCGCATCTCGCTGTTCCTCGTCGAAGCAGTAGATGCCAGACCGGTACTGCGTCCCCGCGTCGTTGCCCTGGCGCATCCCCTGGGTAGGATCGTGGGCCTCCCAGAACACCGTGAGCAGCTGCGCGTAACTCACCTCATTCGGGTCGAAGACAACCAGCACCACTTCGTTATGGCCCGTCTGGCCCGTGCACACTTCCTCGTAGGTCGGATTCTGCGTCAGGCCCGCCGCATAACCCACGGCCGTGGAGAAGACACCCGGCACCTGCCAGAACTTGCGCTCTGCGCCCCAGAAACAGCCGAGGCCGAATATCGCCTGGCTGAGGTGGGCGGGAAACGGTGCCTTCAGGCTGTGGCCGTTGACGAAGTGCTTCTCGGGAACCGGCATTGCAGACGCGCGGCCGGGCAGTGCAGTGCTGGCCGTCGGCATCTCAAGGGATTTCTTGCGCAGCCACATGGCGTTGACCTCGACGTCCTGCTGGGTTGAGGTTGCCATAGTGCCAGCAACGGTTACAGGCAGCGTAGAGCGGTACCGGGTACCTCTGTTACCTTGGGTGGTAATGCGCATCCCCGCCCTTCTCGCTGCACTGCTTCTCGTCGCCCTCGGCGCTGACGCCAGCGGGGCGGATGCAGGCGCCGATCCCGCCGGCGCTCCGCTGGCACTCACCCCACAGCGCGACGCCGCGGAGGAACGCTACCTGCGGCTGATGGCTGAAGGCCGGAATGCGGAGGCCATCGCCGCCGGTCAGGAAGTGCTGACACTGACCCGGCAGCTGCACGGGGACGACAGCCTCGAACTGGCGAGCCCCCTGACCAATCTCGCCACGGCGCAGCTGCGCAATGGCGACCTGCGCGACGCAGAGGCCAGCTACCAGGCAGCGATTGCCCTGCTGGAGAAGCGCGACGGATTTCTATCGCTGCGGCTGGTTAACCCGCTGGCAGGGCTTGGCGAGACCTATGTGCGCAGCGAGCAGTATCCCCTGGCCACGGAAGCGTACGAACGCGCGCTGCGCGTGAATCACGTGAACGAAGGCTTCTACAACCTCGAACAGATCAAGATCCGGGATGGCCTGACCGAGAGTTACCTCGGCCTGCAGAACATCGAGAAGGCCAACTTTCATCAGGAAGCGGAGGTCTATGTCCAACAGCGCAAGCTCGGCAAGGACAATCCGGAGTTCGTCGGGGCCCTCACCAAGCTTGGCCGCTGGTACGACCGCACCGGCCAGGCGGAGTCTGCCCGGTTCGTTTACCAGAGCGCAGCCCGGCTGGTCGAGAAGGCGGACGGCGAAAAGTCGCCGACGCTGGTCGATCCGCTGATTGCCATTGCAGAGACCTACCGGGATCAGGCCCTGCTACCGCCCGACCCGCAATCCAGCCAGTCCCCGGATACCTTGCTGCCGATGAGCAGCGCGATGCTGCGCAAAGCCCTCGCTATCGTGGAACAGCAACAACCACCGGATCCGGCACAAAAAGCCCGGATTCTCGTGGCGCTCGGCGACCTCTACATGATGTGGGACAAGCGAAACATGGCTGTCGACCGCTACCGGGAAGCCTGGCGGGCCCTCTCGGCAGACCCGGCCCTTGAAGTGCGGCGGGACGAGTATTTCGCGCGGCCGGTGCGCATCATGGGTCCCGTGCCACCGGCGATCTTCCCGGTGCCCTCGCGCAAAGCGGCACCACCGGCCGTGAAAGATCTCGAACCCGGCTTTGTCGTCGTCCGCTTCAGTGTGGATCAGCTCGGCCGCGTCAGCGACGCAACGGTCATCGAGGCGGATCCGGCTAATCTGCTGGAGGAGCGGGTGGCCCTGGCGGCGAAGAACGCCCTGTTCCGCCCGCGCTACGTGGATGGTGCGCCCGTGGCGACCACCGGGCTCATCCTCCGGCACCAGTTCCGGTACGCGCCCAGGAAACTCGACAAGAAGGACGCGCCGCCTGTTGATGAAGGCAGCAAGCCGCTGGAGCAACCGACGTCCGGCGCCTGAGGTCTAGAAACCGGCGTCGGCGCAACAGCGCGCCAGTTCGCGCTCATCAGCCGAGCCGGCTGCACAGTCCCGGCCAGACTCATTCGCGCTCAAGTCCCGGCGCTCGAACTTCCCTGGCCCGAACAGGTCCGCGATCTCCTTGCCGTAGCCCGCCGTCCAGCCAGGGAATCGGCCACAGCGGAGCACAATGGTGCCGCTAGCGAGACAATGCTGGCGGCTGTCCGGCAGGCCAGCCAGCTTGAGCGAATCTAGCGTCTGCTGGATACAGCTCGAGGCGGGAGCGCGGGGCGTGGAGGCGCAGGACGCAACGGCCAGTCCAAAAACGATCAGCCAGCAGCGGTCTTGAGCCCATCCTGTGTCGTGGCCTCTGCCCCCAACGCGCATCCAAAACTCTTTCCGGAACGTAATTCGGGAGTGCGCTTAGAATACTCCATGCTTAATCCTCTGCCCGGCGTGCTGCTGTGCCTTGTGAGCCTGTCGGCGAGTGCGGCACTGCCCAGCACCGATGATTTCGACGCCGTTCTTCTGCGCAACGTGCGCAATGGCTTCGTGGACTATGACGGTATCAAGGCCGACCCGGCCTTTGGCCGCTTCGTGACGGGGCTCGCCACTGCAAGCACCGCCGACCTGGACGAACGCAACAGCCGCCTCGCGCTCCTGATCAACGCCTACAACGCGTTCGCCATCCGGGGGATTCTCGACGGCTACTCCCCCGCGTCGATGCTGGGTCGCTATACCTTTTTCAAGCGCAACGAATACGGGCTGCTGGGCGAGAAAACGACCCTCGAGGACCTTGAGCACGGCCAGATCCTGCCGCTCGGTGAACCTCGGATCCACTTCGCCATTGTCTGCGCGTCCATCTCCTGCCCCCGCCTCGCCAATCAGGCCTACGCACCGGCAGAGCTCGAAGCGCAGCTGGAGAGTGCAGCCCGGGCCTTTGCCAACGACGGCGCGCGAAATCGCTACGACGTGCAGCGGCAGCTCGCCTTCCTGTCGAGCATCTTCGACTGGTACCAGGCGGACTTCATCAAGGCCGCGGGCTCGACGCAGAAGTACCTCGCCCGCTATGTCAGCGACCCGGCCGCCAGGGAGCTGCTGGCCCGGGACGGCTTCAAGGTCCGGTTTGTGGATTACGACTGGGACCTGAACGGCGTCTACCGGGGCAAACCAGACTGACTGTAAGGAAACGGACAACCCCCGCGTCCAAACCCCATTAATTGCCAGAATCATCGATTGCGAGGCTCGGGCGTGCTCATCAGGAAACCGGCTGACATAAAACCCTCCGAAATCACCCCGGAGAGCGTGTTCTTGAACCGTCGAACCCTGTTGCGGTCCGCCGGTTTTCTCGGCGCCAGCACCCTGCTTTCCCAGGCCCTGGCAGCAGATGACGGGATTCCGCTGCAGTACAAACGCCTGGCGGGCATCCGCCCGAGTGCTCTGAGCACGAAGGATGCGCCGAACAAATTCGACGAAATCACGGGCTACAACAACTACTACGAGTTCGGCACCGGCAAGACCGATCCTGCGGCGGACTCCGGCAAGTTCCGTCCCCAGCCCTGGAAGGTGAAGATCGACGGCGAGGCCGAAGTCACCGGCACCTTTGACTACGACACGATCGTCAAGCCACACACCCTCGAGGAGCGCATCTACCGGTTCCGCTGCGTGGAAGCCTGGTCGATGATCGTGCCGTGGGTGGGCATTCCGCTGGGGGACGTGCTCAAGCGGTACAAGCCCACCTCAAAGGCCAAATACGTCGCCTTCGAGACGGTGGTACGGCCTGCGGAAATGCCGGGCCAGAAGTACCCGGTGCTCGACTGGCCCTACGTGGAGGGCCTGACCATGGCCGAGGCGATGCACCCGCTGACGCTCCTGGTGGTGGGTGTGTATGGCGTGGAATTGCCCAACCAGAACGGTGCTCCAATCCGGCTAATCGTGCCCTGGAAGTACGGCTTCAAGAGCATCAAGTCGATCGTCCGCATCAGCTTCACGGAGAAACAACCGCCGACCACCTGGAATCTCTCCGGGCCGGATGAGTACGGCTTCTACGCCAATGTGAACCCGGCGGTGGATCACCCCCGCTGGAGTCAGGCGACGGAACGGCGGGTGTCCTCCGGCCTCGGCAGCCTGTTCGCCGCCCGTCAGCCCACGCTGCCCTTCAATGGCTACGGAGCCCAGGTCGCGTCGCTGTACCAGGGCCTGGATCTCGCCAGGAACTTCTGAGCTTATGGTGACGCAGCGCCAGGTGCGGTTGTACTGGCGCCCGCTGGCCCACGCCGCCTGCGCGCTGCCGCTGTTGTTCCTGTTCCTGGAACTCGCCGAAGTTGGCGGGCTGGGTCTGGGTCCAAACCCGCAGCTGGTGATCCGGGACTTCCTGGGCGAGTGGGGTCTGCGCCTACTGCTCGTGACGCTGGCGATGACCCCGTTGCGCCAGGTCACGGGCAAGCCCTGGCCCCTGCAGTTCCGCCGTCTGCTCGGCCTCTGGAGTTTCGCCTACCTGGCCCTGCACTTCGTCACGTACTTTTTCCTGGACCGGTCGCTGGATTTGCCGGTGATCATCGAGGACATCGTGAAGCGGCCCTTCATCACCATCGGCTTTGGGGCCTTCACGCTGATGATCCCGCTGGCCGTGACGTCCACGCTCGGCTGGCGCCGAAAGCTCGGCGCCCACTGGCTGACCCTGCACAAGCTCGTGTACCCGATTGCCATCCTCGGCTGCTGGCACTTCTACTGGCTGGTGAAGAAGGACGTGCGCGAGCCGCTGATCTACTGCGGCATCCTGGCGGTGCTGCTGGGCTTCCGGGTGTGGAAGTCTCGCGCGAGAAATGGGGCCATGCCTCATTTCGGAAAGAAATGAGGCATGGCCCCATTTCTCACGCCTACGACGTAATGTTGTAGCCCCGCTCCTCGTGGAGGACGAGGTCGAGGCCCTCGTTCTCCTCTTCCGCCGTCACCCGCAGCTCGCAGACCAGGCCTGTCACCTTCAGCAGCAGCCAGGTCATGCCGCCCGACCAGGCCACCGCGGCAACGGTACCGATCAGTTGCACCACGAGCTGGGCCGCGATCGTCCGGCCGTCCGGGTGGCCGATGCCGCCGAGGGCCGCAGCGCCGAACACCCCGGTGAGCAGCGTACCCATGATCCCGCCAACGCCATGCACCGGAAACACGTCCAGCGAGTCGTCTATCACCAGGCGCCGCTTGACGAACTGGGTGGCCCAGAAGCACACCGTCCCCGCGAGGAGGCCAATGACCAGCGCGCCGCCAGGACCGACGTAGCCGGAGGCGGGCGTGATCGTGCCGAGCCCGGCCACCATGCCCGTGACGATGCCCAGTACGCTGGGCTTGCCGAAACGCAGCCACTCCTGAGCCATCCACGCCACGCAGCCCGCGGCCGCCGCCGTGTGCGTCACGAGCATGGCCATGCCGGCAGAACCGTTGGCGGCCAGAGCGCTGCCGGCATTGAAGCCGAACCAGCCGACCCAGAGCATGCCGGCACCGGTGACCGCAGCGGGCAGGTTGTGCGGTGTCATGGCCTGGCTGGGAAAGCCGCGACGCTTGCCGATGACGAGGGCCGCAACGAGGGCAGCCACTCCCGCGTTGATGTGGACCACCGAGCCGCCGGCGAAGTCCAGGAATTTCATCTGGGCCAGCCAGCCACCGCCCCACACCCAGTGGGCCACGGGCAGGTAAACCAGCAACAGCCAGAGCGTAGAGAAGAGCAGCATGGCGGCAAACCGCATGCGTTCCGCGAACGCACCGACGACCAGCGCGGGCGTGATGATGGCGAAGGTCAACTGGAACATGGCGAAGACGGACTCAGGGATAGTGCCCGTGACGGAGTCCACCGTGATGCCGGCAAGCAGGGCTTTGCTCAATCCACCGATCCAGGCCTGGGCAGGCCCGCCATCGCTGAAGGCCAGGCTGTAGCCAGCCAGTACCCAGACGATGGAGACAACCGCCGCAATCGCGAAGCACTGCATGAGGACTGACAGCACATTGCGACTACGGACCAGGCCGCCGTAGAACAGCGCGAGCCCCGGCAACGTCATGAAGAGAACCAGGGCGGTTGCGCCAAGCAGCCACGCCGTATCACCGCTGTTCATTAACTTGAATCTCCCGAGGGGGAAATGGGGACATGCCTAATTTCCGAGGGGAAATTAGGCATGTCCCCATTTCCCCCTACAGCGCGTTGTCGCCTGTCTCGCCGGTGCGGATGCGCAGCGACTGGTGCAGGTCCGTCACGAAAATCTTGCCGTCGCCCACTTTGCCGGTACGCGCCGCGGCCGTGATGGCTTCGATAACCCGCTCCACCAGCTCATCACTCACCGCAACTTCGACCTTGGACTTGGGCAGGAAGTCCACCACGTACTCGGCGCCCCGGTACAGTTCGGTGTGGCCGCGCTGGCGGCCGAAGCCCTTCACCTCGGTGACGGTCATGCCGTTGACGCCGACCTCCGACAGGGCATTACGCACGTCGTCGAGCCGGAAGGGTTTGATGATCGCGGTAATCAGCTTCATGGGGACTCTCTGGTGGGTTGGCGTCGAGGCAATTCTAGCGCTGATGGACCCAGCGCAGGAGAGCGTTCTGGGCGTCCTTGCCACCGCCCCAGGTCGCCTTGGCATGGTTGACGACCATGACCACGACGTAGTCCGCACCGGACTCGCTGTGCACATAACCCGCGATCGCGGTCACGCTGTTGAGGGTCCCCGTCTTGAGGTGCATGTCGCCGGGCGACGGGTCATTCTTGAAGCGCCGCTGGGTTGTGCCGTCGAGGCCGGATAGCGAGAGCGACGCCTGGAATTCAGGCTGAAACGGGCTGGCATGGGCCGCCAGCAGCATCCGTCCCATGCTCCCGGCGCTGATGCGGGTCTCCCGGGACAATCCGGCCCCGTTACCCAGCTGCAGTTCAGGAAAGTTCAGGCCCCGGCTGGCCAGCGCGGCCGTCGTCGCCCGCCGGCCCTTCTCCAGAGTCCCGGGCGGGCCAAACTTCTCCGCCCCTAAAGTCAGGAAGATCTGGCGGGCCATCACGTTGTTGCTGAACTTGTTGACGGGCCTGATTACCTCGGCCAGGGGTGGCGACTGGAAGCTGACAAAGGGCGTCTTGCCGGCCGGTACCTGGCCCTGACGAAGCCCGCCGGTCAGCCGACCGCCCTGTTCCTCCCACAGGCCCCGGAACGCGCCGTAGGCATAGGCCGGACCATCCAGGACTGAGCGCAGCAGCTGGTATTCGCCGCACTGGCTCGCCAGGGACCCGGAGAAGGTCACGCGGGGCAGCGTCGGCGAACTGCCCACCACCATACTGATTCCGCCCTTGCTGGAGCCGCACCCGCCCTTGAAGAGCCGCATCTTGTTAAGGATTTCCACGTTGGCAAGGGCAGGATCCGCCAGAATCTCCACTTGCCCGCTTGCGGCATCGGGCCGAAAGATGAAGTTGACGGACTGGTAGTTCACCAGCAGGGCATCGGGCAAAGCGTTGTAGACCCGGTAGTCCTGGCCATCGAAGGCGCCCGGATCCAGCTCTTCCCGGGCAAACCAGCTGTTGTCAATGACCAGGTCGCCATCGATGACGCTAAGGCCGCGGTTACGCAGCTCCCGCTGCAGGAGCAACAGGCGCTCCGTGACCAGATAGGGATCGCCATAGCCCTTGAGCAGGAGATCGCCGGTGAGCGTCCCGCCCTCGATCCGGCCGTCCACAAAGGCTTCCGTGCGCCACTGGTAGGTAGGGCCCAGCGCTTCCAGCGCCGCGAAGGTGGTCACCAGCTTGATTACCGAGGCCGGATTGCGCGGCATCTCCGCGTTGAAGGTCAGGAGCGGCTCCGAGGTCCCCGTCCGCTGCACAAAGGCACTCACCGAGGCCTCGGGAAGCTGGCGCTGCACCAGAATCCGGTTAACGGGCGCCGGCAGCGTGGTCTGCGGTTGTGCACGCGCGGGCAGGCCGTGCGCCAGCAGCAGGGCGCAGGCGAGTATGCAGTGAGTCCGTTCCCTGCAACGCATGGACAGTGGGGTTCCCGGGTAGCGCCGCAGGGCCATCCCCACCGGCGCGCGTGATTGTGCCGGATCGGCGCTCGGGCGTCAGCGTCTTCCGAGTATTTCCCAGCCTTCAGCCATCGCCACCGCCCGAAGACTGGTATCCGGGCGGACAGCGACCGGGTGTCCGGCAAAGCGCAGCGTTGGCACGTCGTGGACTGAATCGGCATAGGCAAACATCTCCGTTGCCGGCACTTCGTGCTCGGCGCACAGCGCCTCAATCAGCTCCCGCTTCTCCTTGCCGAATGGGTGCCTGGCCGGCAGACCGCAGACGAAATGCCCGCCCTCCGTGGCGCAGCAGGTGCCGATGACGCGGGTGACGCCAAGCTCCCGGGCCAGGGCCTCGACCAGGAACTGCGGAGTACCCGACAGAAGCACGACCTTGTCACCTGCTGCCTGGTGCTGGCGCAGACGAGCCAGGCTGGGAGCAAACCACCAGCCGGGTGCAGAACGTCGGACCCAGTCGGAGGTGAGAGCTTCGACATCGGCGCACTTAAGGCCCGCAAGGTATGCCTTGTTCTTCTTCATGACATGCCGGCCGAATTCCGGCGCCCGGGCGATGGCGAAGCGCAGGAACGCCAGCAGCTGGCCAGGTCTGATCCAGCCCGAGCGGAACAGCAGGGCGATCAGCCGCTTCTCGGTGGTCGGCCCCGTGACCAGGGTGCCATCGACGTCAAAAACTGCCAGGGCCAAAGCGCTGGCTCAGCGCCAGGGCGCTTCGGAGCGAAGCAGGCTGCCGAGAATGGTCCGGCGTTCGCTGTAGACAAACTCGACGATGACAGGCAGCCCGCGGACGAGGCAGAGAAGCACGGCGATCAGGACCAGGCCGCGGCCGATGGCGGCGCCGATGGCCCCGAAATTTCCCCACAGTTCCGGCACCAGGACCGGCAATGGCTGGAGCAGCAGCAGCCAGCAGAATGCCGTGGCCTTGACCACGGCATAGAGTCCGCGCATGAAGCGCCCCGCCACCAGCCATTTACCGAGCGGGGAAGTCATGAGGGCGAAGGGGCTCTCGCGGCGCTGCTTCGTCTGGCTGGCGCGAATGGCGTCGACAATCGTGCCGCGCACAACGAAAACCAGCGGCACCCAGATCGGGACCAGAGCCAGGTTGGCCAGCACGATCCACATGGTCAGCTCCACGATGCGATCGCCCGCGATGTCGAACATGGCGCCAAACTGACTGGTCTCGTTGCGCTTGCGGGCCACGTAACCGTCGAGGCTGTCCGTCACGAATACCAGGATGAGGAGTGGCACGCTAAGGAGCTGGAGCAAGCCGGGCGGCCGGTGGGCAATGGCCACCACCACAATAAGCAGCAGGAGGCGGCTCAGGGTAATCAGGTTAGCCATGCCCGGATTATAGGGGCGTGATCTTGTCAGCCGGAGCGGGCCGTCAATCGCCCGCCGGCCGGCTGATCTGCAGGGTCTTCATCCGATCCGTGAGAGTAGAGGGCCGGATGCCCAGCAGATCGGCTGCGCCGCCCTTGCCGGCGACCCGCCAACGAGCAGCCTCCAGGGCGGCCTTAAGGTTAGCCCGCTGCTCATCCCGCATCTGGGCCTCGGTGCGGAACGGCCTGGCCTCCTCCGGTGGCGCGTCGGGTGCGGCTGCCGATGCGGCGGCGCCGGCCGCGTGTTGCAACTCGGGCAGGGACAGATCGAGACGCAGGGTTTCGCCCGTCGAGAGAATCACCGCCCGTTCGATCACGTTCTTCAGTTCGCGGACGTTGCCGGGCCAGGCATAGCGGCGCAGGACGTCCGCCTGGGTCTGCGTGATCTGCAGGCAGGGCCGGCCAAACTCGCGACAGCCCTGTTCGAGAAAGTGGACCGCGAGCTGCACGACATCATCCCCGCGGCGACGCAACGGCGGTACCTGCACCGGAAAGACACTGAGCCGGTAATAGAGGTCCTCCCGGAACTCGCCGGCCTCGACGGCTTTCTCGAGATCCTTGTTGCTGGCCGCAATCACCCGCACGTCCACCGTCCGGGTCGTCTCGTCACCCACGCGCTCGAATTCCCGCTCCTGGAGCACACGCAGCAGCTTGCCCTGGAGGGCCAGCGGGATTTCGCCGACTTCATCCAGGAAAATCGTGCCGCCATCGGCCAGCTGGAAACGGCCCACCCGATCCCGGTGCGCGCCCGTGAATGCGCCGCGCGCATGACCGAAAAACTCGCTCTCGAAGAGCTCGTCAGGAATCGAGGCACAGTTGACCTTCACCAGGGGGCCGTTGGTCCGGCTGCTGCGTGCGTGGATCGCGTGGGCCACCAACTCCTTGCCCGTGCCTGTTTCACCGAGGATCAGCACATTCGCTGGCGTGTCGGCCACGGCCTCGATCCGCGCGAGCATGGCGCGGAGCGCCGGGCTGCCGCCGACGATCCTGCCGAAGTTCATGGACACGCGGACCTCTTCCCGGAGGTAGTCCCGCTCCCGTTCGAGCTCCTCTTTGAGGCGGGCGATCTCGCCGTAGGCCTCCTTCAAGCGTGCTTCCGCCCGATTCCGCTCGGTGACGTCCTGGCTGGCCACCAGCGTGCGGACCACGGCCTGCCGGGCATCCCGTTCGGTGTGGGACGAGAGCTGCACGTCGCGCACCTCCCCGCTTCGGGTCACCATCTGCCGCGGGACATTCCGGATGTCCCCCGCGTTGATGATCTCCCGCAGGCGGCCGACCAGCGGCGCGCGGGAGGCGTCCGTCATGAACTCGAGGATCGAGCGGCCCAGGACCTCGTGGCGCGTGTAGCCGAGCTTTTCGAGCCAGTGGTCGCTGACATCAGTCAGCCGGCCCTCCGGGTCGATGGTGTGGAGCATCGCCGGCGTGGCCTGGTAGAGATCACGATAGCGGCGCTCGAGGCGGGCCCGGTCGGACAGCTCCGTGAACACCGACAGGGAGTGCAGGAAGACGCCGGCCTCGTCGTACGCGGCCGTGCTGGTGACCAGCAGCTCGAGCGTGGTGCCGTTGGCCGTCCGGAATTCCACCGGAACGCTGTCGAGCCGCCCGGTGCGCCGAAAGCAGGGCCGGTGCTCCTCCCGGATCCGCCGGGCACTGCCGTCGGTGGCAACGTCCTCAGGCCGGCGGCCCTGCAGAGCCTCCCGCGTATAGCCCGTCCGGGTCACCCAGGTGTCGCTGACCTCGATGAAACACCCCTCCCGGTCCAGCAGGGCTGCCATGACCGGAATCCGGCGGAACAGGGTGAGGTTGGGATCGGGCGTTGCCATGGGGGGACACTACACGGTTTTCCGAGACTTTAGGAAACGCTTTTTCGTGACTCACGATTTTCCGTGAAATTTTTGAGAGTAAGTGTCTGATTCTTAGGCGAACCGAGCTGGCACAAGAGCTGCAATAGTCCTTCCGTCAAGTGCTTTGCCGGAATCCACGGCCCTCCAAGTGGCATTCGGCAGATCCGTCCCCCCGGAAAGCCTTGCAACGTGGCACGGCTTTGACTCCCCCTCAAAGTGGTGCCCGAGGAGCCCCTGGCTGGCGCGAACGGCCTCAGTCTGCGGGCTCCTTCTTTTTTCCGGCGCCTGCTTGAAAGGCCAGGCCCTCGCAGCCACATTGGACTGCCCCAGCAGAGAACCAACACCCCATGTCCGACACCGTGCAAGCGACCGGTCTCGCCACCTTCGAGCAGGACGTGCTCGAGGCCTCCCGCCAGATGCCGGTGGTCGTCGATTTCTGGGCCAGCTGGTGCGGGCCCTGCAAGACGCTCGGGCCGCTTCTCGAAAACGTGGCGCGGGCGCTCGCCGGCCGCGCGAAAGTGGTGAAGGTGGATACCGATGCCGAGCAGCAACTGGCCCGCCAGTTCCAGATTCGCAGCATCCCGACCGTCATGCTCTTCCGGGACGGCAAGCTGGCCAGTCAGTTTGTCGGCCTTCGGCCGGAACACGCCATCCGCGAGTGGGTAGCGCCATTCCTGCCGGCGATCGAAGGCGCGGCAGGAGCTGACGAGTCACAGGAAGGGCTGGCCGAACAGGCCCTGATGGCGGGGGATCCCGCCACGGCCCGTAAGCACCTCGACGAGCTGCCGGCGGATCGTCAGGAGACGGATCGGGTTCGCGGGTTGCGGGTGCGACTGTTCTTCGCGGATGAACTCCTGGCGGTCAGCGCAGGTACAGCCGATCTGGATGCCCTGTATACGGAAGGCCTGAAGGCAGCCGGGGTTGGCGCCCACGGCCGCGCGGCCGAGGCTTTTCTGACGCTGACGACGCGCAGTCGAGCCTACCGTGAGGACGCGGGGCGCCTGGCACTGCTGCGCCTGTTCGAATGGCTTGGCGTCGCCGATCCGTTAGTCCAGGATTACCGACGCCGACTGGCCCACTTGCTGCACTAACGTTTAATCCCGAACCAGCGATCCCGCAGGCGGGTGTAGTGCCCTCGAAGTGCCTCCCGACCTTCCGGCGTGACGCTGTGCCTGACCTTGTCCAGCCAGAGCTTTGCCCAGGTGAATTCGATGGCGAGGATGGCCAGCCCAAGGACGATAATCGCCACGCCAGGGCCGGGCGTCAGGAGCATGATGATCCCGCCGAGCAGGATCGTCCCGCCGATCACTCCGATGACGATGCGCCGGGCCAGCTTGTAACTGATCGCGCCGAGCCTGCGGATCACCGGTCGAGGTACTCCTTCAGGAATGCCGTGGTCAGGCGCCAGGCGTCCTCGGCAGCCTGGGGATCGTAGGCGGTGCCCGACGGATTGGCGAAAGCGTGTTCAGCGCCTTCGTAAATGTGGATATCGGCGTTCTTGCCGAGCCGCTGCAGGGTGGCTTCGAAGGCCGTCACCGTGGCAACCGGCACCACCCGGTCCTGCGAGCCAAAGAGCCCCAGAATCGGCATGCGCAGCTTCGCGAGCTCTGCCTCGTCCGCCTTGACCGTCCCGTAGTAGATAACAGTCGCATCCACCTGGTCAGGGAGAATCAAGGCCGCCCGCAACGACCAACGGCCACCGAGACACCAGCCGAGAGTGCCGATCCGGGGGGCCTTCTCCACCTTGTCCAGGTACCTATAGGCCGCACGCAGGTTTTCCTCGGCCGGCCCGGGATTTGCCGTGAGTTCCTGGCTGAGCTTCATGGCCGCTGGCGGCTGTGTGGCCAGCCTGCCGCCGTACAGGTCCACCGCGAGCACCACATAGCCTTCCGCCGCGAGCCGCCCCGCCTCGTCCCGGACGTTGTCGTTCAGGCCCCACCACTCGTGGATCACGATGAGGCCGGGCAACCGGCCGCGAGCCTGCTTTGGCCGCAGGAGATAGCCCTCGACGGGCACACCCCCCACCGTGCCGTAGCTGACCGTTTTGCCGGTGACGTCGGCCACCGGCGGGGTCGTGGCAGCGGGGGTCGGCACCGGCACGTCGTGGGCATGCGCCTCGGCAGTGCGGTCCAGCGTGTCGCGATCCGCGGCGCTGGTGGTCGAGCCGGTCTGGCCGGCGCAGCCGGTCAGGCAGAGGAACAGCAGCAGACTGCGCAACAGCATTAGCATCTCCCTGCATGCAGGAGCGACAAATTGGGGTCAGACTGGGATTATTCAGCTGCCGGAGTCGTGATTCCAGCCGGTGAATAATCCCAGTCTGACCCCAATTTTTCAGCGAAACCGGCTTTGAATCGACGCCAGTGTCTTCTTCCCCGGGCACACCTTCGCAAACGGCAGGCTCGCGAGTGGCCCGGCCGGGGTGTTCGCGAGTTCGTGCATGTCCGGTTTGGTCTCGTCAATGTAGAGCAGACCCGTGACGATTTCGCCCGCCTGCTGCCGCCTCTGGATGTACTCGAAGGCGGCGACGCGGTCGGTGGGGTCGTAGGCGCCGTCCGCCTTGCGCAGCACGATCTGGCTGCCATCGTGCATCTGCACCGGCATGGCCTGGCCGGCCTCGTATTCCGCGCGAATCTCCTTGGCGGGGGGCACGAAGTCGGTGTAAATCGCAGTCATCGAGTGCTTGCGCGTGAACTCGTAGCTCTTGGTGGAACCCTCGTGATCGTTGAAAGTCACGCAGGGCGAGATTACGTCGATCACGGCGAAACCCCGGTGCTTCATCCCCGCCTTGATCAGCGGGACCAGCTGCTGCCGGTCGCCGGAGAAGCTGCGTGCGATAAAGGTAGCGCCCGTCGCAAGCAGCGTGAGTGCCGGATCAATGGGCGGCTGTTGGTTGGTTTCACCCTTCTTGGCTCTCGACCCCACGTCTGCGGAGGCGGAAAACTGGCCCTTGGTGAGGCCATAAACCCCGTTGTTCTCAATGAGGTAGAGCATGTTCAGGTTACGCCGGACGGCGTGCAGGAACTGGCCAAGGCCGATGGAGAGGGTATCCCCGTCACCCGACACGCCGATGTACTGCAGATCCTGGTTCGCCGCGTTGGCGCCAGTCGCCACAGAGGGCATGCGGCCATGCACGGTGTTGAACCCGTGGGAAGCGCTGGCAAAGTAGGCCGGCGTTTTCGACGAACAGCCGATTCCCGACAGCTTCGCCATACGGTGCGGCGGAATGGAGAGCTCAAACGCGGCCTGCATGATGGCGCCCGTAATCGAATCGTGCCCGCAGCCGGCGCAGAGGGTGGACATGGCTCCCTCGTAGTCGCGAACGGTCAGCTGCAGCTCGTTGCGGGGGAGCTGAGGATGGGCGACCTTTGGCTTGGTGATAAAGCTCATGCGGCCTTCCCTCGGGCGAGATCCTGGTTCACGCCGTCCACGACAGTCTTCGCCAGGATCGGCAGCCCGTCGTAGTGGAGCACGGGCACCAGCTTGTTGGGATCCACGCGGGTTTCCAGCATCAGCAGGCTGCGCAACTGGGCGTCCCGATTCTGCTCCACGACGTAAATGCGTTCATGGCTATCGAGGTAGTCCTGCACGTCCTTGCCGAACGGGAAGCCCTTCACGCGGAGGTAGTTCATGTTCACACCCTCCTCGGCCAGCAGCGCCCGTGCCTCCTTCACGGCGTTGTCGCAGGAGCCGATCGTGAGGAAGCCGACGCGGCATTTGTCCGAAACGTGAATCTCCGCCGGTGGCACCAGTTGCTTCGCCGTGTCGAACTTCCGTCGCAGCCGATCCACGACGGCCTGATACTCGGCTGCGTCCTCGGTGTACGCCCCATACATGTTGTGGCCCGAGCCGCGGGTGAAGTAGGCGCCCTTCGGGTGCGTACCCGGCAAGGTGCGGGCAGCGATCCCGTCACCATCGGTATCCAGGTACCGGTTGAACTTAGGCAGGGCCTCGATCTGCTCCACCGTCAGCACCTTGCCGCGATCCGGCTGGTAGCTGTCATCCCAGTTGAGGTCACGGCACATCCAGTCGTTCATGCCGATGTCGAGGTCAGTGAGGACGATCACCGGTGTCTGCAGCCGTTCGGCCAGGTCGAAGGCCTGGACGGCCTGATAGAAGGCCTCTTCCGGGTTCGCCGGGAACAGGAGAACGTGCCGCGTGTCACCGTGGGAGGCGTAGGCACAGGCCATGAGATCAGCCTGCTGGGTGCGCGTCGGCATGCCGGTGGATGGCCCGCAGCGCTGGACATCGAAGATTACGGCGGGAATCTCGGTGAAGTAGCCGTAGCCCAAGAATTCGTTCATCAGCGAGATGCCCGGACCGCTGGTAGGCGTGAAAGCCCGCGCCCCGTTCCAGCTGGCCCCGAGCACCATGCCGATGGCGCCGAGCTCATCCTCGGCCTGAATGATGCAGTAGTTGGCCTTGCCCGTTTCCGAATCCTTGCGGTACTTGTCGCAGAACTTCTTGAACGCATCCATCAGGGACGTGGATGGCGTGATGGGATACCAGGCCCCCACGGTGGCGCCAGCGAACAGGCAGCCCAGGGCTGCCGTGGTGTTCCCGTCGATCATCATGTGATTGCGGGTCTTTTCGAGCGCCCGGGCCCGGAACGGCAACGGACAGGAAAAATGTTCCTTCGCATAGGCGAAGCCCAGATCGATCGCCTTCTGGTTAGCATCCAGCAGGCTGGCCTTGGCGGCAAACTGCTCATTGAGCAGCTGCTTGATGATGTTCATGTCCAGATCAAGCAGCGCCGCCAGCACGCCCACGTACATGATGTTCTTCATCAGGATTCGTGAACGGGCGTTATCGAAGTTCTCGTTGCAGATGCGGGACAGCGGGACTCCAAGGATGTGGATGTCCGCCCGGTTGAACAGCTGGCTCCGGGGCCAGGTGGAGTCGTAGAGCAGGTAACCGCCGGTGGCGACCTCCGAGTGATCCTTGCGGTAGGTCTCGGCGTTCATGGCGATCATCACGTCCACGCGGCCGGACCGGGCCAGGTGACCCTCTGCATTCACCCGGATCTCGTACCAGGTGGGCAGGCCCTGAATGTTGGACGGAAAGTAATTCTTCCCGCAGACGGGGATGCCCATGCGAAAGAGCGACTTCATCAGCATCGAGTTGGCGCTGGCCGATCCCGTGCCGTTCACGTTGCCGATCTTGAGAGTGAAGTCGTTGTCCTGGGGACGCTTACTGGCGATGCTCATCGGGGCTGCCGTCTGGTTGGTGGTCAGGTGCCGTACTTCAGG
>CAYMKJ010000072.1:0-7131 GCA_964391025.1 uncultured Chromatiaceae bacterium
TCTCTGGGGACTTGATCCCCCTAAAGGGCCGTCGAAGACTACGACGTTGATAGGCTGGGTGTGGAAGCGCTGTAAGGCGTGTAGCTAACCAGTACTAATTGCCCGTGAGGCTTGACCATATAACACTCAAGCAACCTGAAGTTTCTTCAGCCCGAAGTCTCTTCAGGCTTTGAGTGGTTATAGATTCCAGCCAATGGAAGCCAGTTGAGTAACAAATGATTGCAGTTATTGCGTGAGTTCTAGAGCCACGCAACAGGCGTTGAACACATCCGTATTGCGGCCAGTCTCCTTCGGGAGGTTAGGCCCAGTTAAAAATTTGCCTGGCGGCCATAGCGGGCGGGTACCACCCGATACCATTCCGAACTCGGAAGTGAAACTGCCCAGCGCCGATGGTAGTGTGGGGTTTCCCCATGTGAGAGTAGGTCACCGCCAGGCACCTATCCAAAACCCCTGTCGCAGCAATGCGACAGGGGTTTTTTCGTTAGCATCAGCACTATGAATCGGCAGCCCTGGGAGATCATCAGTGAACTCCTCCAGCGTGAGGACCTGGCGGCGCTCGACCAGTATCTGCAGAACCTGCCGTCCAGCGAGACTGTACGGGCGGTCTTCCGGCTCACCTCCCATGAGCAGGAAAAACTCCTGACGCTGCTGCCGCCCGAGAGTGCCGCAGATCTCATCGATGACGTGCCCGATTCCCAAGCGGCTGAACTTCTCGACAACCTGCGGCCTGAGGAAGCCGCATCGATCGTCAACGAAATGGATAGCGACGAGGCGGCCGACGTTCTGGCGGAGATGGACCGCGAGGACGTTGAGGAAATCCTGAGCCTCATGGATGCCGACGAGGCTGCCGAGGCACGGCAGCTGATCGCCTACGACCCGGAGACTGCCGGCGGTCTCATGATGAAGGAGTACCTTAGCTACCCGGAGACCAATACCGTAGGCGATGCTGTCGCCGATATCGCGGTCCGGGGCGAGGACTACCCCATTTACTATCTCCAGCACGTCTTCGTGGTGGGACCTCTGGGGCGTCTGCAGGGAGTTGCCGGGCTCACGGATATCGCTGGCGCCAAGCCGCAGTCCCGGCTGAGAGAGCTCGCTACCCCGGTTGATGCCGTCAACGCAAAGGCCGGGCTCGATCAACTGGAAGATTTCTTCGAGTCCCGGGACACACCGATTGCTCCTGTTGTGGATGACGCGGGCCGGTTGCTCGGGGCCATTCGTCGGCGCGCGGTGTTCGACGCGATCACCGAACGAGCCGATGAGTCCTATCTGAAAAGCCAGGGCATCGTGGGTGGCGACGAGTTCCGCTCAATGCCCCTGCATATCCGTTCCGGCCGCCGCCTCTCCTGGCTCATCGTGAAGATTTTCCTGAATCTCGCCTCTGCCAGCGTTATCGCCCTGTACGAGGGCACGCTCGCCGCCGCCTTCACATTGGCGGTCTTCCTCCCCATCGTATCTGACATGAGCGGCTGCTCCGGCTATCAGGCCGTCGCCGTCAGCATGCGGGAGCTGGCCCTCGACATTATCAAGCCATCTGACGTGGCACGTGTCTGCCTCAAGGAACTCGCACTCGGGCTGGTCACGGGCGTCGTGCTCGGACTGCTGCTGGCCAGCGTCGCGTGGCTGTGGAAGGGCAATCCCTGGCTGGGTCTTGTGGTGGGCACCGCGCTGGCGGCGAACACACTGGTTGCAGTGGTCGTTGGTGGTGCCCTGCCGCTGCTGCTCAAGGGCCTGCGAGTTGATCCCGCGCTGGCGGCGGGACCGATGCTCACTACTATCACCGACACCGGCGGCTTCTTCCTCGTGCTAAGCCTAGCAACGCTGATGCTGCCCCATCTTGCGCCCTAGGCCCCCAACGCGCCCAATACCTTCGCATAGACGATTTTGCCGTCCCCCGGAGCGTAGAAGTCCGGGAAATCTGCTGCCTTCTGGTAGCCCCGACGGGCGTAGAACTCGCGGGTGGGGGCGTACTGCTGCCGGGATGACGTATCCACGTAGATGTGGGTGCCGCCTGCTGCGAGTATTGCGGACTCCACGCGCTTCAGAAGCTCCCGCCCGAGATGGTGTCCCTGGGCCCGCGGTGCCACCGCAATCCAGTACAGGTCCCAGGCGGCTTGAGTACACGGCACCGGGCCAGAGCAGGCGAAGCCTGCGAGTGATCCGTCCTTGTCCGCCAGAACAAACCGGTAGTGGCTGGAACGACCCTGAGCCAGGCCATCATCGGCCAGCTCACGAGCAATGCCAATTTCCTCGGCACTGAAAAACCCCGTCTCGCGTACCAGGCTCTCGATACCCCCAGGGTCCGAGGGCTGCAGGTGGGCTCTGAAAATCGTCGCCACTGTCCCTGGCGAAACCTAGCCGTACCGGGCCACTGCAACGATGCGCTCGATCCCTTCGGCGTAGGGGATTCCGGCCTGTTCAAGGGCAGCTGCGAAGCCCGCATCGGGGGAAATACACGGATTGGCGTTGATCTCCAGCACCCACGGAGTCCCCTCCGCATCGACCCGGAAGTCCACACGGGCGTAGCCCCGCAACTGGAAGATTTGCCAGCACTTCAGCGCCACGTGCCCCAGTTCGGCGCAGAGTGCCGCCTCGCGGACGGGATCAACGAAGCGGCGCACTGTATTTCGGCACTCAAAGGAATCTTCCTGCCACTTTGCGGCGTAGCCCACGATTCTAGGCTTGTCAGCCGGGTAGTCGACGAACTCGATCTCCGGGATGGGCAGCACCTCCGGCCCACCGGGGCCATCGAGCAGGGCGACGTTGATCTCGCGGCCTTCCACGTAGCGCTCAGCAAACCAGCGATACTTGCGCAACTGTTCACGGGCCGCCACTCGCTGTGGTACGTCTTGAAAGTCGTCGATCACCGACTCGTCGTCCATGCCGATGGATGCGTCTTCGCTGACCGGCTTGGTGATCCAGCGCCCGGGGCCCGGGTAGGTTGGGACCGGGGATACACCGTCCCACCAGTCGGACGTGGTCAGGCCGTGGGCCCGCAGCCACTGTTTTGCCAGAATCTTGTTGCCGGTTATCAGCAGGCCCTCCGTACTGGATCCGGTGTAGGGAATCTGCAGGTGATCGAGGAGTGCGGTGGCGATCGGGACGAGCTGCCCGCAGTCATCAATCGCCTCCACCAGGTTAAAAATGACGTCCGGCGGGTCTTCCTTCAGCCGGGATTTCACGGCATCGAGCCTGAGGTCGATAGCCAGGGTCAGGGCCCGATACCCGCGGCTGACGAGTGCGGTCCGCACGCAAGCCATCTGCTCAAGAATATCCCGGGCATCTGCCGTGGACTCATGGGTCACGGAGTTGTGCAGGATCAGTACGGACCTGGTTTCGGTCACGCCGCTATTCTCGCGCCGAGCGCTTTGGTGACGGGGAGGCCGGCCCGCGTTACGGCCGAGACGACTATGCGGCGGATCAGCTCGTCGTAGGGTATACCCTTGAAACGACAGATGAACGGCAGGTCGGAGTGCCCCGGAAGCAGGCCGGCCAGCGGATTGGCTTCGAGAAAGCTTGGTATTCCCGCCGCGTCGAGCCTGATATCGAGTCGGCCGCCGTCCCGGCACCCCAGCGCCCGCCAGGCACCCACGGCCAGGGTTTGCACCGCTTTCACCAGCGGCTCTTCGGTCAGCAGGGAGTAGGTCACCCGCCCTTCCCAGTGCTCCTTGTTGCCGAAGGTGTAGACCCCGGGATCCGCCTTGGGGCCCAGATGGACTTCCATGGCGCCAATGGCCTCGGCCTCAGCCCCCGTGCCAACGAGCCCCACCGTGAACTCGCGCCCCGGCAGGAATTCCTCGATCAAGACCGGCTGCCGGTACTGGGCGAGCAGCGTCGCGCAGACAGCCACCAGTTCATCCGGCGAGCAGGCCCGTGATGCCGTGGAAATTCCCTTGCCGGTGCCCTCGGCCACCGGCTTCGCGAAGAGCGGGTAGCGCAGATTCAGGTGGCGGGCGTCATCGGCCGACTCGATCACAGCAAAGTCCGGCGTCGCAAGACCGTGCCCACGAACCACGTGCTTGGCAATGCCCTTGTGCAGGGTCACGGCACAGGCGAGCGGGTCCGAAAATACATAGGGGATCTGCCAGGCGTCGAGGAGGGCCGGCACCAGGGACTCCCTGCCAAAGCCATGCAGGCCCTCGCAGAAGTTGAAGACCAGATCCCAGCGGGAGCCGGTGGTGAGGCGCGACGCCAGTTGGCGGGCATTGCCAATCCGGTCGATGGACAGCCCGAGGCGGCTCAGCGCACCGGCTATGGCGTCGATGGTTTCGGGCTGGTCGAACTCGGCGGTATCGACGTCGCTGTAACCCGCGGCGAGATACTCGCTGCGGAGGTCATAAGTCAGGCCGACTCGCATCCGGCAGCTTCAGGTTGCGGATCCGGGTAGCGGTAAGACCCGTTGGCGTAGTTAGTCAGCAGGAGGTCGTCGCCATCCCGGCCCACGATGTAATCGGGAGAAACCGGAATCTTGCCGCCGCCCGCCGGGGCGTCGATGACGTAAGTCGGCACCGCATAGCCCGTGGTATGCCCGCGCAGCCCACGGATGATCTCGATCCCCTTCTCGACGGGCGTACGGAAGTGGGCGGAGCCCGATATCGGATCGCATTGATAGAGGTAGTAAGGCCGGACCCGGATCCGCAGGAGGCCCTGAACCAGGGACTTCATGGTCGCGACGTCGTCGTTCACCCCTTTCAGGAGCACCGTCTGGCTGCCCAGCGGGATACCGGCATCGGCCAGGCGGGCGCAAGCCTCGGCGACTTCCGGTGTGATTTCGTCCGGATGGGTGAAGTGCAGGCTCATCCACAGCGGGTGATAGCGCTTCAGGATGCGGGTTAGTGCCGGGGTGATCCGCTGGGGCTGCACCACGGGCTGCTTCGAGCCGATCCGGATGAATTCCACATGGGGAATCGCGCGCAGCCGGGCCAGGATCCACTCCAGCCGTTCGTCGTCCAGGCTGAGCGGGTCCCCTCCGGACAGCAGCACATCGCGGATCGCGGGGTTCCCCGCGATGTAGTTAATGGCCTGTTCCAGGTCGTGTTTGCGGATACTGCGTTCCCCGACGGAGCCGACCATGCGGGCCCGGGTGCAGTACCGGCAGTAGACAGAGCAGAAATTGGTGACCAGCAATAGGACCCGGTCCGGATAGCGGTG
This sequence comes from uncultured Chromatiaceae bacterium, assembly GCA_964391025.1. Lineage (GTDB taxonomy): Bacteria > Pseudomonadota > Gammaproteobacteria > Steroidobacterales > SHZI01. The sequence continues at coordinate 5,152 of CAYMKJ010000072.1, forward strand.
CACCAGGCCTGGCACCGGGCTGTGCCCGTCTTCGCCCAGGGGGTCGTCGGCCTCACCGCGGGAGCGAAGATACTCTTCCATCACTGGAATCACCGTCCGGCGCAGGCCCTGGGCCGGGTTCTCGGGATCCAGCAGGCTCGCATAGTAGGGCGTGATGCCGACCGGCAGCGCGCCCCGGTGCATCTCGATGGCCTGTCGCTCATCATCAGTCAGGCTCACCATCCGGTCCAGGTCGGCGATGGCCCGGACGCGACTGCGGTTCTGCCAGCGCCAGTCGTTCCAGTCCCGCAGACCCGCCTGGGGATAGAAGCGGCGCCGGAACGCGTCACTCCGCGGGCTGACGACCAGCCGCGGGATGGTGGGTTTAGTCGTGGGAACGGGCGTCAGGTTGACGGGGCCGTGTCCCACCGGGGCTTGAGAGGGGGCTTGACGGGGAGCTTGAAGGGGGGCGGCTGGTCCCGGAATGGGACCCATAGAAGAAGGGTCCACGACAGATAAGACGCGCGGCATCGGGACTACCTCGTCGGTGTGCAGGGTCGGCGGAAAGCGTGTCGAGACAGAATCAAACCTGGTTGCCTTCTATGGCCCCGAACGCTGAAGACGGTCGCGAGGCATTCCATTGCCGATCCGGAACTTCCGGAATCCTGACCCGTCCGGAACTATGTCCGAAAGGGGAGGACTGCGACGTCATGGTGTCTGCTGGCTGGATAAAAAAGTAACGTTCATGTCTCGATTGACGGTAAATATACCCACCAGTTTTTGAAAAGCAATACAGCGCGACATTCACCGGGTTGTGCGTGCATCACATCCGCACGAAGCCCATCGGCATCGTCGCGTGTTTCTCTAGCGGGTGACGATGGACCGCTGTGCTAGGATTTTCCTCGCGGAGGACGCATGACGCTCATCACTGGCACCATCATCACGCTCAACGAAGAAGACCAGATCGAGGCGTGCATCGCTTCGCTGCGAAGGGTCTGCGCCGAGGTTGGGGTGGTTGATTCCCTGAGTACCGATCAGACCGTCGAACTGGCAATTGCCGCTGGAGCCCGCGTCATTCCTCAGGCTTACCTCGGCGAGGGCCCGCAACGTAACCTCACCGAAAAGCACGCCGCGCACGACTGGATACTGGCGCTTGACGCGGATGAACGGCTCGACGATGAGCTGGCAGCGACCATCCAGACGCTGCTACTCGCGGATCCGACCGATGCCTACGAGTTCAACCGGAAGAGCTACATTGGTCCCCGCTGGATTCGCGGTCCAGGGTTTTATCCCGACTTTGTGACGCGTCTCTACAATCGCACCCGCGCTGCCTACGAGCCGAAGCCCGGCCATGCCGGTGTGCTTGCGCCGCGCGTGCGCCGCATCCCCGGCCACATCCTCCACTACACCTACGACAGCCTTAGCGACTGGATCGCCAAGATCAACTGGCTGACGTCCCGCGACGCGAAGGGCATGTTCAAGGCCGGCCGGCCCGAGTCGGCAACGAAGCCAGTAGTGAGCGCCCTGGGGGCTGGGTTCCGTCAGCTCGTCCTGCGGGGCGGGATATTCAGGGGGGCGGACGGCTGGCTGGTGACCATGACCAGCATGTTCCGGTCCTTCATGAAGTACCAGAAGCTGAACGAGCTACACGAGGAACTCCGCCGGGCTGGTGGGCCGGATGGCAAGGATCCCGGGCTGCAGCTCGGCCATATCCGGGGCCCTGGCCGCCGGTAAGGCTGCTCCGGCCAGGCCCTGTCAGGCCCTGTCAAGTGTGGCCCGCTAGTTCCTGGAAAAGGGCCAGATGGGCAGAAACCGAATCCTCCAGCCGGAAGCGTGCGCCGATGCGTTCCCGCGCCCGGGCTCCCATGCGCCGGTTGGCCTCCGGGTCCCGGTAAAGCCGCAGCACCGCGTTGGCGAGCGCCCTGGCATCCCCCGGAGGCACCACGAGTCCGCTCACTCCGTCCTCGACCAGTTCCGCGCTGCCCCCAGTGGTGGTCACGA
>CAYMKJ010000073.1:0-9060 GCA_964391025.1 uncultured Chromatiaceae bacterium
CGTCAGCACTGATTAAGAGTCTGGACGGCACTACGCTGAAGCGAGTCGCGGCGGTCGCCGCTCCTACAGGCGTTGCACGCCAGGCAGCCGGCTGAAGCGCCGGTCGAAGGTGCCAAACGGCAGATGCCCCGCGCGACGGGCCGTCTCGAGCGCCAGGCAGTCGGAGAACTCCACGCCAGCGTGCTGCCGGAAGTTTGCCAGTGCAGCGGAGACGACCTCGCTGTCCTGGATTGCCAGCGAGGTGTGATTCAGCAGCATGTCGATGGCCTCGGCAATTCTCGCGCGGCTCAGATCAAATGCTGATGTGAGAACCCATACTGCCTCGGCCAGAACGATATGCGGGATCCAGGCTCCGGCCGCGATGAACTCTTCGGCAACCCGTGCCTGGGTTTCGTCGTCGTTGGTAATCAGGCGCACCAGAAGGTTGGTATCAACGGCCCGCATGACGCCGCCGGGCATGGCTCCGCAGGGCCGCCTTGGTGTCCACCGGCGCCTGCCCCGCTGGCACGCCCTGCGGAAAGAGGGCTCGCCGAATGTCGGCCGACGTGAATCGTCCGGCGCGCCGGACGACAATCTCCCCATCAACCTCATGCCACTCGAGTACTGCACCGGGCCCGAGGCCAAGCTTGCGGCGTATTTCCGCGGGGACGGAGATCTGGCCCTGGGCGGTAAGGCGGGAATTTGCGGTTGCCATGGCGTTCACATTACCCGGGTAATGAACTGCTGGTCAAGCACGATTTCCAGTGTTTTGTCACAGAAAGGGCTGCCGCAGGGTCGCGGCCAAAGCCGCTCCTACGGGGCAGAGCCCTTCCGCGTCAGCGTGCGCATCCCCCGCTCCAGCCCGTCCAGCGTCAGCGGAAACATCCGGCCCCCCATCAACTCCCGGACCACATTGATGGTGTAGTGATAGTCCCAGTTCTGCTCCGGCGTCGGGTTGAGCCAGATGGAACGCTGGTAGACGTCGGTCAGCCGTTTCAGCCAGTCCGACCCCGGGTCCTCGTTCATGTACTCCAGCGAGCCGCCGGCACGCAGGATCTCGAAGGGGCTCATGGTGGCGTCGCCGACGAAGATCAGCCGGTAGTCGGCGTTGAACTTGTGCATCAGGTCCCAGGTCCGCGTGCGCTCGCCGTGCCGGCGCCGGTTGTCGTTCCAGACGAAGTCATAGATGCAGTTGTGAAAATAGAAGAACTCCAGGTGCTTGAATTCTGCCCGGGCGGCGGAGAACAGCTCCGAACAGAGGCGTGAGTGCTCGTCCATGGAGCCGCCGATGTCCAGCAGCAGCAAAACCTTCACCGCGTTGTGCCGCTCCGGACGCAGCTGCAGGTCCAGAAAGCCGGCATTGCGCGCCGTCTTGTCGATGGTGCCGTCCAGGTCCAGTTCGTCCGCCGCGCCTTCCCGGGCAAACCGTCGCAGGCGCCGAAGCGCCACCTTCATGTTGCGCGTGCCGAGCTGCACGTCGCCGTCCAGGTTGCGGAACTCCCGGGCGTCCCACACTTTCACCGCCGAGCGGTTCCGTGACTTGTCCTGGCCAATGCGGATGCCCTCGGGGTTGTAGCCGTAGGCACCGAAGGGCGACTTGCCCGCCGTGCCAATCCACTTGTTGCCGCCCTGGTGGCGCCCCTTCTGCTCCTCGAGGCGCTCCCGGAAGCGTTTCATCAGCTCGTCCCAGCCACCGAGTGACTCGATGAGAGCTTTTTCCTCGGGCGTAAGGTTCAGCTCCGCCTGCTTCTGCAGCCACTCCAGCGGGATCTCGTGGCTCGTGCCGGTCTGCGCCTCGACGCCTTTGTAGAAGGCCGCGAAGGCGCGATCAAACTTGTCGAAGTTCGTTTCGTCCTTGACCAGTGCCGAGCGGGCCAGCAGGTAGAACTCGTCGATGTTGGGCCCGATGACGTCCGAATTCAGGGCTTCGAGCAGCGTCAGGTATTCCGGGATGGAGACCGGGACCTGATGCTGTTTGAGGGTGAAGAAGAACTGGGTGAGCATGGTTCCCTCTGAGAATCGGGGTCAGACTGGGGTTTCTCAGAGTCGATGCGCCTTCCGAGAAACCCCAGTCTGACCCCGATTTTCAATTCCGCCGCGACATGAACACCAGCCGCTCGAAGAGATGCACGTCCTGCTCGTTCTTCAGCAGCGCGCCGTGCAGCGGCGGGATGATCGAGCGCCGGTCGTCCGTGCGCAGAGCCTCCGGCGGGATATCCTCGGCCAGCAGCAGCTTGAGCCAGTCCAGCAGTTCTGACGTGGAGGGCTTTTTCTTCAGCCCCGGCACTTCCCGCACGGCGAAGAAGGCCTCGAGCGCTTCCTTCAGCAGCGCCTTCTTGATGCCCGGGTAATGCACTTCGACGATCTGCTCCATCGTCTCTTTGTCCGGGAAACGGATGTAGTGGAAGAAACAGCGGCGCAGAAAGGCGTCCGGCAGGTCCTTCTCGTTGTTGCTGGTGATGAACACCAGCGGCCGCTGCTTCGCCTTGATGAGCTGCCGCGTCTCGTAGACGTAGAACTCCATCCGGTCCAGCTCCCGCAGCAGGTCGTTGGGGAACTCGATATCGGCCTTGTCGATCTCATCGATGAGCAGCACCACCGGCGTGTCGCTGTTGAAGGCCTGCCAGAGCATCCCGGGCACGATGTAGTTGGCGATGTCCTGCACCTTGGGGTCGCCGAGCTGGGAGTCCCGCAGGCGCGAAACGGCGTCGTATTCGTAGAGCCCCTGCTGGGCTTTGGTGGTGGACTTGATGTGCCACTCGAGCAGCGGCATGCCGAGGCCCTGGGCCACCTCCTCTGCCAGCCGGGTCTTGCCCGTGCCCGGCTCGCCCTTGATGAGCAGCGGCCGGCCCAGGGTGATGGCCGCGTTGACGGCGAGCCGGAGGTCGTCGGTGGCAACGTAGGTCTTGGAGCCGGTGAAGCGCATGAGGGACGTGCTCGCGGGATTTCCGACAGCTTACAACGCCGCGTTTCCGGACGCTTTCTCTGGAAATGCGGGTCGCCAGGGGCCCCAGGGCGGAGCTAGTCTGCCCCATCCACCCCCACCATCGGCTCATAGGGAGGGCCGCGCTATGATGCACCGCGAATCAGGAGGCCAACGCATGAAGTACTCGCGAATCACGGCGAATGCCGCCCAGATGGGCGGGGTGCCCTGCATCCGGGGCCTGCGCATTCCGGTCGCCACGGTGGTCGGGATGCTGGCCGACGGTATGTCCGAGGGAGACATCCTGGCCGCCTACCCGGACCTGGAGTCGGCGGATCTGCAGGAGGCGCTTCGCTATGCAGCGGAGGCTGTGAGCGAGCGGGAGCTGCCCTTTGCGGCCCCATGAGGTTCCTTATCGACAACGCCCTCTCGCCCCAACTGGCGGCGAAGCTGGCTGCCATGGGACACGACGCCCTTCATGTCCGGGATATTGGTATTGCGAGTAGCAGCGACGAAGTGATCTTCCTTCGGGCTGCTGCCGAGGGCCGAATTCTGGTGTCGGCGGATACTGACTTTGGGACACTCCTGGCACTCCGCCGCGAGATGGCTCCGTCGGTGATCCTCCTCCGTCGCCGCACGAACCGCCGACCGGCTCGTCAGGCGGCCATCATCCTGGCCAACCTCTCAAATCTGGCGGACAGCCTGCAGCGGGGGTGCATTGCCGTGATCGAGGAATCCCGGGTGCGAGTGCGGCTCTTACCGATCGCGGAGTAATCGACCGCCTTCTTCAGCCGCAGAGAACCTTATGCCAAAGCCGGCACCACCCGCTCCCCGATCACCCGGATCGAGGCCTCCGGGTCGTCGTAGAGACAGAGCGCGATCTGGTTCAGGCCGGCCCGCTCGAACCGGCGGAACCTGGCGATTTCCCGGTCGATCTCGGCCAGGGGCGAGGCGGAAACCCCCGCGTCCACGATCTTCTTCAGGATACGCTCGGGAACGCCTTCGACATCCGGGCTGCGCTGCTGGTAGGCCGTGATGAAGGACCGGCTGTGGGCCAGCACCACCTTCGCCTCTTCCGGTTCCACCACGTCATGGATGTAAGGGTCCCAGATGGTGCCCCGTACGGTCAGGTAGATGCGCGCCTCCCGCTCGGCCTCCTCCCGGCTCGGCTTCACGTGCCAGGCCCAGAAGTTGTTCAGGGGGAACGTCGCGGGTTCGAGGCCTCGTTCCCGAAGAATGGGGTCGATAATTTCCCGGCAGCGCCGCACCCGGTCCGGCGTGATGTCGCTCAGCATGATGCCGTCAGCAACCCGCGCCGCCATGGCGAGCATCTGGGGGCCGTTGGCGCCCACGTAGATCGGGGGTGTCGGCGCGGTGACCCAGCTCGTATCCATCCAGTGGACCGGGAAGATCTCGCCCTTGTACCCGCCGGGCTTGCGGCTCGCCGCCTGCTTCAGGATCTCCACGCACTCGCGCACCGCGCGGACCATGCGCTTCGGCTTCATGCCCATGGCTTCGAGCGTGCCACCGCCCCCGCCGACGACGATGGTGGCCCGGCCACCCGCGAGCTCGTTGAGCGTCAGCAGCAGGTTGGCCATACGGAGGGGATGCAGTTCGAAGGGACTGACCGCGATCGGGCCCATGCGCAGCCGCGTGGTCTGCTGGGCCAGCGGCACGAAGCTGACGAAGGGGTCCAGCGACTGGATGTTGTTGGGCGCCCAGACGGCGGCGAGGCCGTAGCTCTCGGCGAGCCTGCCCAGCCGCGCCATCTCCGCCGCGGACTGGTGCGGCTTCAGGATGAGGTCGATGCGCACGAGACGAGCACTCCAACGGCGGGGAGGGGCTGCCGCGTGCGCGGCGGCTCAGTTCGGGCGATTCGTCGCGCCTGGCGCTGCCTTAGGCGCCGGTGTCGTGGCGACGGCCGTGGTGACGGACGACTGCGCCCCGGCCATGGCCTCCGGCTTCTTCACCGGGGCTGACTTGGCATCGAACGGCACCTGGGCCGAACGAATCACCGATAGCCTTTCGATCGAGGTCATCGGGGTCCTGGGAGCACCCTTGGGGGCGGGCGCCGGAGCCGCCTTGCTGGCAGTCACTTTCGGTGCGGCGGCCTTCTTCAGGATCGGCTTCTTCGCCACCGGTTTGGCGGCCACTGGCCTCTTCGCTGGCCTGGGCGCGGGCTTGGGTGCAGGCTTTGGCGCAATCGCCTTCGCCAGCGCGGCCCGCTTACGCCGGGCCGCGGCTTTCATCCTCGCCAGCCGCTTCCTGGCCTCGGCGCGGGCTGCCTTCAGGCGCTTCTTGACGTCCTTCTTGGCCGCCTTGAGTTCCTGGCGGACATCGCCAAGCTCTTTCTTGGCCGCCTTGATCGTCTTCTTCAGGTTACGGGCCCGGGCCTTGGCCGCTTCCAGCACGGCGGTGGCCGCGTCCTTTGACCTCAGTTGGATCTTGTTCTTCTTCCTGGTAGCCATGACCTCTTCCTCTTGATGGTTCGGCGCTATCGCCGGGGGAATTACGGGTTCAAGCTTACCCTATCACGTTGGCACGGCTGGGGCAGCTAGTCGCAATACCGGGGCCGCGGTCACAGCCCAGGCCTGGCCTGACTGAGGGGACGACCCCCGCCGGGCGGGCGACGGAATCGCATAGGCCATCCGGCCCCGGTTCTTCTGCAGCGTCCCGTAGTCCAGCCGCCAGCCGCGCCGTTCCCAGTCCTGGAGCCGCTGGCGGTAGCTCACGATCACGTCGTCCGCCGGCACGATGAACTCGCCGATGGCCTCCGCGGACGGGATCTGGGGGTCCAGCTTTTCGATGACGATGCGGTCTTCCTCAACCGCGATCGCCATGCGCTTGCGGAAATTCTCGTCGAACTTCTCCTCGAGCATGCAGTCCCGCTGCATGACCAGGAAGATCTCCAGGTCCAGCTCGTCCCGGGGCACGGCGTAGAGGTAGATGTGCATGTGGCTGGTGGCACTGAAGTTCACCCGCGTCCAGGTGGACGCGACGCCGTGGTAGCCGGAGCCAGACTCGTTCCGGCCCTCGGGCTGCATGTGCTTCATCGCCGGGTCCGGCAGTTCGGGTGAGTAGAAAACCACCATGGCGCCGGCGCCCCAGGCGCTCTCCTCCACGTGAATCTTCGGCACCTCGTAGTTGGTGCTCTTGCCCGCCATGCCGAAGCCCAAGTGCACGTACTCGATGTGGGAAGGGTCGGACTGGTTTTCTACCAGGCGCACATAATTGGTCTGCCACCGGTAGCGCATCGAGAGGCTGCGCCAGCCGGGCTGGCCATACTCGTTGTTCGGCATGATCGTCGGCCGTTCGCTTTCGGGCAGGTCGCCTAAGAAGACGAAGACCAGGCCGTAGCGCTCCTCCACCGGGTAGGCGTCGATGCGGGCACGCTGCGGGATCTTGTCCAGCGACCCGAGCGAGGGGATGCGCTCGCAGTCGCCAGCGCCGTTGAACTTCCAGCCGTGGTACGGGCACTGGATGCAGTCGCCCACCACCTTGCCATCGCCGAGGGACCCGCCCCGGTGAGTGCAGGTGTTGTGCACGCAGTGGGCTTTACCCTGGCTGTCGCGCCAGAGTGCGAAGTGCAGACCGAGCATCTGCACCTTCAGCGGCTTGTCGCTGAGGTTCCTGCTCTCTTCGGCGGGGTACCAGAAGTTGATGAACATGGGGTCTCCAAAGAAGCTCGCTAGTAACGAACTCTTTACCAAGCATCTGGCTTAGTAAAGAACTCGTTACTAAGGACGTCAGCCTTCTACTCCGCGAGCCGCCGCGTCAGCCGGTACCAGTATTCGAGGGACTGGTTAAATGCCGCAATGCGGATCCGCTCGTTGGGTGCGTGGGAGCGGTCGTCGTCCGGGTGCTCTGGCACGGCGCCGATGCCGTAGGTGGGGATGCCTGCACCCCGCAGGAAGAGGCCGTCGCTGGCACCGGGGCTCATCTCCGGCAACACCGGAATGCCCGGCCAGAGCTCGGCCGCCACGGCCTCCACGGCTGCAAGCACCTGCGGGTCCAGTGGCGACGAGGGCCCGACGGACGCGGGTGCCGCCGGCGTCACGGTGACCCCATCCGCCGCGACGAGATCCCGCAGCACCGCTTCCACCGCAGCGGGCGACGACTCGGGCAGGATCCGGCAATTCACCAGGGCCCGGGCGCGCTCCGGCAACGCATTCTCGGAGCCGCCACCACTGAGCTGGGTGGCCACGCAGGTGGTGTGGAACAGGGCGCTCAGGTAGGGCAACTGCTCCACGGTGGCAATCGCCGGATCGTCGAGCCGGCCGGCACCGAGTGCCCGGGCTCCCGGCTGCAGTTCGGGCGGCGCCAGCGGCACCCAACGCTCGAAGTACACCCGGGCGGTCTCATTCAATGCCCGCGGAAACCTGTACTCCTCGACCCGCTGCAGTCCGCGGGCGAGCTTGTAGATGGCATTGTCGGCCGAGGGCCGGGAGCTGTGACCACCGGGGCTCGACGCCTCCAGGGCAAAGCTCGCGTAGATTTTTTCTGCCGTCTGCAGCACGAAGGAGTTGGGCCGGCCATCGGGCGTGAGTTCCACGTAGCCCGCGTCGGTGTTCAGCCCAAACGCGGCATCAAGCAGCGGCCGGTGCTGGTCGAGCAGCCAGACGAGATTGGCCCCGGAAGTTTCCTCATCCGCCGTCAGCAGGATGATCAGGTCCCGGTTCGGGCGGAAGCCCTCCGCCCGCAGGCGAATGAAGTTCGCCACCAGCCGGGCGGCGCCGTCCTTGATGTCCCGGGTGCCGCGACCGTAGTAGTAGCCGTCCTTCTCGACGAGCTGCACCGGGTTGGTGTCCCAGTTGACCGGCGACGTGGACACCGTGTCCAGGTGGGCCATCAGCAGCAGCGGCTTCTGCGTGGGTCTCGGGCTGCGGTACCGGGCAATGAGATTGCCGTCGCCGGGCGTCAGTCCCAGCACCTGCACGTCCCCGGCGGGAAAGCCGGCACGTTTCAGCCGCGCCGCCAGAAGGTCGGCCGCCTTCCGCGTGTGCCCCACGTCGTCGCTGCGGAAGGTGTCGATGGCCACGAGCTCCGCAAGGATGTCCCGGGCAAGCTGTTCGGTGGTGGTCAGTGCGGTCGCACTGGCCCAGGCGAGCAGCAGAACGACTGCGCTAGCGTGCCGGAGCAACATCCGGTCGGTTCCTCTCAGCGAGGGCCAGATAGAGCGGCACACCGAGCGCGCAGACCAGGGTCAGGTAGATGATCTGCTGCTGCTCCGAGGCCAGGATTGCCCACAGGCAGAAGCCGGCAGCAAGGACCGCCAGCAGGCGGATGCCCCAGTGGCTGGTGGAGCGCCACAGCGCCGCGCAGCAGTAGGCGTAGATCACCAGGTTGAGCAGCGTCGCCAGGTTGATGAGGATCGTGAACTGGGCCGCGAGCGTCGGCTCGAGCGAGCTGAGCACGACGATCAGCGACATCAGCCCCGCGACGATGAGCAGGTTCCGCCGGGGCGGCCCGTCCGTCCCCTCGCGGAACGCGGCGGGGAACACCCCGGACTCCGCACCGCTGCGGGCGGACTCGGCCGTGACCAGCAACCAGCCGGACAGCGTGCCCATCGCCTTCAGCACCGCGCAACCGGCCACCAGCAGCGCCGCCGCGGGCCCGACCCAGCGCGCCGCGGCGTCGGCAAAGGGCGCGCTGGACTGGGCCAGCGTGGCCGCCGGCAACAGCCCGCTGATGGCCACCGACGCGGCCAGGTAGACGAACGCCGCCAGTGCCACGCCGCTGAGCGTGGCGATCGGCACGTCCCGGGCGGGATTGCGCACCACCGCCGCCGCCACGGACGCGCTTTCGAGGCCGATGAAGGCCCAGAAGATCAGCGCAAACGTGGCGGGAATCACCTCCGCGTCCGGCCGCCCGCTGACGTTCCAGGACTCCTGGAAGATCACGGGGTCGAAGGCGAACCAGCCGAGTACCGCCACGCCGAGCACGGGCAGCAGGCCGATCAGCAGGGTGCCCCCCGCGAAGTCAGCCACACGGCGCGCGCCGGCCAGGTTCACCAGCACCATCACCCAGATCACTGCGAGGGTGCAGATGCCAGCCGGCAGCGTGCCCTTCAGTACCGGAAAGAAGAAGGAGAGATAGCCGGTCGCCGCCACGGCAATAGCCACGTTGCCCACCCAGCCGCCCACCCAGTAGAGCAGGCT
>CAYMKJ010000074.1:0-3116 GCA_964391025.1 uncultured Chromatiaceae bacterium
CTGCTCTTCAAGGGCAACGATTTCAATAAGACGGACGTCGCCCCGGCGTTCCAACCGTGAAGCGCTGAGCACGGGGACCGTGCCGTGCATCCGCCTTGGTGGCGACCGTCAGGGGCGGGGCGGCTCCGCGGGAGATCCTGCGGGTGGTCGGGGCCGAGGCGGCGTGACCGGTATTCGCGTCGCCGGAGCGACACAGCGCCCGCCTTTCGTGTAGTAAAAGCCGAACTGCTCGCAGCGGAACGCCGCGAACTCGTCGCGAGCAGGCTTTGGCGGCGCTGACGTGCCGGTGATGCGGATGGTGCCTGCGCCGCTTACCCGACCACCGGTGCCAATGCGTGCCCTCGGGCCCGCAGTCCCGGTCGTCTGTCGGTCGGCCTGCCCGGATCCCGACAGACGCTTGTCGGGGCTGATGGCGACACCCTCGCGAACCGGGTCCTGCGGACGGGACTTGCCATCGGGCTGCACGACGTAGAATTTTCCGGCCGGCGGGGTGCTGGCCGTCATCTTAGGCTCGGCCGCACCCGATAGGCCTGACAGGCCCAGGAGCAGCCACGGCATTATCAGCGCGATGCGCATATGCAAGTACTCCATCGCGGTTTGCGGGTACGCGAGGTTGGCCGGCTGGTTGACGACCCGTCGTATCACGGCGTTAAAGCACGCTTGAAATCACAGTCTGACCCCGATTTCCGGTAGTCAATCGAGGCATCGGGACTTATGACGAGCACGCGGCGGAAGCGCTGCACAGCTTTCGAGCACGGCTTCCACAATTCTTGCCCGGTCCCGGGAAGGGTCAACCGTAGGCCGGCTGTAGAGTTCTTCCAGCACGGCCCTTGCCACCGAACTGCGATCACTCAGGTGGGCCAGGAGCGCAATGTAGCGCGAATCATCCACCGCTTCGCGAAACCCCTCCCAGGCGACGGTGTCGATGACGCCATCCAACGTCGGGTATGCAAACACATGGTCACGAAAGTCAGGATGATCGAAATCGTCCCAGATGAACCCGAGTGAATGCTGATAGGCATAGTCCATGACCCCGTCGAAGTCGTAATGCCAGGCCCGGAAACCATAGTGCAGTCTGTATAAGAGCGGGTCCTCAATCCCGATCTGGGGATTGTTGTAGGAGTACACCTGTGTACCTCGCTGGCGATACCAGTTGTTCGCTGCGCGATCCGGCGGCGAACCGAGAACCAGGAGGTCCAGGATACCGGCATAGGCTGACTCGGCCGCGCCGTTCTGCCACGCCGCCGCAAAGGTTCGCGTTCCCAGGGCATGCAGGCGATTCCAGAGCGGAAACTGGCCGGGTATGTGTTCCGGTGCGGCCTCGTCGATACCATAGACGTACACGGTACCAGCGCCGGCGCTTGCGGCAATCGCCTTGATCTCCGCCAGCTGCGCCAGCTTCAGCAGGTTCCGGCTTTCATCTTCATAGTTGCCCGTCTGGATTCCCAGATAATACAAACGGCTGTTGTCCAGGCCCGCGCCGGCACGAGACTCGAGGACCTCGGCAAGTGAGCTCAGCTCGGATGGATCCTGGTAAATGGTGGGGTTGGTAACGCCATGCTGGGCCATGTCCTGGAGTTCAGCCCGAATCTGGACCAGGCTTTTGCGTTCTGACGAAATGGATCCCAGTCCGGAGGGGTCCAGTTGCCCCCGGTAGTACATGCTGTATTCGATAGCCGGTGGTGGCAAGCTGAACGGCAGAACGGTCAACCTGACCGGTACGGTTCTGTGCAGCGATTGGCTGATCGACCTCAGGCGAATATGGCCGTGGTACGAACCCGGTGTGGTGCCTGCCGGGATATTGAACGTGAACCAGAGTTGCCTGGTTTCCCGCGCACGCAGCGCCAATGGTTGCAGCGAAGGCGCATCGCGTATGGGCAGCGCTTGGGCATCTGACAAGTATGCTGCGTCATCCATTGTGCCAGTGCTGATGTCAACGTAGCTCGCCTCGCTGGAATCAATGCGAACCAAATTCCTGTGCAGCGTCTCGTCGACCCGGATGAGCGAATCGTCGTTCAGCAGCAACTCGGGCACTAATACGCGAGCGGACGGATCCTGACGCAAGGAGCGACCCGCGGACCCCGCCTGGTACCAGGCCTTTACGTACTTGATGTCGACGTTTTGCGTGGGGAAGCCGCCCATGTGACCCGCGAGGTCAGGCACCTCGACGATCAGATCACTGAGATCCATCGACGAGCGAATGACAAGGCTCGCCGGCTCCCGCTCGCCGATCGCGGCGTTCACGGTAACCCTGGCCTTGCAGTCCAGGTCCGCCATAGCCGTTCCGGGAAGAACCTGGACATTGGTGATGGGCTCAACGACGCAGGTCTGGAGCCTGGCCGCAGATGCGTCGGCCGTGACCGGCATCGCCGACATGAAGGTCGCGACGGCGAGGAAAACTACACGTGGCGCCAGCCGCCAAAGCCCCGGAAGTATGCGGTGTAACAGGATGCCGCCAGTGTTCACGTTGCTCTCCCTTGCGTCGGCGCATCCGCCGAAAGTCCGATTCACAGCGGACATCGGACTGACTCAGCACTAAGAGGCTGACAACGCACCGATTATGTTTACTGGCATAACGCTGTCGGTGCGTCCGGTCACAAACCGCGAATGACCTCGTGAAGAGCGACGTGACCCGACACTCAGTTCAGGGCAAGCGTGCCCCGGTGCTGGCGCTCTGCCGGTGGCGGGCAAAGATCACGCCGGCGGGGCGGAGGAGATTCAGGGTGCGGCTGACGACGGGTGGAGCGTGCGGCCCGCTGGAATCGGCGAGCCGGCGACACTGCCCGCCCGGGAAGGGCTACCGGGAGGGGGGCTTCGTTCGACCTATGCTCAATCGCTGATCTCGTGCTCGCCAGTGTCGTTGGCAATCAGACGGAGCTGCGGCTCAAAAGAACAATTGTCCCTTTCTGGATGGAGTTTTATGAATTAGGTGTGCCCGGCTTGCGTCTCGATTTCTCGATTGGCATTGCGCTGTCAGGGTGCGGTGACTTCAATCGGCTTCCGGGCGATGACCTTTTTTCCATTCAGGGAATAACGAAGCTCATAGCTTCCTGGGACAGCAGGGGCGTTCAGCGTTGCCGGACTCGGGTTCGGGGCGTCGACATAGGCACCGTACT
>CAYMKJ010000075.1:0-11353 GCA_964391025.1 uncultured Chromatiaceae bacterium
GCCTGGGCCGGTGCCTGGGCCGTCGCCTGGGGCAGTGGGGTCACTTCGCGGCCGACGGCCAAGCCGGCCTGGGCTTCCCCGCTCACGAGGCGCGTCAGGTATTCCGGCGCGATCAGATGGCAATACTGGACGCCGCGAAAACGGCCGGGCATGGCTGCGAACCGGGGGTCGGTCCAGTCCACACGGAACCCCTTGCTCCGGACGTGCAGGACATGATCGTCGTCGCGCCAGGTCATCTCGTAGGGCTTCAGCCAGTCCGGGCCGGTCATGCCCGGGTTCTCCGCGTTCCGGACTTCCTCGGCGGGGTCAAAGACGACGAGCTCCACCTTCGCTGCTCCCAGAGTGTCCTGCACCCGCTGGTAGGTGAGCCGGTTCATGTCCTGGCACAGGCCGTTCCCGGCCGATGTGCCCTCGCCGAAGGCTTCGTTGAGATGGTCGGCGCTCTTCAGCTTGCAGGACACCATTACGGGCTGGGCCGGGTCGTCATCGTCGCGCCAGATGAACTGGTGGATAGTGAGTGGGGCGATGGCAGCCTTGGATTTCACGAAGCCGTCGAAGTCCGGATGTACGACGAGTGCCGGCGTGACGGCCGTGCGCACGATGACGCGCTGGGCTTCCAGGCAGAACTCGTCGAGTGGCGGCGCGGCGGTCGTCTTCCCGGCAGTCTGCGCCGTGCAGCCGGCCGCTACCGTGATGGCGATGGTTGCGGCGCGGGTGGTGATGACCAGGACCGATGGCATCGGTCAGCTCCTCAAGGCGCCAGCCGGTTGATCGTCCAGCTCGTTCCGGACGGACTATAAAGGAATCGGTCATGGAGCCGATTCTCGCGGGCCTGCCAGAACTCCACGGCGTGCGCCTGCACCCGGAACCCGCCCCAGAAGGCGGGCAGGGGGATATCGCCGGCGCCAAAGCGAGCCTTGAGTTCGGCAAACTTGGCTTCCAGCAGCTGGCGGCCTTCGATAACGCGACTTTGCTCCGACACCCAGGCGCCAATCTGGCTGTCCCGTGGGCGGGTCAGGAAATAGCGGAGGCTCTCGGCGGCGGAGATCCGGGTGGCCGTGCCGGTGATGCGCACCTGCCGACTGATCTCGGCCCAGTAAAACAGCAGCGCCACTCGGGCATTGCCGGCCATTTCCCGCGCCTTGCGGCTGTCGAGGTTGGTGTAGAAGACGAAACCCGTGGTGTCGAAATACTTGAGCAGGACCATGCGTAGCGAGGGCTGCCCGTCGTCGCCGACGGTCGCGACGCTCATGGCATTGGGGTCCAGCACGTTGGCGTCCAGTGCCTCCGTGAACCACTGCTGGAACTGGACGATGGGATCCGCCGCCAGATCGTCCCGGCCCAGGGGCCGGGTGCGGTAGTCACGCCGCAGGGTTGCGAGATCGACGCGCTCGGCCATCACGGTGTCGGCTCAAGGCGCTGGTGTGCCGCGGCTGGGGAACTTCTCGAAGATCTGGGTCATCACCCTGTCGACCGCCTGCTGGAGGTTCTTGCGGGCCTCCTCGCGTATGCGGCCCACCGCGGTGCCGTCCCAGGCCAGTTGCTTCCGCCCTGCGTCGACGACGTCGACCGTGAGCGTGCCCTCGGTGTACTGGGTGACCTGCGTGTCATAGCCACCCCACGTGCCGTAGTAGCCGGACCGGTACCCGTAGTAGCCCCCGTAGGCCGGGCCCGATGGCGTCGTGGTGGTCTGGACCTTGTCCTTGGTCTGGACGTTGAAGTTGACGAGCAGATCCGGGTTGTCACTCTTCTGGTAACCCCGTGCCTCCAGCTCCCGGGACGCGGCGGTGCGCAGGTACTCGCTGAGCACCGATGAGTACCCTGGCCGGTCCGTGCCGAGGGGGTTCATGAAGTTGAAGGTCCTGTAGGTGGCGAAGTCGGCACCCGGGTCCTTGTTCGCATAGATGGACGGTCCGGACGCGCAGCCGGCGACCAGCAACATCGCCAGCACACCCACGATGGTGTAACGACGGCTTTGGACTAGTGACTGATTCACGTGAAGCTCCTGGTGCAAAAGGACAGCGGGCAAGGAAGTTAGAGTAAGGCGATTGACCGGGCCTGTCACCGTGGACTTGGGGCGGGCGCCGGCCATTACGCCTGCATTACTGGATAATAGCGCGAGCCGGCTACCGGACAGGGACTGACGACTCGATGCGACCTTCGCAGTGTGGTGCCGCTCTGGCGGTGGCTCTGATCCTTAATCTGGCCCTGGTCAGCCTGCCGGCCCACGGCACGGTGGACTTTCAGGGCTTAAGCCGCGACACGGAAAAGATCGTGCGCGCCACCGTGCCGCTGGTTGACGAGCCCTGTACCGCGCGGGACGCTCGCGTGCGCCGGCTCTATCGCCGCGCCGATAAGGAGATCCGGCAGGCGCTCGAGGTCTACGGCTATTACGCCCCGACGATCGACAAGGTGCTGGAGAGCAAAGCGGGTTGCTGGCATGCCCGCTTCCGGATCGACGAGGGGTCCCGCGTCAGCCTGCGCACGGTGAGCATCGGCGTGTCCGGCGCCGGTCAGTCCGATTCCGCCCTGACTCGCGTGCTCACCAAAGCTGACTTTGCCCCCGGGGAGGGGCTGAATCAGCGGGCCTATGACGAGCTCAAGTCCACGCTCGCCACCGTGGCCCAGCGCCGGGGGTATTTCGACGGGCGCTTTGTCACGAGCCGCCTCGATGTTTATCCCGGGCAGCTCGCCGCCGACATCACCATCGACTACGCCTCCGGTGAGCGCTACCGGTTCGGGCCGGTGACCCTGGATCAGTCGGTGGTCGATCCGGAGCTGGCGCTGCGCTACGTGGAATTCGAGCCTGGCGAACCCTATGACGCGGACCGGCTCAACGAGCTCTACACCGACCTGCTGACCGGCGGCTATTTTCAGAACGTCGAGCTCCGCACCACGCCGCGACCGGCTCCTGACCTGGACGTACCGCTAACGATCGTGCTTACCGCGGCGCCGCCCCGGACCTGGACGACCGGCGTTGGCTACGCAACCGACACCGGGCCGAAGCTGCGGCTCGGGTATCTGAACCAGCGCCTGAACGGCAAGGGGCATCAGCTCGAGTTCAGCACTTCAGTCTCCCCGATCCTGGGCGAAGCCACTCTCAGCTATCGCCTGCCAACCGGCAAGCCCCGGGATGAATGGTTGAGCGTCGATACGGGCTACAAGTACGAGAACCCGGAGGACAGCCGCAGCAATGAATTCCGGCTGGGCGTCAAGCAGGTCAAGCGGCGCCGGGGCAACTGGCGGGAGACCCGCTTCGTGGACTACGTCCTGGAATCCTTCACCGTGGCGGGTGATACAGGCAACAGCAGCCTGGTGCTTCCCGGCATCAGCTGGGCGAACCAGCCGCTTCTGCTGCCGAGCCGGCCCCGACGAGGGCAGCGCCTGACCTTCACCGCCACGGGCACGGACGAAATCCTCGGCTCGGACACCGCCTTCGTGCAGTTGTCCACGGAGGGCAAGATCCTTGTGCCGCTCTGGTCCACGGCGCGGCTCCTCATGCGCGCGCAGGCTGGCTGGACGATCAAGCAGGACTTCGAGGACCTGCCATTCTCCGTGCGCTATTTCGCAGGCGGTGACAACAGTATCCGGGGCTATGAATACAAGTCCCTGGGCCCGACCGATGCGGAGGGCAAGGTGGTGGGCGGGACGGACCTGCTGGTGGGCAGCGTTGAGATTGACCAGCGGGTGCTCGATAACTGGTCCGTGGCTGCGTTCGTCGACCTGGGCAATGCCTTCGACAACTTTCAGAACCTGTCGCTCAAGACCGGCGTGGGCGCCGGCATCCGCTGGTACTCGCCCCTGGGCCCAATCCGCTTCGATGTGGGCGTGCCCCTCGACAACAACGCGCCGGACTCCTTCCGCATCCATATCACGCTGGGGCCGGACCTGTGAGTACGGTGCGGGCCCTTGCGACCCTGCTCGTCGCCCTGATGATGCTGCTGGTGCTTGGCCTGCTGGTGCTCGGCACACCGCAGGGGAGCGCCTGGCTGATCGGCAACATCGCGGACCTGGCCGGCGACCGGTTCCGCCTGACCGGCATCCGCGGCACGCTGCTGGAGGGCCTGGCCGTCGAGCGCTTGCAGATCAGCGCGGGGCGGACCACCGTCGTGATCGAGCCCGCCGAGCTGCGGATGAACTGGCCCGGCCTGCTCCGTCGCCGGGTGCGCCTCACTACCGCCCGCGCGGCTCTGGTGCGCATCGACATTGCCCCGCGGCCGCCCGACGAACCCCATTCGGTGGTGCAGCCCCTGTTGCTGCCCGTGGCGATTGCGGTGGAATCACTCGAGATCACGCGGCTCCTGATCCGAAACGGCGTCAATCGGGAGGCGATCTCGACGGAACAGATCGTTCCCGTGGAGATTGGTCCGGTCACCCTGCGGGGTGAGCTGGTCGATGGCGTACTGCGGTTCGAGTCCCTCCAGACAGCGCTGTATGGGATTACCGCGCAGGCCAGCGGCGCGTTCGGCACGGGCGAACCGTTCGCGCTGGAGGCGCAGGTCAAGTGGCAGCTGGCAGACCCGGTGGTAACCGGTTCTGGAGCACTCACGGGGAATCTGGCCGCGCTGCGTTTCGAGCAGGTGGTGCGGCTGCCGTCGCCGGTGGGTGTGGGCGGTGTCGCGCACCTGCTCCAGGACCAGCCGGAGATCGTGGCCGAGGCACGCTGGGCGGACCTGCAGCGCCCGCTCGGTGAAAATCCGGACCTGCTCTTGCGGAGCGACGCGGGCCGTCTCCGTGTCCGCGGCTGGACGAATCGCTATGTCGCTGAACTGAATACGGGCGTGCGCCTCGGGGAATGGCCAGAAGCGCAGGGCCGTGCCGCGGCCCATGGGACTTTCGCGGGTGACACCCGCCAGCTCGAAATCCAGAGCTTCCAGCTGGATGGTTTCGGGGGTCAGGTAACCGGTACGGGCCGCATCGCTTTGCAGGACGCAGTGGTCGGCAGCCTGCAGCTGCAAGGCCGGGGGCTTGATCCGCGCTTTGTGGATCCCCGCTTTGCCGGGCGGGTTGATGTGCGCGGCGCCATCGACTTCGACGGCGTCGGTAATTTCCGCGTGCAGGTTCCTGAAGCCAGCGGCACGCTTTTCAAGCGGCCGCTGCGCGCTTCCGGCACGGTGGCTCGCAGCCCGCAGGGTCTGTCGTTTGACGACGTGCGGGTCCTTGCGGGCGTGAACCGCCTGGAGTTTGCTGGCCAATTAAGTAACCCCGTAACCGGCCAAAGGGGCGGCAGCAGGGGACAACGGCTCGCCGGGAATTTCCGAATCGATGCGCCGGACCTGGCAACCTTGTGGCCGGACTTCCAGGGCCAGCTTCGCGGCACGGGAAAACTCGCGGGCACGACAGCCCAGCCGAGCCTCGATCTCGACCTCGCTGGCAGCGGCCTCGTGGCGGGCGAATTGCGGATTCAGTCCTTGCAGGCCCGCGGCGGCGGCGATGCCCGCCAGCGCCTCGTCGCCGACGTGGAGGCGGCAGGGCTCTCCTGGAGCGGCAAGCCCCTGGGCAACCTTTCGCTGCGTGTGGCCGGTCGCCTCGACGCGCAAACCGTCAAGGTGGCGCTCGCCGGCGGTGACGTTGAAGCGCAACTGCGCGCGACGGGCACTTATAAGAATGGCGTCTTCACCCAGACGATTGGCACGGGGCTGGTCACGGTCCAGGGCAACGACCGGTGGACGCTGCGGGAGCCGGCGACGGTGCGGATAGAGGGCTCGGCTGTCGGACTCACGGCCCACTGCTGGATCTCCGGCGACACGGAGCTGTGCCTCGCCGATGCACGGTACGACCCACGGGGCTTCAGCGGCGGACTTGACCTGCGGAATTTCTCCCTGGCCAGACTGGCCCCCGGGCTGCCGGCGGATATTGGCCTCAACGGCACGGCTGCCGCCGCTGTCACGGTGCAACGGGAGGGTGGCCGGCTGACCGGCACCCTGCAGGGTGGCCTGCAGGACGCGTTGATTACCTGGCGCGTGCCTGACGATGAGGATGTGCGGACCGAGATCAGCGAATTCAAGGTCAGCGCCACGCTGGCCGACGACGTGCTGGACTTCGAAGCTGTGGTGGCGGAGAGCTTCGGCCTGCGCCTCGCCACGAGCGGTCGCATCACCGGTCCCCTCGGCGAGACGCCGAAGATCGTGGCCGACCTGAACGGCGGCGTGCCCGACCTGGCGTCCCTGGGCCCCCTGGTCGAGCGCCTGGTGGATGTGGGCGACCTGCAAGGGAAGATTAGCGTGGCGGCGTCCCTGTCGGGCAACGCCCGCCGGCCGGATATCTCCGGGGGCCTGCAACTTGAGGAGGGCGCCGTCACCGTCCCGGCTGCCGGGATCACCGTGGACCGGATCAGCCTGGCGCTGCAGGGGCAGGCAGATGGCCGGGTGGGCATCAAAGGGAACGCGCGCTCCGGCAAGGGGTATGTGGCGCTCGACGGCACCCTGGCCTGGCGCGACCAGCTGGCGCCGAGCGCCGAGGCCACGGTGAAGGGCCGCGTGATTGACGTGATCCGGTTGCCGGAGGGGCTCGTGCAGGTGTCGCCGGATGTGCGCGTGGTGCTGCGGGACGGCCAATTCCACGTCAGCGGCGAGATGCTGGTGCCCCGGGCCGAAATCCGCCTGAAGAAAATTGAGCAGAGCGGCGTGCAGACCTCGCCCGACACCATCGTGCATGGCCGGGACGTGGCGGTCGTCGAGAAACCGCCAGGCTTGTTCGTCCTCGACGATCTGCAGGTGACCCTGGGGAAAAAGGTTTCCTTCGAGGGTTTTGGCCTCAAGACCGGTCTCGCGGGCGGCCTGCTCCTCAACCAGTCGCTGGCCGCCGATCCCGGGCTGGTCACGGGGTCTGGCGTCGTCAGCCTGCGTGACGGCCAGTTCAGTGCCTTTGGCCAGAAACTGGCGATCGAGCGCGGCTCACTGCTGTTCTCGGGCGTCGTGACGGACCCGGGCCTGGACGTCAAGGCCAGCCGGGACCTGACTTACGAGGGGCGGGATGTGACGGTGGGGGTGTTGCTGTCCGGCCGCCTGTCCCGGATCGTGACCCGGGTGTTTTCCGAGCCCGCCATGGGCGAACTGGATGCACTGTCTTACCTGACCACCGGCAAGCCGCTTTCCGCGGCCGGTGCCGGGGATCGCTCCTCGGTGTCCAGTGCGGCCATCAGCCTGGGCCTTAATCAGGCGCTGCCGGTCGTGCAGCAGCTGAGCTCGGCGCTGAAGGTGGACGAGTTGGGCATGGACACCACGGAGACTGGCGGCACGGCGGTGGTGGTCGGTGAGCAGCTGGGCAAAAACCTTTTCCTCCGCTACAGCTACGGGGTCTTCGACAATCTCGGCACGGTGAAGGCCACCTACAAGCTCGGGCGGCGCGTCAGCATCGAGGCGAGTTCCGGCGAGGAGCAGGCCCTGGACCTGATTTACTCGATCAACTGGTGACGGACTGGCCTGATATTAAGAATAGTTATAGTTGCTATTAATGGCTATTTAATCGTATAAAAGCAGCTATGGTAACTATTACAAACGTATCAGACGAGCTGGCCCGGTTAGGTTCACGACTGCGCGCAGCACGGATCGGCCGTGACGAGCCGATGCGACTGTTCGCCGAGCGCATCGGCGTTGCAATTCCGACGCTGCGCGCGATGGAGCGGGGGGTCGACACTGTCGCCATCAGGCATTGGGCCAACGCGCTCTGGGCGCTGGATCGGCTTGCCGACCTCGCGGCGGTGCTGGAGCAGTCGGCGTCGCCGCTCGATCTCGCCCGGCAACAATCGCGGCCGCAGCGCCAGCGGGCGAGTCGGAGGAGCGCGTGATTCTGCTGACTGTCTGGATAACCCTGCCCGATGCAACAACCCTCAAGGCTGGCGACTTCGCCTGCACAGATGCTGATGACGCGGGCCGTTTCGACAGCGAGTTCGCCTATGCCGAGGAGTGGCTGACACACCGTGAATGCTTCGCACTCGACCCGGTATCACTGCCTCTAGGTCGAGCGCGTTTCCGCGCCAGGAAGCTGGAGCCACCACTGGGTGTTTTCGAAGATGCGCTACCCGACGACTGGGGCCGCGCGCTGATCATTCGCTCACGGAAGCTGCCGCGCCGGGAGCAGAGCGAACCGTATCTCCTGCGTGAGTTGGCGGATCACGGTCTGGGTCTGGGCGCGCTGGCCTGCGGGCGGCCCGAGTCCAGGTTGCCTGTTCGTGCCCGGCCTGTAGCAGCCGACCTTGCCACACTCTTCGCGGCAGCAGAGCGTTTTGAGGCTGGGGTCGAAGGCGATCCGGACGAGTTGCAGCAGTTGTTCACTGCGGGCAGCTCTCCCGGCGGTGCCCGCCCCAAGGTGCTCGTCAGCAACGCCACGGGTGAATGGCTCGCCAAATTCCCAAGCCGTCAGCGCGACGGTCGTTTCGACGTGGTCGGGCTCGAAGCGGTGGGGCTGGATATGGCCGCTGCAGCGGGCATCGCCGTCCCGGATCATCAGCTCGTGCGCCTGGGCAAGACCGGCCAGCGCGCGCTCCTGGTGCGCCGCTTTGATGTGGCCGCGGGCGGTGGCCGCCGTCACATGATCTCGCTGCGCACGCTGTGCAAGGAGCGCACGGGTGCCTACGCGCAGTCGTACACCGAGATGGCGCAAGCCCTGCGCAGCGCCTCTGCAGCGCCGCAGCACGACGTGAACCGGCTTTTCAAACAGATGGTCTTCAACGCCGCCTTCGGCAATACCGACGACCACCTCAAGAACTTCTGGATGGTGCGCGACACCGCAGGCTATCGGTTGAGCGAAGCATTTGATCTGGTACCCGATGTCGGCGAGCGTCGGGAGCATTGTCTGGCGTTCGAATTCGAGCGCGTCGCACCAACGCGTACCCAGTTGATCGCGGTGGCGCAACGCTGGGGCGTCGCGGATGCGCCGACGGTTATCGACGCGGTGCTGGCAAGCACGGCTACATTTACGACCACCGCGAAAGCTCACGCCGTCCCCAAGGCCAACATCGTCGAAATTGACTCCGA
This sequence comes from uncultured Chromatiaceae bacterium, assembly GCA_964391025.1. GTDB lineage: Bacteria > Pseudomonadota > Gammaproteobacteria > Steroidobacterales > SHZI01. The sequence continues at coordinate 8,979 of CAYMKJ010000075.1, forward strand.
CCTGGTTCGCCGCGCAAAACGACTCGCGGGCCAGACCGGTTAGCCGCCTGCCGCCAGGGTGAACCTCAGGAAGTTATTGCGAGGCCCCGCGCTGGAGTTCCGGGCCGGATCTTAGCAGGCAAAAAAAGCCCGCCAGCTCCGGAGGATTTGGAGTGGCGGGCTTAGCTCGGGCTGTCACGGTCGTCACTGGCGGCCCGGGGGAACGGGCGGCGGTGACGGTCTCCGGGCAGCCCCGGTAACCTCAGGGCGGCTGGCCTGCCGGCTGGCTTGGCGGCTGGCTTGGCCGGTAGCCCCTTAGAGCAAGAAGAGGGGCACGGCGACCAGGACGATCAGTACGGCAGTCGCGGCCAGCAGGAGGTCGCCGAACTCGTACAGCGAGCCGTTGGGTTGGGTGCAGGTGCTGGTGGTCATTCGGGTTCTCCTCTTGAGTCAGGGCAAACTTGACGGATGAGAGGTTAGGCCTGTCCTGCCAGGGGTTCTTCTCTGGGGGGTAACACTTTGTATCAGGGTGTAACGCAGGGTCCGGCCACGTCCGATAACGTCCATAAGTTACAATATAAACAGAGTGTTATAGAATTCCGATTGACTAGGCTCATCCGGCCAAATCCGGGGGCAGCCGGGGCAATTTGGGTACACCGGCGGGTACAACTAACTCTCAAAGTGGCGGGTTGGCCGGTCTTCCGCGCAACAGGAGACGAGCTATGGTCCTGACAGACGCTGGTCTAAGAGGGATTAGGTTATCCGTCATGGACCGCACTTCTATATCTGGTTATCGGGCTGAGGTGAGCGGCTGCTAACGACCCTAAGCGGACCTCGGTCGTAGGGTATACCCGATGCGCAAAATTCTTCTCGCCACACTACTGCTTCAAACGTCGCCGGCGTTCCCGGGCGACGGGCTGGGCAACGCCTACTTCCTCTGCGACATCTTTGAGAAGACTGGGGTATCGACCGAGTGCAAGGCGTCGAGCGTGATGTCCACCATTGACGTGATTATCAAAACTGACGCCGGGGAAGCTGCCAAGGTTTGTTCGGTCATCGCGAACAACATGGCGCAGAAAGGACGCTCGTTTGGCGGCCAGTGGCAGCTACGGATCTTCGCTCCGGACAGGGCTGACGAGCCCCTCGCGGCGTGTGCGCTGAGGTGAACCGGACGCCGCTGCGATAGTTGCCGGCACCGGGCGCTGGCCCCACAAAGCAAGAGATCCGCACGAAGCGGGTCCCCTGTTTAGCAAGTCGGTAGCAGCTAGCTTTTGCAGTCAGTCTGCAATAGGGAACCCGCTGCAAGGCGGGTTTCTTGTTTCTGGGCCAGGGCGGCACCCAGCGGAAGCGCGGCCGGCCGTTCTCCAGCGTGTAGGCCCCGTCGAGCCTCAGCGTACCGCTGCCGCGACAGGTTGGGCAGGAAGACGGAAGGCCGCATACACGGGGTAGTGATCGCCGGCGGTCTGCCGTATGACCCCCGCGCCAAGGCTGTGGAGATCCCCGGAATGGAAGAGGTAGTCGATCCTGGGCTGCAGGGGAAAATCACCGGCCCGGTAGGTACCGCGAAAGTAGGCGCGGCTCGGCCAACTGGCGTCATCCAGCTCCCTGGTGATGATGCGTACGGCCTTTGACAGTGGCAAGCTGTTGAAATCCCCACCAAGGACGGTCGTCCGCGCCTGCCTGGCGCTAATCCATGCCATCAGCTTCCTGGCGCTGTCGCTGCGGGGGGTGTCGGCCAGCAGTTCGCCAGCGCCAATGGTGATCAACGTCAGCAGCCTCCCCCCGCCGGCTCGGTCAGTTTGCCTCAGGGTGGCGCTCAGAGATGGCAGGTGCGCACTGCACAGCAGGACCGACTGGCCGCCAATGATTCCGTCGACGCACAGGGCAGCGGGCCTCCTGTCCCGTTCGGGTTCAAAGTGCATGACGTCCGGATTGCTTAATGGATAGCGCGACAGTATCCCCAGATTGCTGCCCGGGGAGAGCTCCCGGCTCGACGCGTAGTAGGGATAGCCCAGGCGCTCCGCCAGGTCCTTCGTGGTGACCGCCCAGGCCGCATCCTGCAGAAACAGGATGTCCGGGGTCACGCTGGAGCGGATGATCCGCACCACGTTGTCCGTGGTCGGGTGTGGCGGCTGGTTGTTGCCGATGTTGTAACTCATCGCGGTAAAGGCCGGGCCAGCGTTCATGGGGCGCGGAAACAGGACGACTGCGGCCGCACCGATTGCCATCACCGTCAACAAGAAAAGTATTCGTCTCATCAGCTTCGCCAGGAGATTGCCCGCTGGAACGCCGGAAGGAGCGATCCATACTACCAATCGCGCCCATGGCCGCGCCGACGGCCCGGGACGGCCGCCCTCGGCCTGATGGGCGCGATGCGCAGGAAGATCAGCAGCTAA
>CAYMKJ010000076.1:0-11245 GCA_964391025.1 uncultured Chromatiaceae bacterium
ACCGCAGATGGCAGGTGATTGACTACCCGGGAATCCTGCCTTTTCTCACAGAAATGCCATGTCAGTCTGATCCTATCGCTGTTAACCCACCGCCGCCTCCACCTCCGCCACCAGCCTCGCCATCCGCGCTTCCAGTTCCTGGCGCAACCGCCCCAGGTCGTCGGTGCCCGCCCCCGGGGGCACCCGAAAGGGCTCGTCGATCGCAATGGCCACTTTTGAGAACGGCAACGGCACGATGAAACGGTCCCAGCTGTTCCAGCGGATGCAGGGCTTCGCCGCGTAGGCGATGAGCACGATGGGGGCCTTGGTCATGCGCGCAAGCAGGATGGTGCCCGTCTTGAACTCGTGGAAGGGACCGGCTGGCCCGTCGGGCGTGATCACCAGCGAGGTCTTCTGCCCCACCAGCACGTCGTACATGTCCCTGAGCGCCTGGCCGGCCGAGCGCTTCGAGGAGCCCCGGAGGACGCCAGCGCCCCAGCGCCGGATGATGGCTGCCGGTACCTCGCCGCTCACCGAGGGACTGGTGAGAAAAGAGACCTTCAGGCCCTGCTGGGCGCGCGCCAGCAGGTGCCCGCCACAAAAGATCTGCATCTGGTGCCAGTAGGACAGAATCGCTGCAGCCCCGTCGCCCTGAAGGCGATCCAGGTGCTCGGCGCCACGCACAGGCGCCATCCGGCAGGTTGCCGCCAGGAGCGCCAGCAGGCCGCGGGCGAGAAATATGATCACGGCATACCAGGCGCGACGACCGGCGGACATCACTCGCCTCGACGACCGGGGCAGACCGGTCGGGCGAAAGCGCTTGGCGCGCTGGCTGGCTGCGTAGGGTTGCTCGCTCACGATTGCTAGAATACCCGCCCATGAAGTCCCGTGAGAATGATTCCCCGGGTTCGCACCAGGATGCCGCCGGGGAATTGAGCCTGCCCGCCGGGCCGGATGAACTGCACACCATCGGCCCGGATCACCAGACCTTCGCGGCCCTGGCGCGCTGGGTGCCCGAGTACGGGGACTTCTTCTGCGTCCAGTCCAGGGAGCGCCGCGATCCGAGTTTTGTCGTCAGCAACCCCGAGTACCTCAAGCAGATCCTGCTGACCAACCACGAGAACTACGCCAAGGGCGTCGGCTTCGAGCGGGTAAAGATGCTGCTGGGTAACGGCATCATCGTCAGCGATGGCGAGGAATGGCGCCGCCAGCGCACGATGATGCAGCCGGGCTTCAGTCGGGCAAACATCGCCCGCTTGTCCGAACCCATGCGGACGCTAAATCTGGAGTTACGCGGCCAATGGGCTCTGCTCGCCGATACCAGCCAGACGCTCGACATCACGACGGCCATGAGCCGGCTGGGGCTCGAGGTCATCCTCCGCTCCATACTCAGCAGCGACCTCGACCGGCTTGTTGCGCGGGAGGGTGGTAACCCGTTCGCCTTTCTCGCGGAGGACACCACCCGCGATATCCAGACTGCCGTCCGGTTTCGCAACCTGGCCCGGCTGATACTCGGGATCGTGGCAGAGCGGCGCACCACCGGTGAGCGCCCCTTCGATTTCCTGTCGCTGCTGATGGACGCCCGGGACCGCAAGTCCGGAACCGGCATGACCGACAAGGAACTGCTGGACGAGGTCAACACGCTGATCATCGCCGGGCACGAGACGTCCGCCGGTACCCTGAACTGGGCCTGGTACCTGCTGAGCCAGCACCCCGCCGTCGAGGCGCGCCTGCTGGCGGAACTGGCCAGGGTGACACCGGGCGACGACTTCAGCTTCGACCAGTTGATGGGGCTCAACTACGCGGCCTGCGTGCTCAAGGAGACCTTGCGGCTGTACCCGCCGGTCTGGCTGTTTTCCAGGCGTGCCATCAAGGAGGACCGCCTCGGCGAGTATCGGGTGCCGGCCGGCGCCCACGTCTTCATCGCGCCCTACTTTCTGCACCGGCTTCCGGAACTGTGGCCGGATCCGGAACGCTTCGATCCGGACCGCTTCGACGAGTCCCACTCGCCCCCGGTTGATCGGTACGCTTTCATACCCTTTTCGGCCGGTGCCCGCCGCTGCATTGGTGAGTACTTCTCCTTCGTCGAAATGCAGATGCACCTGGCCCTGCTGGCGCCGCGCTTCGCGCTCCGGTTCCAGCCAGACCCCTCCCTGGAGTCGAACCGGACCATCGAGCTCGATCCGGCGGTTAACCTGCGCACGCGCCACAGCATCCACCTGACTGTCCGGCATCGGAACACCACCTGAAACCATGGCAACGAACCTGCCTGCCACGCTAATCGACGTTCTCGCCACCCGCAGCGGCTCGAAGCACCGCATCCACTATCTGGACGGGCAGGATGACCGGCGCGCTGTCACCTTCGGCGGACTACACACCGCCGCCCTCGGCGTCTTGTTCCACCTGCAGGCTTTCGGTGCGCAGCCCGGCGACCGGGTGATCCTGCACACCTCCAGCAACGAGCAGTTCATCGACGGGTTTTGGGCCTGCCTGCTGGGTGGACTGGTGCCGGTGCCAGTCGCCGTCGGTATCAGTGACGATCACCGGCTGAAGTTGCTGCAGGTCTTTTCCACGCTGGGCAATCCGATGGTCTACACGGAGGATGGTCAGAGATCCCGGCTCCAGGACTACGGCAAGGCAAGCGGGGCTGCGGCCCAGGTTGACGCACTGAACAAGCGGTCGCTGTACGTTGAGCGCGTCACCGATATCTCCCGCCCGGGGCGTGAACATTCCGTGGCGGCTGATGACGTCGCCTTCATCCAGTTTTCTTCCGGCTCCACCAGCACGCCGAAGGGCGTCATGCTGACGCACCGGAATGTACTGACGAACATTCGGGCAATCATCGAGCGCGGTCTGTTTTCAGAGCGGGACGTGTCCCTGAGCTGGATGCCCCTGACCCACGACATGGGCCTGATCGGCTTTCACCTCTGCATGCTTGCGGCGAACATCGAGCACACCATCATGGACACCCGGCTCTTCAGCCGTCGTCCACTGCTGTGGCTCGAGGAGGCCAGTCGGATCGGCGCTACCCTTCTGAGTTCGCCGAACTTTGGTTACAAGCACTTCCTGAAGCTCTACGAAGCCAGGGGCCTCGACGGGCTCGATCTAGCCCGCGTGCGCCTGCTCTTCAACGGTGCGGAACCGATCTCCGTGCCGCTGTGCGAACGCTTCATGAAGGAAATGCAGCGCTTCGGCCTGGCGCAAACAGCGATGTACCCGGTCTACGGGCTCGCCGAGGCCAGCCTCGCTGTCAGTTTGCCCGAGCCCGGTCAGCCGTATCGCTCGGTGACCGTGGAGCGCGGATCGCTCGCTGTGGGCCGCCCGGCGGTCCCAAGTCCGGGTGGATCCGCCAGCGGCCTCGAGCTCATGGTGGTGGGCAAGCCGATCCGCGACTGCGAGGTCCGGGTGGCCGACGATGAGGACCGGCCTCTGGCTACAGGCGCCGTCGGCCACCTGCAGATTCGAGGCGGCAACGTGACCAGCGGCTATGTCGGCCTGTCGAAGGACCAGCAGCCGCTGACTGCCGACGGCTGGCTGCGCACCGGGGATCTCGGCTTCCTCACCATCCCTGAAGGTGAACTGGTGATCACGGGCCGGCAGAAGGAGATCATCTTCGTCAACGGCCAGAACTATTACCCGCACGACCTCGAGGCCATCGCCGAACAACACGCAGGCGTTGAGCTGGGCAAGATCGCCGCGGCAGGCTCGCGCAAGACTACCGGCGAGGAGGAAGAGCTGCTGTTGTTTCTACTCAACCGCGGCTCGGCAGCGGACTTCCTGCCGCTGGCCAACCGGGTGCGGCGGCATATCACGGAGCATACGGGGCTGAACGTGGCCCACATGATTCAGGTCAGAAGCCTGCCCAAGACGACGAGTGGCAAACTGCAGCGGGGCAAGCTCGCGCAGGCCTATGCGGACGGCGAGTTCGATGCTGTGCTGGCGGAGCTTGACGCGCTGGCGGCGCGGGTGCCGGGCACCGCCAGTGGCAACGGTTCCGACCTGCAGGCGACGATCCGGCGCATCTGCGCCTCGGTCATCACTGATCGGGAAATCGGACTGGATGACGATTTTTTCGAGCTGGGTGTCAGCTCACTGTCACTCGCGCAGATTCACGAACGCATCGACGAGCAGTTTCCGGGTCAACTCGACGTGGAGGACCTGTTCAGCAAGTCCACCATCCGGGCTGTGGCCGCGCACCTCGAGGAACGGCAACACGCCTCCGCGTGACCGCGCTCCCGAGAAAACGCCTGACCGCGGAGACACGGTGTAGGGCGAGGCCCGCGACTGGCTAACGGCTGATGTCTTATGTTAAATTACAGTCGCTTAGACGCTAAACAGCGAGCCGTTTCACACCTTTTATTAGGTCAAGCGGGTCACACTCTGGTCCCGGTTGTAGTTTGTGGGACGAAAGCAAACCCTTGAGCCTGAACGTCCCTGGCCACTGCGAGCTGCGCAAGATCATCATCCTGAACCCCAAAGGTGGCTCCGGGAAGACGACGCTCGCCATGAACCTGGCAGGGTACTTCGCCTCGCTCGGACGGCCAGTTGCCCTGATGGATTTTGATCCCCAGGGATCTAGCATCCGCTGGCTAAAGAAGCGGCCACCAACGCTGCCCAGCATCTACGGGGTCGCGGCCTTCGAAAAGAAAATGAACATGACCCGCAGCTTCCAGCTGCGCATCCCACCCCAGATCCGCTATCTGGTGGTGGACACCCCCGCCGCGATGACCACAGCCGAGCTCACCGAGTTCACGCCTGGCGCCCACGCGATTCTTGTGCCAGTGCTGCCCTCCGCGATCGACATCCATGCAGCATCCCACCTGATCGCCAGCCTGCTGCTGGTGGCCAAGGTGAGCCGGCGCATGGGCCGGCTTGGCGTGGTGGCCAATCGCGTGCGTGAAAATACCCTGGGCTTCCGCAGGCTAATGGCCTTCCTCGACCGGCTGCAGATCCCCATTGTGGGAGCCCTGCGCGATAGCCAGAACTACGTCCACGCAGCTAGCGAGGGCTCAAGCATCCATGAAATGCCAAGCTCCCGCACCCAGAAGGATTTGGTGAGCTGGCTACCATTTGCCAACTGGCTGGAACTCCGACTCAATACGCCCCTGACCGACCGCGACATCCTGCGCCTCGGCGAGGCGCCGCTCGCGCCGGAGTCGACCGCCGAGATCGTCGACCTCCGCCCCCACCTCGCCCGCCGAGATGCAGAAGGTACCGGACCTTAGTTTTGTTAGTTGTTGCTGCGGTGGGTCGCGTAGACCTCCGGCTTCCCGTCCTTGCCAAAACTGAGGACCTCGAAGGGTGGCGAGTCCGGCACGTCCATGCCCGGGGACCCGGCCGGCATGCCGGGCGCTGTCAGACCGAGGATGGCAGGTTTCTCCCTTAGCAGCCGCCGCACATCGCTGGCGGGCACATGCCCCTCGACCACGTACCCGCCAACGAGCGCCGTATGGCACGACGCCAGGCTCAAGGGCACGCCGTTGGCCGTCTTGATGGGATCCACGCTGTCGATATCAGTCACCTCCACGCGAAAGCCGGCAGCCTGCATGTGCTTGACCCACTTGCCGCAGCACCCGCAGGTGGGGGTCTTCCAGACCTTCACGAGCGGCAGTTCCCCCGCCTGCTCGGCGCGGCCTCCCGATGCACTCAGCAGTAATGACAACATCAGTCCCGTTGCAATCCGCGTGCTTAGCATTCGCATGACTCCCGAAATATTAGCCAGCTAACTTACCGCACTGTCCGGCTGCGCTCGCGCACAAACTCTATCACCGCAGGCAGCACGGAGATGATGATGATGCCAATAATGACCGCCGAGAAGTTTTCCTTGACGATCGGCACATTAGCAAAGAAGTAACCGGCAGGCACGAGCAACAGCACCCATAGCACGCTGCCCGTGATGTTGTAGAACTGGTAGCGAAGGTGCGTCATTTGACCCACGCCCGCGGCGAAAGGCGCCACGGTCCGGACGATGGGCACGAACCGGGCAATAATTACCGTCTTCCCGCCATAGCGCTCGAAATATGCCCGGGTCCGATCCAGGTACTGCTGTTTGATCAGCCCGGGAAACCGCCGTTGCAATTCATGCCCAGCCAGACGGCCAACCCAATAGTTGACGGCGTTGCCAAGAATGGCAGCGGTGATCAGCAGGATGCAGAGTCCCACGATGTCGAGGCGACCGGAAGCCGCGACAGCGCCGGCTGCAAAGAGCAGTGAGTCTCCCGGCAGCAACGGCAAGAACACCAACCCGGTCTCACAGAAAATAATGAGAAACAGGATCGCGTAGATCCAGGCGCCATAGTTAGCCGCCAATTCATCGAGATGCACGTCCAGGTGCAGCACGAAATCAACGAGGTGCAGCAACAGATCGACCATGAGCTTCAGCCTAGCCGGCGAACGTGGCAGCCGCTGCGCGCAACGTCTCGCTATTGATCGCCGCGATGTGCCGGGCCTCGACGCCGCCCGCCTTGAGCGTCTTCCGGATGATGCTTTCCAGGTTTGGCCGCTTTGCAGCCGGGCCCTCCTCGGCGCCCAGACCGCCGCCAAACTCGATGAAGGTGGTCACCTGCCGGGCGATCGCAGTGTTGAGACAGCCCAGCCAGTTCACGGGATTGAACAGCTGAAAAAAGAGTTGCGTCCGGATAAACGCGGGCTCGGTGTCGTGCAGCCCCCCAGTGTAGTTGGACAGCACACCGACAGTCGGCGCCGAAAATGCCGCACGCTCGAGGTCGTCGCGGAACAGGCGGGCCGCAGTCACCATGAAATAAGTGTGGAACGCCCCCTCGGTGGCCAGCCGGATGGCGCGTTTGCGGGGCATGCGCTCCGCCAGGTCAGCCGCCAGGGCATCGAGATCGGTGTCGCGCCCGCCGACGACGGTTTGGTCCGGCAGATTGCAGCTGGCGACCTGACAGTAGTGGCGATCCGCCAGCGGCCGCGCGGTCTCCACGTCCAGCGTTAGCGCCAGCATCCCACCCTCGCCGTGCTCGCCCATCAACTCACCCCGTCGGCGGACCAGCCGGAGCGCGTCGTCGACTCCCAGGGCACCCGCCGCCACCAGCGCGCTGTATTCGCCGAGGCTGTGGCCCGCCGCGAGCGTCGGCCGGAGACGGCCGCCCGTCAGTTCCTCGAACACCCGCAGGCAGGCAATCTGGTGGGTCAGGAGGACTGGTTGCGTGTTGCGCGTCAGGCCAATCTCGCTGGCCGGATCATCGAAGGACAACTGGCGAAGATCGAAGCCGAGCACCTCGTTAGCGCGATCGTAAACCTTCCGGGCCACGGCGAACTCCTGGTACAGGTCACTCCCCATGCCCCGGTACTGGGAGCCCTGGCCGGGGAACACGAACATTACACGCTGGTCGCTCATTCACTATTCCTGGAACTGTCGCCGTGGTTGATGCCGAGGTGGCGACAGAGGATACGGATGGCGGCGTGCATCGACAACCCGGCACCGACCAGGGTCAAGGGCGAAATCAACGCTGCCATGGAGCAGACTGAAACGCCTGCTGGCCTATACAGGACGCGTGCGGCGGGCAGCAATCGAGATCTGCGGGTGCCAGGTCTGCTCGGTCCGGACACCGCGCCGGTCCAGCTGCATGATTGTCGCGTCGATCAGGTAGGGCCGCCCCTCGCGCAGGACCGCCGTGCCCCGCTTCAGCGTCTTGCGCAACTCGGCAGGCGTGGTGGCGCGCTGGCTATCGATGCCGAAGCTCCGGGCCAGGCCAGCGAAGTCCACCTGGGGATTGCCCAGGTAACAGGTCAGGTCCTTCCACAGATCGCGCGTCTCCTGGTTACCCAGTAGCGGCGAGTTATTCTGGATCCGGTTACGTTCGTTGTCATAGCTGCAGTTGTTCATCACCACAATGAGCACGGGCACGTCGTAGCGCGACGCGGTCCAGAGGGCCTCCACCTGGCCGAACAGCAGCGCGCCGTCCCCCACCAGGCAGACCACCTGCTGATCCGGTCGGGCAATCTTGACGCCCAGTGCTGCGCCGATACCCCAGCCGAGCGCAAAGCCCGTGGTCTGGCCAATGAGGCGCCTGCGCCCACGATCGATGGTCAGCCACTCGAAGGGCGTGCGGTAATCAAGCTCCGGCACGATGATGGCGTCATCCTCGAGGGCCGAATCGAGTTCGGCAGAGACGCGCTCCCAGGACATGGGACTCGCATTCCAGTTGGCCTCCGCGTCTGCCTTGCGGCGCGCATCGGCCTTGGCCTGGGAGTCCCGGGCGGCCGCCAGGCGCGGGGCGGCCAGCGCTGCGAGGCGCTCCGGCGTGGTCAGTCCCTGCACGGCATCGCGAAGGGCGACGAGGGTTTCCTTCATGCCGGCCGCGATGGCGATATCGGTGGGATAGGTATTGGCGATTTCCTGAAACTCGATGCGGGCATGGACGAGGCGCGCCTTCTTCGGCGGCGGTGGCGCGAATACCGTCGGATCCGGCATCGGACCGCCGAGATTGACGAAGAGGTCCGTCCTGGCCAGATCGCGCGGCACGCCCAGCCCGTAGAAGCCGGCATACAACGGGTGCCGGAAGGGAAAATCGCTGTAGACGCTGTAGCCCTGGGCGACGGATGCGCCGGTGAGCTCGGCGAGCGCGATCAGCTCGTCGGTGGCACCGGCCCGGGTGACCTCGGGTCCCGCGCAGAGCAACGGGAACTTCGCCTCGACAAGCCAGCGCGCTGTCTGCTCGATCAGTTCCGGCTTGGGCTGCATCTCCAGTGGAACGCTGAACCGGGACTGGGGATAGATCGTCTGTTTGACGTTCTTCATGCCAAGAAGGTCAATCGAGATCCGCACGTGCACCGGGCCGCCGGGTGGCGTCTGAGCCACCTTGAGGCCGCGCCGGATCATCTCGGCGATCTGCCGTTCGTTGCGCAGCTCCCAGCGCCACTTCGTGAAGGCCACCATGGACTCCAGCCAGTCATCCATCTGCTGGAAACCATTGCGGCCCTCAAAATAGGTGCTGGACCCGTCCGACAGCACGAGAATCGAAGACCGGTCTTTCCAGGCGTTATAAAGGTTGTTCATCGTGCTCGGGATTGCCACGCCAGGGACCATGAGCACGGACGGTTGATTAGTCGCCAGTTCATAGCCGTGAGCCATGCTGGTGGCCTGGGATTCGGCAAGCGCCAGGATCATCTCCGGTTCGGGCCGCACGGTGAGCGCGTCGAAAAAGGCAGACATACCCGTGGCCGTCGTACCAAAGACGTACCGCACGCCGGCGGCCCTCAGCGTCTCCACGAGAACCTCTGCGCCGGTGCCGGTAAACGAGACGCCGTCGGCCGGCGGTGGCAGCTGGGCGCTGGCCACGCTGGTCAGCAGCGCTTGCACAGCAGACGCGCTGAGCCCGAGTGCCGTGAGGCCCTTGCCAAAGTCGCGCCGGGAGATCTCCCGCCCCAGAAACTGCATGAGCAGATCACGCATGGGCATGCCCCTCAACCCGATCAACGAAAGATAATCCATTATTGGTCAGATACTTACGAAATACGAGACGACGCTGTTCGATGTGATACATTAGTGTCTCATTAATTCCGGAACGCCCCATGACCCGTCCTGCCACGCTCGTCCGTCTGCCCGCCACTGATTCGGCCAGCCCCAAGATCCGCTCGCGGCAGGATGGCACGCGCTCTCGCATCCTGACAGAGAGTGCCGCGCTGTTCGTGGCTCACGGTTATGAGAACGTCAGCGTGGAGCAGATCATCCTGGCGGCCGGCATCGCCCGCAGCAGCTTCTACCGGTTCTTCGCAAACCGGGATGAGGTCCTTTCCGGCATCATCCGGCCTGTCTTCGCACATGGGCTCGCCCAGCTGGGCAGCATTACCGCCAGCGACGCCCGTGGCGTACTGCACGGGATCTTCGACGCCTATCTCGCGCTCTGGGCCGCGAGCCCGGATGCACTGCGCCTGTCCATCCGTACAGGCGGCATCTACTTCGAACTGTTCCGTGACCTGCACACCCCGTTCCGCGAGCGGATCACCGCTCTGCTGCGACTCGTGGAACCCGGTGGTCAACTGCTGAACAAGAGCGCCGACTACACCGCACGCCTTCTCGCCCGCACAGCCGTGCCGGTGATGGAGGTGTATCAGCGCGACCCCCGTTTCGCCGTCCTGTTTCGTTCCACCATGAGCGGCTTGCTGCTGCTGCCAACTTCCGAGGAGTTAGCTCTATGAGTACCATCAAGAGTACTTTTGCCCGTCCACCCTTCATTGGCCTGCTGGCCTTCGTCATCGTCTTCGTCGTGCAGGCGCTGGGCCACACGGTGATGATTGCCATGGAAAACATCTTCGGGGAGGCCTATGTCCTCCAGTCCGCCTTCGCGATGGGTGCGCTGGGTGCCGTCCTGCTGTTTGTCGGCATGAAGCATCCCGGGGAGGTGGCCGGCACCTGGTACGGCTTCTGGGCCGGCACCCTCCTGTGGACCGGGTGGATCGAGTTTTCCTTCGTCTGGTCGGCGAACGCGTTGAATGTGCCCGACCTCATGGACCCCCGCATGCCGGGCGAGATCGCCACGAAGGCCGAGTACCTCGTGATGATGTCGTCGATCGGGGTACTGGCTGCCTCGCTGAGCTACTTCATGCTCAACAAGGAGACGAAGTGCAACATGTTCGTCTGGTTCCAGCGCAATCTGGGGCTGCGCACGGGCAAGCCAAGCCGTGGCTATGAGCGGAACTTTGCAGCCATCACCAGCCTGGAGACGATCTACGTCATCTGGTTCTGCTACCTGGTGCTGCTCTTCATCTATGACGAAAATATCCTGGGTGACCGTCACCCCGTGACCTACGGCATCTTTTTCGTGAACACCGTGTGGGCAATCTACCTGTTCCAGCGCCTCGTGCAGATGTGGAAGGTGACTACAGCAATCCGCTACGGCATTCCGACAGCAATCATCGCGTGGAACAGTGTGGAGATCGCAGGCCGCTGGCACCTGTTCACTGAGTTCTGGGAGAAGCCCCAGGAGTACGGGCTGGAAATGGGCCTGATCGCGGCAGCCGTCGCCGTGGCAGCTTTCCTCGCTGTCAAAACCCCGACCCACCAGAAGGTGGCGTTGCAGGATAGCGAGGCGTAGTTCTGGCGTCGTCACTGTCGCGCTGAGCACCCCGGAGGTCCAGGCTTGTTCATCAATTTCTGGTACACGGCGTGCAAGAGCGCGGATGTGGGCGATGCGCCGGTCAGGCGGCGCATGCTCGGTCAGGACTTCGTCCTCTTCCGGGACACCAGTGGCACTGTCCACTGCCTGGCAGACACCTGCATTCATCGCGGTGCGTCCCTCGG
>CAYMKJ010000077.1:0-2668 GCA_964391025.1 uncultured Chromatiaceae bacterium
GGAGGATCTCTGGGCCTTCAACGAGGAAATGGTGGCGCGGGCCATCGCCGCCTGCCCGATCCCGCTGGTGGCCGGCATTGGCCACGAGATCGATTTCACCATCGCCGACCTGGTGGCCGACGTGCGCGCGCCGACGCCGTCTGGTGCGGCGGAGCTCGTGGTGCCCGATGGCCGGGACTGGCTGCGAAGGGTCCAGGTGCTGGAGAGGCGCCTGGCACTGGCAGCGCGGCGCGTCCTGGACGGCAGCCGGTTGGCGTTGCGCGCGGTGGTCGCCCGCCTCGCCCGTTGCCACCCGGCAGCCATGCTCCAGCAAAATGCCCAGCGGCTGGACGAGCTGCGCGGACAGCTCTCAACGGTACTGCGCAACCGGTTCACGCTCGATCACCTGCGTCTGCGCAGCGCGCTGGCGCGGCTGCGTGGCGCGTCGCCGGCCGTCCGGGTGCGCATGGCCACAGACCGGGTTACCAGTGCCCGGCTGCGGCTCGTCTCTACAGTGCGAGCGCAATTGACGGTGCCGGGCACGCAGCTCGCCGTCCTGAGCGGCCGGCTGCACACCGTCAGCCCGCTGCGCACACTCGAGCGCGGCTATGCCATCGTGCTGGATACGGCCGGCAACGTGGTTCGCAGCACGACACAGGTGCATTCAGGCGATGCGATCACGGCGCGAGTGGCCGACGGCGTGATCAAAGCTACGGTTCGGTAGCAGCGGCAGCGTGGACGGGTGTCCCGTCCGGCGCTCACCGTGTACTCACGGTAGCGGACGGGATCCCGGCCGGGATGCCGCGGGCTACGAAGTGCGTTGTCGCGCCGGTCGGCGCTCCTACTGGCCGCTCCTACGCCGCGAAGAAGGAGGCAAGCACCGGCCGAAACCGATCCATGTCCACCAGGAAGGAATCGTGGCCCTGGATGGACGGCAATTCCACGAGATGCACCTCGCGGCCCCGCGCATCGAGCCCGCTAGCCAGTTCCCGCTGCTGGGCAATCGGAAACAGAATGTCCGTCTCCACGCCAACAACCAGTACGCGCTCGGCACGCACCCGGGCGAGGCCAGCCGTTACAGAACCACCGTGCTCGGCCACGTCGAAGAGGTCGCTCGCGCGGGACAGGCGCAGGTAGCAGTTGGCATCGAACTGGCCGGTAAATTTCTGGGCCTGGGCTTCCAGATACGCCTCGACTTCAAAGTCCTGGGCAAAGGCGTTGCCGGTCTGCCGCTCCTCGGCCACACGCTCCCGGCCGAAGCGCTGCTCCCATTCCCGGGCGGACCGGTAGGTCACCATCCCCAGTTTGCGGGCCAGCCGCATGCCGGTGATCGGGCCGGCGCCGGACCCGTAGTTGCCACCCTCCCAGGCCGGGTCGCGACGGATCATCTCCCGCTGCAGCGAGCGCACCGCGATCGAGAACGGCAGTGCCCGGGCCGCCGTCGAGAGCAGGGCCAGGTTGCGCACCATTCCCGGGTGCTGGACGGCAAACGCCAGAGTGGTCATCCCGCCCATGGACGGCCCGACGATGGTGTGCAGCCGCTCGATGCCGAACTGATCCACGACAGCCTTGCCCGCGTTGGCCACGTCTTCGAGACTGAGCACGGGGAAGGACGCGCCGTAGGGCTTGCCGGTCGCCGGGTCGGGCGAGGCCGGGCCGGTAGACCCGAAGCAACTGCCCAGCGAATTGATGCAGATCACGAAGAAGCGGCGGGTATCGATCGGCCGCGACGGGCCGACGATCTCCTCCCACCAGCCGGGTGATGGGTCGACCGGGGAGGACGTGGCATGCGCCGATGGCGACATGCCAGTGAAAATGAGGATGGCGTTGTCGCGGGCGGCATTGAGCTGGCCCCAGGTCTCGTAGGCGATTACGGGCCGGTCCAGATGCCCACCCCGGAGCATCTCGAAGCGCCCGGAAAACTGGAAGACCTTGCGCGCCGTCGTCATTGCGCGGGAATTATGCCGACATTGTTGAGGCGCGGGTGCGGCCAGAACTCATCAATTGGCTATATGGATATGGTTCAGTGGTGCTATTTGAGGTGTCGGCAAAGGTCGACATAACTCCCGGATTAGCCGCTTTCATCCGGTCTCCGCCTCGGTCAGACTTCAGCTCATGGGTCTCACGCGAACCTCGATTCAACTCCGCAATCCGGTCCGGCCCGAGCAGGCGCCCCTGCAGGTGCTGGCCCTTGCCGATACAGGTGCCATGTACCTCTGCCTGCCACTCGATGTTGCGACTGAACTCGGGCTCAGCGAACTCGAGCGGCGCGAAGTAACCCTCGCGGATGGCAGCCGGCGTCTGGTTCCTTATGGCGGTCCGGTCGAAGTGCGCTTCGGCAATCGTCGCTGCTTCGTGGGCGCCATGCTGATGGGCGATGAGGTGCTGCTCGGCGCGATTCCCAGGTCGGATCTCGATCTGGTCATCCAGCCGTTGACGCGAACGGTGGTGGTGAATCCCGCCAGCCCTGACATGCCGTCTACACGGGCGTAGCTCGCGCATCGCCGCATTTGGTGCGGGCGATTCGAAAACAGGCTGGTCTGAAGTGAGGTTCTAAGATATGCGCTATCCCATTGCCATTGAAACGGGCGATACCAAACATGCGTATGGGGTCGTTGTACCTGACTTGCCGGGCTGCTTTTCTGCAGGGGATACGCTGGACGAAGCGCTGACCAACGCACGAGAGGCC
>CAYMKJ010000078.1:0-13427 GCA_964391025.1 uncultured Chromatiaceae bacterium
CTCCCATACGACACTGCTCAAAGATACTCGACGCGCACGATCTCCATATTCTTCTCGCCGCCTGGCACGACAAAGGAGGCCACGTCGCCTTCCACTTTGCCGATGAGCGCCCGCGCCAACGGGGAGGTAATGGAGATCAGCCCCTGCTTCATGTCGGCCTCGTACTCGCCCACGATCTGGTAGCGGCTGGCCTTGCCGTCGGCTTCGTCCTTAAGACTCACGATCGCGCCGAACACGACCTTCCTGTTGCCGGCGAGGCGCGCCACATCGATGACTTCCGCGTTCGAAAGCTGACTCTCAAGTTCGCGAATCCGGCCTTCAATGAAGCCCTGCTCCTCCTTGGCGGCGTGATATTCGGCGTTCTCTTTCAGGTCACCGTGACCCCGTGCCTCGGCGATGGCCAGCACCACGCGCGGCCGCGCTTCCATCTTGAGGGTACGGATTTCCGCGCGCATCTTCTCGGCGCCGCCAATCGTCAGGGGAACTCTTTTCACAGTACAACTCCGGCGTGCAGATCCTGCAACCTGTTCACACTGACGCCATCAAGATGATCAAGTGCGTAGCTCGTTGCCAGAGCCGCTGGCATGGTGGTGTAGTAAGTCACCTTGCCGTGTACGGCTGCACTGCGGATCGAATGGGACTCCCGGATCGCCTGCTTGCCCTCCGTGGTGTTCACGATCAGGCTGATTTCCTCATTCTTGATCATGTCCACGACATGCGGCCGGCCCTCCCGGACCTTGTTAACCCGCCGACAGGCTAATCCGGCCTTCGCCAGGGCGATGGCGGTGCCCCCGGTGGCGATGATGTCGAAGCCCCGGTCGATCAGCAGTTGGGCCAGCTTGACCGCTGCTGGCTTGTCGCGGTCGCGTACCGACAGGAACGCCGTACCCCGGCGCGGCAGAGTGACTCCGGAGGCAATCTGAGCCTTCGCGTAGGCCTCGGCAAAAGAACGCCCGGTGCCCATCACCTCGCCAGTGGACTTCATCTCCGGACCGAGGATCGGGTCCGCCTCGGGGAACTTGACGAACGGAAACACGGCTTCCTTGACGGAGTAGAAGTCTGGAATACGCTGGGTCGTGGCGCCCTGGTCGGCCAGCGTGACGTTCACCATGGTCTTGGCCGCCACCTTGGCCAGCGGCAAGCCGGTGGCTTTCGAGACGAAGGGTACGGTGCGCGAGGCACGGGGATTCACTTCCAGCAGGTAGATGATCCCGTTCTGGATCGCGAACTGGGTGTTCATCAGGCCGATGACGTTAAGGGCCTTTGCCAGCTTGGTTGCCTGACTGATGAGTTCGGCCTGGACTTCCGGGCTCAAGGTGGCCGGCGGCAGTGAACAGCTCGAATCGCCGGAGTGCACGCCTGCCTGCTCGATGTGCTCCATGATCCCGCCGATCAGCACGTCCTTGCCGTCGCTGACCAGGTCAAGGTCCACCTCCACGGCGAGATCGAGGAAACGATCCAGCAGCACGGGGCTGTCATTGGAGACGTTCACGGCATCCTTCATGTAGGTGCGGAGGTCCTCCTCCGTGTGCACTACTTCCATGGCCCGGCCTCCCAGCACGAATGAGGGCCGGATCACGAGCGGAAAACCGACCTCGGCAGAGAGACGAACGGCTTCGTCAGGGGTGCGCGCCGTGCAGTTCGGCGGCTGACGAAGACCCAGCCGCTGAACGAGCTGCTGGAACAGCTCCCGGTCTTCCGCAATGTCGATGGACTCCGGGCTGGTCCCGATGATGGGGACGCCAGCCGCCTCCAGCCGGCGCGCGAGCTTCAGTGGCGTCTGGCCACCGAACTGGACGATGACGCCCTTGGGGCGCTCGAGTTCCACCACCTCCATGACGTCCTCGAAAGTCAGCGGTTCGAAGTACAGGCGGTCGGACGTGTCGTAGTCAGTGGAAACTGTTTCCGGATTGCAGTTAATCATGATCGCTTCGTAGCCGATCTCCTTCAACGCGAAGGCCGCATGGACGCAGCAGTAGTCGAACTCGATACCCTGACCGATGCGGTTAGGGCCACCGCCCAGAATTATGATCTTGTCCCGATTGGTGGGCGCCGCCTCGCACTCTTCATCATAGGTCGAGTACAGGTAGGCAGTGGTGGTGGCGAACTCCGCAGCGCACGTGTCCACGCGCTTGTAAACAGGGCGCACACCCGCCTTCAGCCGGGTCTGGCGAACGATGTTTTCCAGGATGCCGAGCAGATTCGCCAGCCGGCTGTCCGAGAAGCCCTTGCGCTTTAGCGTGCGCAGCGCGTCGCCCTGGAGCAGCGGCAGGCCCTCGGCACGGACGCGGCCCTCCCACTGAATCAGATCCTCGATCTGGGCGAGGAACCAGGGATCTATGCCGGACAGCTGGGCGACCTCGCTGCGGGACAGACCGTGCCGGAATGCGTCCCCCACATAGAGCAGCCGGTCAGCGCCCGGCATCCGCAGCTCGCGCCGCAAGAGGTCCATGTCATCGGCAGTCGGCGTGGCGGGCAGTTTTTCGACGAGCCCGTTGATGCCCGTCTCCAGCCCGCGGAGGGCCTTCTGCAGCGATTCCTGGAAGGTGCGACCCATTGCCATGACTTCCCCCACCGACTTCATCTGGGTGGTGAGCCGGTCGTTGGCCCCGGGGAACTTCTCAAAGGTGAACCGGGGCACCTTCGTGACCACGTAGTCGATGGTGGGTTCGAAGGAAGCTGGTGTCGCACCGCCGGTGATGTCGTTACGGAGTTCGTCCAGGGTGTAACCGACCGCCAGCTTGGCTGCCACCTTGGCAATGGGAAAGCCGGTGGCCTTTGACGCCAGCGCGGACGACCGGGAGACCCGGGGATTCATCTCGATGACCAGCATGCGCCCGTCTTCCGGGCTGATGGCGAACTGGACGTTAGAACCGCCGGTGTCGACACCGATCCGCCGGAGAATGGCGATCGACGCGTCACGCATGCGCTGGTATTCCTTGTCGGTGAGCGTCTGCGCAGGCGCCACCGTGATTGAATCGCCTGTGTGTACGCCCATTGCGTCCACGTTCTCGATGGAGCAGATGATGATGCAGTTGTCGGCCTTGTCGCGAACCACTTCCATCTCGAATTCTTTCCAGCCGAGGAGGGACTCCTCGAGCAGGATCTGGGTGGTGGGGGAGAGATCGAGGCCCCGGGCCGCCATAGCCTCGAATTCCTCGCGGTTGTAGGCAATGCCGCTGCCACTGCCACCCAGGGTAAACGACGGCCGGATGATGGTCGGGAAACCGATAGCGGCCTGTGCCTCGATGGCCTCCTCGATGGTGCGCGCGGTCCCGGCGCGCGCGACCGCCAGGCCGATCTCCTGCATGGCCTGCCGAAAGAGTTCCCGATCTTCAGCAGTGTCGATGGCCGCGCGCGAGGCGCCGATCATCTCCACGCCGAACCTGGCGAGAACGCCTTCGCGCTCGAGATCGAGTGCACAGTTGAGCGCCGTCTGCCCGCCCATCGTCGGCAACAGCGCGTCGGGTCGTTCCCTCTCGATGATCCGGGCCACGGTCTGCCAGTCGACCGGCTCGATGTAGGTGGCGTCGGCCATGTCCGGGTCGGTCATGATCGTGGCCGGGTTGGAGTTGACCAGGATGACGCGGAACCCCTCCGGGCGCAGCGCCTTGCAGGCCTGCACCCCCGAATAATCAAACTCGCAGGCCTGACCGATGACGATCGGGCCCGCGCCGATAATGAGGATGCTGTGCAGATCTGTGCGCCGGGGCATGGACGAATCTCAGTTACTTGCTCTTCGACTTGCTCTTCTGGGCCGACTTGGCAGCCGCCGCCAGGCTGGGCTCCTGCTGCACGCGCCGACGCATGAGGCCCGCGAAGCGGGCAAAGAGCGGACGCAGGTCGTGGGGCCCCGGGCTGGCTTCCGGATGACCCTGAAAACTGAAGGCAGAACAATCAGTTCTCTCGATTCCCTGCAGTGACTTATCGAAGAGTGACCGGTGGGTTGCCCGCAGGTTTTCGGGCAAGGTGGACTCGTCCACCGCGAAGCCGTGATTCTGGCTGGTGATCAGGACCTGCCCCGTCGCGAGATCCTGCACCGGGTGATTCGCGCCGTGGTGACCAAACTTCATCTTGATGGTCTTCGCACCGCTGGCGAGACCCAGCAGCTGGTGGCCGAGGCAGATGCCGAAGACCGGAATGCCCTCTGCCAGGATCCTGCGAATGGCCTCGATGGCGTAGGTACAGGGTTCGGGGTCACCCGGACCGTTGGAAAGGAAGACGCCATCGGGCCGCAGGTCCAGCACCTGCTCGGCCGGGGTCTCGGCGGGGACAACCGTCACCCGGCAGTCGTGATCCACCAGCAGCCGGAGGATGCTGCGCTTGATGCCAAAGTCATAGGCCACCACATCGAACACGCCGCTGCGTTTGGGCCGGATCGGCGCCGGACCCGGCCACGTGGCACCAAGATTCCACTGGTAGGCATCCTTGGCGCTGACAATTTTGGCCAGGTCCATCCCGGCCAGGCCGGGAAAGCGTCGCGCGTGGTCGACGGCCGTCCTGACATTCATCGCCCCGGTCATGATGCAACCGGACATGGCACCCTTGTCGCGCAGGGTGCGGGTGAGCTTGCGGGTGTCGATTTCGGCAATCGCCACGACACCCGCGCGACGCAGGAACTCGGGCAACTCCACTTCACCACGCCAGCTGCTGGAGACTGCCGGTAGATCCCGGATCACGAGTCCGGCTGCAAAGACCCGCTCGCTTTCCTGGTCTTCACTGTTGGTCGCAGTGTTCCCGATATGCGGGTAAGTGAGCGTGATGATCTGCCGGCAGTAGGAAGGGTCCGTGAGGATCTCCTGGTAACCGGTCATGGCCGTATTGAATACGACTTCACCAATAGTGCGGCCCGGTGCGCCGACGGAAACGCCCCGAAATACAGTGCCGTCCTGCAATGCGAGCAGCGCTGGCTCCATCACGGTATGCCCCTGTTGTGGTCGTCTTCTCGCCAGCAAAGGGGCGAGGAACAGCTCCAGGAAGACGTTGACTGTGCTTCTGCAGGGCGCATCGGTGCTACGCAGGAATCAGACACCCTCCACGCTGGGGCCGAACCCGCTCTCAACTACTCTCTCCTGGAACCCGAAGCATTCTAAACGACGCGACGGAGCGGGGACACCCCTCAGGCAGGCAGGCCGAGTACCTCGCGGAGCGAATACAGGCCTGCCGGTTGGCCCACAAGCCAGCTCGCCGCCCGGAGCGCGCCCCGGGCGAACAGGGCCCGATCCGTGGCCCGATGGGTTAGCTCGAGCAGCTCCTCAGCTCCGGCGAGCAACACGGTGTGATCGCCCACGATTGCTCCTCCCCGAACCGATGAAAAGCCGATCGTGCCCTCCGCCCGGCCGGCGGTGGCCAGGCCTGAGCGGCCGTGGACGGCCACGTCCGCGAGTTGCTGCCCGCGAGCGGCAGCGACCGCCTCACCGAGCTGCAGGGCCGTGCCCGATGGGGAGTCCTTCTTGTGGCGGTGGTGCGCCTCGGTAATCTCCACGTCAAAGCCAGGACCCAGCAGCGTGACAGCCTGGCGCACGATCTCGGTCAGCACCGTAACGCCGAGGCTCATGTTGCGGGCATATAGGACCGGGGTTCGCCCCGCGGCCGTCTGCAGCGCAGCCAGCTGGGCGACGCCGAGCCCGGTAGTGCCAACCACGAGGGCATGGCCGCCCTCCGCACAGGCCTGCGCATGGCGCTCGGTGACCACTGAAGCCGTGAAATCAATGGCGACGTGACAACCGTGCCCGGGAGCGACACCGGAACCCTGCAGCGCCGCCGCCAGATCGTCGGTGATCAGGACCCCCAGCGGATCGAGGCCAGCGGCCTGGCCAGCATCGCGGCCCAGCGACCGGTCCCCGGGCTCACCCAGTGCTCCCACCAGTTGGTGCTCGCCGCCAGCCGCAATCAGCCGGATCAGGGCCGTACCCATCCGGCCACTCGCACCGAGTATCGTCACCCGCGCCATCGACCACCAACCCTTAAGCTCAGCGTCAAGGCGTCATCTTCTCAAAAAACCGCCGGACTCCGTCAAGCCAGGAGCTGCTGCGGGGGCGATGCCGGTCCCCACCAGCCTGCAGTGCCTCGTTGAAGGTTTCAAGCAAACGCTTCTGCTCCGCCGTGAGATTCACCGGCGTTTCGACTTCCACCCGGCAGAACAGGTCGCCGGGACCACTACCACGGACCGGGCGTACACCCTTGCCGCGCAGGCGGAACACCCTTCCTGACTGCGTCTCTGCGGGGATCTTCAGCGCCACTTCACCGTCCAGAGTGGGTACCTGCACCACGCCGCCGAGCGCAGCCAAAGCAAAACTGACCGGGATCCCGCAGGAGAGGTCCGCGCCGTCGCGCTCAAAGATGTCGTGGGGCTGGGTCCGGATCTCAACATACAAGTCGCCGGGCGGCCCGCCGTTCTGGCCGGCCTCCCCTTCGCCCGTGAGCCGGATCCGGTCCCCGTTGTCGACACCGGCAGGGACCTTGACGGCGAGGGTCTTGTTCTTCTGCACACGGCCGCGGCCCTGGCAACTGCTGCAGGGCTGGTCAATCTGCTGTCCGGCGCCCCGACAGGTTGGGCAGGTCTGCTGGATGGAAAAGAAGCCCTGGGCCATGCGGACCTGGCCCGCACCTTCGCAGGTCTTGCAGGTCACCGGCTTGGTGCCCGGCTTGGCGCCAGAGCCCTTGCAGGTCTCGCAGTTGACCAGCGTGGGGAGCGTGAGATTGATCGTGTCCCCGAAGACCGCCTGCTCCAGCGTCAGGGACAGCTCGTAACGCAGATCCGCCCCGCGGAACACCGTTGAGCGGCCCCGACGCCCGCCACCAAAGATGTCGCCGAACACATCGCCGAAGATGTCGCCGAAGGCGTCGCCAGGGTTCATTCCGGGCCCACCACGGCCACCGCCCATGGCTGCTTCCACCCCGGCGTGGCCGTGCTGGTTATACACCGCACGCTTTGCCGGGTCGGAAAGAACCTCGTAGGCTTCCTTGGCCTCCTTGAAGGCCACCCCGGCCTTTGGATCGTCCGGGTTGCGATCCGGGTGATGCTTCATGGCGAGCCGGCGGTAAGCCTTCTTGATCTCGGCCTCGCCGGCCTCGCGGCCGACGCCGAGCACGTCGTAATAGTCACGCTTCGCCATGGGCTAAACCAATGCAATGACGGCCCGGTGCACTGCACCGGGCCGTCGGATTGTCGAAAACCGCCCGGACTGCGACCGTGCCGGGGTCCGTTCCGGGGCCGGTATAACTCAGCCGGTACCGGTGCGTCCGCCCTTGCCGTCCTTCACCTCTTCGAACTCGGCATCAACGACGCCATCGTCGCCACTCCCAGCCTGGCTGCCGCCACCCTGGCCGCCACCCGTCGCGTCGGCACCGGCCGCCTGGGCCTGCTCGTAAGCCTTCTGCGCCAGTGACGCGGACGCTGCAGTCAGCGCCTTGCTCTTGAGCTCTATCTTGGCCTTGTCGTCAGCCTTGATCACGTCCTTGAGATCCGAGAGGGCCGCTTCGATGCGTCCGCGCTCAGCAGCGTCCACCTTGTCGCCCAGGTCCCGGAGTGAGCGCTCGGTGGCATGCACCAGAGCATCGGCCTGATTGCGAGCCTCCACGAGCTCCCGGAACTGCCGGTCTTCCTCGGCGTGGGTTTCAGCCTCGCCCACCATCCGCTTGATCTCGTCCTCGGCCAGGCCGCTGGAGGCCTTGATGACGATCTTCTGCTCCTTGCCGGTGGCCTTCTCCTTGGCCGACACGTTCAGGATGCCGTTGGCGTCGATATCGAACGTCACCTCGACCTGAGGCATGCCCCGCGGCGCCGGCGGCAGGTCCGCCAAATCGAAGCGACCCAGCGACTTGTTGTGCCGCGCCTGGTCCCGCTCACCCTGGAGCACATGGATGGTCACGGCCGTCTGGTTGTCATCTGCCGTGGAGAACGTCTGGTTCGCCCGGGTCGGGATCGTGGTGTTCTTCTCGATGAGCTTCGTCATCACGCCACCAAGCGTCTCGATGCCCAGCGACAGTGGCGTGACGTCGAGCAGGAGCACGTCCTTCACCTGACCGGACAGCACACCCGCCTGGATCGCAGCACCTACCGCCACGGCCTCGTCGGGATTCACGTCCTTGCGTGGCTCCTTGCCGAAGAAATTGCGCACGGCCTCCTGGACCTTGGGCATGCGCGTCTGACCGCCGACAAGAATCACGTCGTCGATGTCGCCGACCTTGAGGCCGGCGTCACTGACCGCCGTCCGCGACGGGCCGATGGTCCGCTCGATGAGCTCTTCCACCAGCGACTCCAGCTTGGCCCGACTCAGGCGGATGTTGAGATGCTTCGGACCACTGGCATCCGCCGTGATGTAGGGCAGATTGACCTCGGTCTGCTGCTGGGCGGACAACTCGAGCTTGGCCTTCTCACTGGCCTCCCTGAGGCGCTGCATGGCAAGCGGATCGCGGCGAATGTCGATACCGCTCTCTTTCTGGAACTCGCCGGCCAGATACTCGTTGATCCGCATGTCGAAGTCTTCACCACCAAGGAAGGTGTCGCCATTCGTGGCCAGCACCTCGAACTGGTGCTCGCCATCGATCTCGGCGATCTCGATGATGGAGATATCGAAGGTGCCACCACCGAGGTCGTAGACGGCGATCTTGCGGTCACCCCGCTGCTTGTCCATGCCGTAGGCCAGTGCAGCTGCAGTCGGCTCGTTGATGATGCGCTTGACGTCAAGGCCGGCAATACGCCCTGCGTCCTTGGTTGCCTGCCGCTGGGAGTCATTGAAGTAGGCGGGTACCGTGATCACGGCTTCCGTGACGGGTTCGCCGAGATAGTCTTCAGCGGTCTTCTTCATCTTCATGAGGACCCGTGCGGAGATCTCGGGAGGGGCCATCTTCCTGCCGCTCACCTCGACCCAGGCATCGCCGTTTTCCGCAGACGCGATCTTGTAAGGGACCATGCCGATGTCCCGCTGCACCACTTCATCCTTGAACTTGCGGCCGATGAGCCGCTTGACCGCGAACAGCGTGTTGGCGGGGTTGGTCACGGACTGGCGCTTGGCCGACTGACCAACGAGAACCTCCTCATCCTTCGTGAAGGCCACGACGGACGGCGTGGTCCGGTCACCCTCGCTATTCTCAATCACCTTGGGCTTGCCGCCTTCCATGACGGCCACACAGGAATTCGTGGTCCCGAGGTCAATGCCAATGATCTTGCTCATGCGTCGCTCCATCCGCTGGTTAGGTCGCTAATCCGGTCGCTGCCGACTGAGCCCTGTAATGGGCCCGTCTTTCAGGGTTTCAAGGCCAGTTTCGAGGCTCGCTCTCGTCAATTCACGTCGGTTGGGGGCGCCCGGCCGGCCGGCGTCGCGCCCGGGGCCACCGGCTCTCCGGCCACGATGACCCGGGCCGGACGCAGCAGGCGATCGCCCAGCCGATAGCCTTTCTGCAACACGGCCAGGACTGACCCCGCTTCGGCTGTGGCCGAGGGCTGCATGCTCATGGCCTCGTGGAGCTGCGGATCGAAGGGGTGCCCGGCCGGATCCACGGCCTCGATGCCGAACTTCTCGAAGGCCCCGCGCAGCAGGCGCAGGGTCGCCTGCTTGGCGGCCAGGAGGCTCTCTGCCGAGGCAGTCCCGGCTGTTTCCAGTCCCATCTCGAGGGTATCTGCGATGCCCAGTAGTTCACCCGCCAGCTTCTCCACCCCGGAGCGGCGGGCCGCTTCGACGTCCCGGGCAGCGCGTTTGCGCACATTGTCGAGCTCCGCGACGGCCCGCAGATACCGGTTCCAGTTCTCAGCGCCAGTGGCCTCGGCTTTTTCCAGCGCGTCGCGCAGTGGCGTCGCGGGATCCGCCGCCGTTGCATCCGGGTGTTCAGTTTCTGGCATCAGGCAGGCTCCTTCGGGACGTGCAGGAACGGGCGGACCTTCGCCCGACCGTGCCACAAATGGGGGGTCAGGAGCCGGAATTCAAGCCCGGATTCAGGCCGGAATTCAGGGCAGCACCGAGCAGTCGGGCAGTGACGTCCACGATCGGGATGACCCGCTCGTAGGCCATGCGCGTGGGACCGATGACGCCCAGGACGCCAACGATCTGGTCGTCAACAGTATACGGGGCCGTCACGATCGTGCACTCGTCGAGGATCCGGTAACCGGATTCCTCACCGATGAAGATCTGTACACCCTGGGCGGCTACGCTCCGGTCCAGCAAGGTCAGGATCTCCCGCTGCTGGCCAAAGGCCTCAAACAGCTGCTTGATCTTCTCGATATCGGAGAGTTCCTGGAAATTCATCAGCTTCGTCTCGCCCGAAAGGACGTAACCGGCACTTTCCGTGCCCGGCTGCTGGGCCTGATCGGCAATCGAGTCCAGCATGAGGCGGTTCATGAATTCCAGGGTGCCGTCGAGATTGGCCCGGAGCCGGGTCCGGACCTCGCCGAGATCCCGGCCTGTGAACTGCTCATTAAGGTAGTTCGCGGCATGCCGCAGCTCGTCGTCGCTGTAGTCACGCTCCATGTCCAGGATGCGGTTCTGCACCTCCGCGTCGTTGACCACCAGAATCGTGAGAACGCGGCGGCCCGACAGGGGCAGGAACTCGATATGCCGCGGGGTCGTGTGATGCTGCCGCGGAATTGTGACGATACCGGCCAGGCTTGTCAGTGACGACAGCGCCGAAGAGGCGGCGGACGCGATGGCCTTGGCGTCTCCCCTAAAGCGGTCTTCGAGCTGGTTCTGCAGCCTGACCACATCAGACTCCGCCATCGGCTGCAGGCGCACGAGCGTGTCGACGAAAAAGCGGTAACCTTTGGCCGTGGGTATCCGACCCGCGCTGGTGTGGGGGGCCGCGATGAACCCCAGGTCTTCCAGGTCGGCCATGACATTGCGGATCGTGGCCGGACTCAGGTCCAGTCCCGCAGTGAGAGACAAGGTGCGGGAACCGACCGGCTGGCCTTCGCGGATGTAATGTTCGACGAGAATCCGGAGGACGTGCCGGGCGCGTTCGGAGGGCAGGCCGGCGGTGAGTTCGGTACCCATGACTGCGCGGAACGCTAGCAATCGCCCATGGAGAGTGTCAAGGTTCTGATAAGCAAAGTGAAATGAACACAAAATCCAGACAACGACGCTTCGACAGGATTGCCCTGATGGGCAATCCCCATGACCCGAGAGCCCTGGAGGCTATGCGCATCCTCGCCCCGCACCTGCTGCGGGCCGGGTGTACCGTCAAAGTCAGCCGGGCCCTGCGCGCGCGGGCGGTACCAGCCCGCGCAAAACGCGTGGCCGATGACCGGCTGGCCGTGGGCGTGGACCTGGTGGTGGCCATCGGGGGCGACGGTAGCATGCTCTACGCCGCGCGCCGCATCGCCAGTCGCAAGGTGCCCCTGCTCGGGATCAACCGCGGACGCCTTGGCTTCCTGGCTGATGTGGCTCCCGAGCACATGCTGGCGCACATCGATCAGATCCTCGCCGGCCGCTACGTCAGCGAGCAGCGGATGCTGCTCGTCGCCTCCATCGTGAGGAATGCGAAGGTCGTGGCAAGCGCCTTCGCTCTCAACGACGTGGTGGTCAAGCGGCACGACACCGGCCGCATGGTGGAGTATCAGACTTTCGTGGACGGCGGTTACGTGAACACCCATCTCGGCGACGGGTTCATCATCGCCACGCCGACTGGCTCTACCGCCTACGCGCTCAGTTGCGGCGGCCCTATCGTCGAACCCGGCCTTGATGCGCTCGTGCTCACCCCCATTTGCCCCCACACGCTCAGCGACCGGCCACTCGTGATCCCGGGGAACCGGGTTGCCGAAGTCCGCCTGCACGCGACCCCGTCGCCCACCTCGAAACAGGTGGACCGGGCCGAGGTCACCTGCGACGGGGAGTTGCTGGGCCGACTCGGTCCCGGCTGGAGCGTCCGGGTCAGCGCCGCCCGGGAACGCATCGAACTCGTCCACCCGGTCGGCTACGACTATTTCGACACTCTGCGCAGCAAGCTCCTCTGGGGCCGGGACACACGGGACCGGGGCCACAAAGCGGTCCGCTCCGGCGCCACGGGGTAACCGCCTCCCCCGCATGCTGACCCAGCTGCAGATCCGCGATCTCGCGGTCCTTGAGGAAGTCACGCTGGACTTCGGTACTGGCTTTACCGTGCTCACAGGCGAAACCGGCGCCGGCAAGTCCATCCTGGTCGACGCCCTGGCGCTCGCTGTCGGCGAACGTGGCGACGGGCAGGCGATCCGCGCTGGAGCGAGCCGCCTCGAGGTCCTGGCGACTTTCGAGCCCGGCAACAGCACTGCGGCCAGCCGCTGGTTGCAGGACAACGACATGAGCGACGACGGCGACGGCTGCCTCCTGCGGCGGGTGATCAGCACCGACGGGCGCTCGAAGGCCTGGATCAATGGCCGCCCGGTGCCCCTACAAGCCCTCCGGGAACTGGGCGCGACGCTCGTCGATATCTGTGGCCAGCAGGACTATCAGTCACTTCGGCACCGGGCGGCCCAGCGGGATGTGCTGGACGGGCTCGCCGTCCACGCGGACCTGCTGGACCAGGTGCGCGCCGCCCAGCTTGCCTGGGCCGGGGCCGAGTCGACCGTGCAGCAGCTGACCGTCAGCCAGCGGGAGCGGGACAGCCGGCTTGAACTGCTGACCTTTCAGGTGGGCGAACTGAACGTGCTCCAGCCGCGAGTGGGCGAATTCGCCGAGCTCGAGCGGGAGCACACGGCCCTCGCTCATCGTCTGCGCATCGGTGAGGCACTGGACAGGGCGCTTGCGCGCACCTACGACGACGAAGAAGGCTCTGCACAGGCCGCCATCGGCACGGCACGGCGCGCTCTTGTTGACGTGTTGCGCTTCGATCCGGAACTGGAAGCCGTGTTGCGCCTGCTGGCCGACGCAGAAGCACAGATCAGCGAAGCGGCTGATCAATTGCGGCACCGTCTGGCGCAACTGGATCAGGATCCCGGCCGCGAGACGGCAATCGCCGACCGGCTTGCGGCGCTGCGCGACAGTGCGCGCAAGCATCGTTGCACCACCGATGACCTGCCCGCCCTCCGCGACCGGCTGCAGGCGGAGTCAACCGATCTCAGCGCCGGTGAAGTCACGCTGGAGCGCCTCACCGCTGCCGCGCGCCAGCTGCGCGCCGAACTCGTCGCGCTGGCCGCGAAGCTGACTGCCGGCCGACAGACTGCCGCCCGGTCGCTGAGCGCTGCGGTGACGAAGAACATGGTTACGCTCGGCATGCCGGGCGGACGCTTCGAGGTGCGCGTGGTTCCGCTGGCCGATGGCACCGTGGGCGCACAGGGGGCGGACGAGGTGGAATTTCTGGTCACCACCAATGCCGGCCAGCCGCCGGCGGCAATGAGCCGGGTTGCGTCCGGCGGGGAACTTTCCCGGATCAATCTCGCCATCCAGGTGGTTGCCACGGCGACCCGCGGCGCGCCAACGCTGGTGTTCGACGAAGTGGACGCGGGCGTCGGCGGCGCG
>CAYMKJ010000079.1:0-11475 GCA_964391025.1 uncultured Chromatiaceae bacterium
ACTTCATCGATGGGCTTGGAGGCCTGTTCGGTCGTCTGGGACTCCTGCGGTTGTGCGGCAACCGGCAGTAGTACGGCGCAGGCAATGGCAAATGCCTGGTAAAACGCAGACTGGCGCTTGAACTGACGCATATAGACCCCCTGGTTGTAGACCCTGGCAGTCCGGATCAAGGGTTGGGGAAGCAGCCCCACAAGTGCGGCCCTGACCTGAATCTGTCGCCCCTCGTACCCGACCATACATAACGTGGGTTGAAAAATACAGGCCTTGGGGCGACAAAGCGTGATGTATGTCTCGCACGCAACATAAAGGCGGTTAGGGCGCCCCTCAGGTTCGCAGGGCCTGGATCGGATCCACGTTGGCGGCCCGCCAGGCCGGTTGCAGCCCAAAGACCAGCCCCACGAGGGTGGCCAGCGCCACCGCCCCCGTCATCGCGCCCCACAGGAAGGCCGGCGGCAACTGCTGCTGAAAGGCAGCCGCGGTGGCCCCCGCCACGCCGAGCAGCACCCCGGCGGCGCCGCCCAGCGTGGAGATGAGCGCCGCCTCTACCAGGAACTGCCGGAGCACGTCACCCCGGGTGGCGCCCACCGCGCGCCGCACGCCGATCTCCCGGCGCCGCTCCGACACGGCAATCAGCATCAGGCTCATGATCACCACACCGCCGATCAGCGTCGCGATCACGGCGATGCCGGTCAGCACCCTGGACAGGGTCGATTCGACCTGCGCCACCTGCTCGAACCCCGCCCGGGGATTACTGACGGTAAAATCGGCCTCCACGGGCGGCACGATGCCGTGCCGCTCCCGGAGCAGCGTCTCGATGGCAGCGGCGGCTGTTGCGTACTGCTCCGGGTCGTCGAGCTGCACCGTGATGGACGTGAGGTAATCGCGGCTGAAGAGCCGCTTCGCCGCGGTACTGACGGGCAGCAACAGCAGATCATCGAGACTCGAGCCGCCGGGCCCGGCGCCCCGCGCCAGCAACACGCCCTGCACCTGAAAAGGAACCTCCGCGATACGCAGGGTCTTGCCGATGGGATCCTCGTCCGGGAACAGGGCCCTGCGCAGGTCCTCGCCGATCACGACGACGCGGGCCAGGGTCTCCACGTCCTCCGCACTGATCCCGCGCCCGACGCTGACGTCATCACCGCGGATTTCCATCCAGTCTTCCGAGATGCCCCAGACCGACGTGCTGGTCGTGCGGTCCCCGGACTGCACGTCGATATCGAAGGCACTCTGCGCCCGGGCCACGCGCCGCACATTGGGAATTTCCGCCTCTATCGCCGTCGCGTCCTCGAAGCGCAGCGTCGGCTCCACCGTGGTAAGCGAGGGCATGCCGCGAGTGCGGGAGGAGCCCGGCTGGATGGAGATGGTGTCGAAGGTGCCCACCATGCGCTTGAACTGGCGCAGCGTTTCCTGCCGGGTGGCCTCGCCCACCGACGCCATGGCAATGAGGGAGGCAATGCCCACCGCCACGCCCAGCAGCATGAAGAGGCTGCGCAGCGGATTGCGCCGGAGGGTGCGCAGCGCCAGCGCCAGCGTTCTAGCCCAGGACATGCCGCCATTTTGACCCATAGCCGCTAATGAGTCGACAGTGCCAATAGCTATCCGGGTCCCGGCTTTGGCATGCTGTAGCCATGCGCCTGCATCGTCGTCTGCCGGTACAAGTCCTGCTCCTGGTCTCCTTCATCGAGGGAGCGGCCGTCATGGTCATCGAACTGCTGGGTGCCAAGTCCGTCGCGCCGTATTACGGAACTTCACTCTACGTCTGGGCGTCCGTCCTGGGGGTGACTGTCGGAGCGCTGGCCCTGGGATATTTCCTCGGCGGTGTCATCTCCCGCCGGTATCCCGCCGAGCGCAGCCTCTTCGTCATCCTGCTGTTGGCCGCTGGCTTCACCCTGCTGGCGCCGTATCTCGCGCCCACCATCTGGCCGGCAACCGAAGCTCTGGGCGTCCGCCTCGGTTCCCTGGTCGCGGTCCTGATCTACCTGCTGCCGTCGGTCACCTGCCTGGGCGCAGTCTCACCGGTCATCATTCAGCTGATCAGCCGAGACGTTGTCGCAGCCGGCCAGTCGGCCGGCACCGTCTACGCCATCTCGACGGTCGGTGGCGTCCTCGCAACCCTGCTCGCCGGGTTTTTTCTCATCCCGGAGATCGGCCTCCAGGTGACCGCGGTCCTGACCGGCGGAACGCTCGGCCTGATCGGCTTGTGGTATTTCCTCTTTTTCAACCCAAAGGGCTCCGCGGGATCAGCCCGGCCCGCCGAGGCCCCGACGTCGGATTCGATCCAGGCCCGCGCCGAAGCTCCGGAGGGACGCAGGAGTCCGGCCGCTACCCTGGTGTCCTTGCCGGTGAAGATTCTCCTCGGCGTCGCCTTCATCGAAGGCGGAGCAGTCATGATCATGGAACTGCTCGGCGCGAAGATCACGGCGCCTTATTACGGTGCTTCCCTTTACGTGTGGGCGTCAGTGCTGGCCGTTACGCTCGCCGCGCTTGCCCTGGGATATTTTCTCGGCGGCTTGCTGTCGCGAAAGTATCCTGGCGAATCGACCATGTTCCTGGTCCTGTTTCTGGCTGGCTTCCTGACCGCAACTGCCCCACTGATCGCTCCGCCGGTCTTTCTCGTGACGCATTTCCTTGGCGTGCGCGCCGGTTCGCTGGCGGCAGTCCTGGTGTACGTGCTCCCGCCCGTGGCCTGCATGGGCATGGTTTCCCCGCAGATCACCCAGATGATCAACCGCTACCGGGACGAGGCCGGCCGGTCCGCGGGCACGGTGTACGCGATTTCCACCGTGGGTGGCATCCTGGCCACCTTCCTGGCGGGCTTCTACCTGATCCCGGAGATCGGTATCCGGGCGACAGCGCTGCTCACGGGCGGACTGCTCGGCGCTGCAGCTGTCGCTTACTTCGCATTCGTGGGCAACAGTTCCCTGGTGATCGCAGGCATCGTCCTTGCCGGCGTGCCAGTCCTGTTCCAGCCAGTGGCGACAGAGAGTGACAACGCACGAGTGCTGTACAGGTCCAGCGGTATCCTGGGCCAATGGACGGTGCTGGACTATGGGCCATGGAAAGAGAAAAAAAGTGAGCGCGTAGAACGGCGACTCCTGCTCAACGGCATCGACCAGACAGTCACCCGGCTCGGCCAAGAGCCCTTGTCCCTGTGGACATACCCGCACCAGATTGGCGCGTACGCCAGCATGAAGCCGGAAGGGTCCAAAGCACTGTTGCTGGGCATGGGTGGCGGCAGTATCGCTTATGGATTGAAGACGATTGGCCTCGACCTGGACATCGTGGAGCTCGACGAGCGTGTCAGGTATATCAGCGAGAAGTACTTCGGCTACAACCCAGCTACCTCCCGGATGTACATCGACGACGCTCGCCATTTCATACGCAGTACCGCCGGGAAATACGACCTGGTGGTGATCGACCTGCTGATCGGGGAGGTGCAACCGACGCATGTCTTCTCCCTGGAGGGCTTCGAGGACCTGAAGAGGATCCTCAACGAGGATGCCATCGTCATCATCAATTTCCAGGGCAACATCGATCAGTCCGCCAGGTCCCTTGGCCCGAGGTCCATCTACAAGACGCTCGAGGTAGCAGGATTCTTCGTCAGTTACTACACGACGAGGGGCGAGAGTGATCCCAACCAGGATGTTTTCTTTCTCGCTTCCCAGCGGAGGCAGGACTACCGAAATCTCATGAGCGACCTTCGGTACAATACTTTTTACCCTGCCACGTTCTATGAATACAGGAATCTCATCCGCACGGACGCGCCGCGACTGGACGATGCCTACGTGCTGGTGGATGACCAGCCGAGGCTCGAGCTGCTGAATACTGCAAATATCCTCGCGTGGCGAGAGTCCAAGGTGACGGAACACATGCGGCCGATGATCCTTGGCGGAGTGGCGATTTTTTGAGGTGGGCGACCGCGGCTAACGGGCCCGGTCGGAGGCGAGAGTTCCGTCCCGAAGCAGCAGTTCCCGCGCCGCGTAGGACGCCACACGCTCATCGTGGGTCACCAGGACTATCGTACGGCCTTCCCGGTTGAGCTCGGTGAGCAACTCCATGATGGAATCGCCGACCGCCGAGTCCAGGTTGCCCGTGGGCTCGTCGGCGAGCAGCAACGGCGGATCGTTCATCAGGGCCCGCGCAATCGCGACCCGCTGTTGCTCGCCGCCGGACAATTCGGTCACGAAATGTCCCGACCGCTCAGCCAGCCCCACCCGCTTGAGCAGCGCCAGGGCCTTCCCCCGGTCCACATCGCCACCACTGTAGAGGGCCGGTACCTCCACGTTCTCCACGGCTGTGGTGCGCGGCAGGAGGTTGAAGGACTGGAAGACGAAGCCGATGCGCCGTGCCCGAATCGCGGACCGCTCCCGGTCCGTGTAGCCGGAGACATCTTCACCGGCCAGGCGGTAACTGCCGCTGGTCAGCGTGTCGAGGCAGCCGATGATGTTCAGCAACGTCGACTTGCCGGAGCCCGAGGCGCCACGGACGGTGACGAACTCCCCGGCGGCGATCCTGCAGGAGATGTCCCGCAGGGCGGGCACGGGCGTGCCGTCGTCCCGCAGGTAGGTTCTCGTCACGTGTTCCAGTTCGATCATGGGGACTCCATCTTGCCACCCGGCACGGTCGGCAATGGACTCAGCAGCACGCGATCGCCGGCGACCAGGCCCTGGCGGATCTCGGTGCTGCCGGCCTCGCGGGTGCCCGCAGTCACGGTCCGGCGCTGGAGCTGCCCGTCCTTCTCGACCCAGACGTAGCGGCCCGTGTCGTCCTTCTGCACGGCTGCGCTGGGCAGCACGAGGGCCTCCCGCTCGGCGGTGCGGATCGAAACGTTGGCGGTCATGTCGGGCTTCAGCAGGTCCACGGGGGACTCGATGCGAATCATCACTTCGAAGTTAACAACTCCGGAAATGATAGTGCCCCGGGGCGCAATGCGCTCGACGCGACCGCTAAAGTCCCGGGCCGGATAGGCCTCGACGGTGAACGTCACCGGGCTGCCGAGCGCGACGTTGCCGATGTCGGTCTCGTCCACCAGCGCGATGAGCTCCAGGGCCCCGTCCTCGATGATGGTGGCGAAAGTCGGCGTGTTGAAGCTGGCGGCCACGGTCTCGCCTTCCTGGGTGCTGACGGAAGCCACCGTGCCGCTAATCGGCGAGCGGATCACGGCGTACTTGAGGTCGGTTTCAACCACGGCAGCGTCCCGGCGGGCTTTTTCCAGGCGCGCGCGGGCTTCGCTGACGGCCAGCTCCCGGTCTTCGACCTCGGTGCGCGCGATGAGCCGCTCCTGATTGAGCCGCTCACTGCGGGCCAGCTCGACCTCCGCGCGTTTCAGCTCCTGCGCGATCACGGCGACCTGCGCCCGGGCCTGGGAGAGCCGGGCTTCCAGCCCCCGCGCGTCGATCGTCGCCAGTACATCGCCCCGCCTGATTTTCGAGCCGACGATCACGTTGAGCTTTTCGACGATGCCCGACAGCTGGGCGCCGACGCGCACTTCGCCGCCAACCCGGACCCGCAGGATGCCGGTGGCAAGTACGGTAGCGGCCACCGTCTTCCGTTCC
The DNA here is from genome assembly GCA_964391025.1 of uncultured Chromatiaceae bacterium. Taxonomy (GTDB): domain Bacteria; phylum Pseudomonadota; class Gammaproteobacteria; order Steroidobacterales; genus SHZI01. The sequence goes on from CAYMKJ010000079.1 coordinate 5,556, forward strand.
GGCGTCACGAACGTGCGGGCTGCTGCTGAGCTGTCGCCAGCGGCCAGCCGGGTCCAGCCCCACCACGCGCCCGTGGCGAGCAGCAGGACGCCTGCACCGGCAGCGATGACGACAGCCGGTCTCACTTCTGCTTCTCGTACACCATGACCATCGGCGGCTTGGTGCCGCGAACCGATGTGACGCTCATCGTCTTGCCATCGGCGGACAGTGCCCGGGTTTCGGTCTTCTCAGTCTTGCTGCCCATGATCGCGCTCTCGCCGGTCCAGACGACCACGAGCTTGGCGCCGGCCCACCTGGCCACGGTGTCGGCCTTGTCGCCCATGGGCCCTTCATTCGGTACGGGCTTGCCGGCCAGATCGTAAGTGACCTTGCGGAGCGTGGTCTTGCCCATGAAGACGGAGGAGAAGTCGAGCGTCATCTTCTGCGGCGTCTGGGCGATCGTGACGGTTTCCTTGATCGCCGCGACCATGCCGAGGTTCTCGCCCTTGTCGGTGTTGAGCACCCAGGTGCCGGCAAAGCTCGGCGGATCGGCAGCGAGTGCGGGCGCCAGGCCCGCGACGATGAGCAGGATGGCAAAAAAAGGCGCGGCAATAAGCGACAGTTGTCGTCTGGTCATGAGGGTTCGCTCCTGGTTAAAGATGTGGTTCGGCCGTCGGGAGTGGCGAGATGACGCGCGGCGCGATCCATCCAGGCCAGTTCCGCATTCAGCAGGCTGAGTGCGTGGTCGGTGGCGAGTGACCGGGCGGCCAGGCGCTGACTGGCCGGCTCACTGGTGAGGTGGTCCAGTTCATTCACGACCTCCGCCTGCCGGGTCTCGATGGCCTGGCGGCGCTGCGCGAGCAGCGACTCTGCCTCCTTTACCGGAATCCAGGGCAGGTAGGCCGCCGCCATTTCGAAGTTCATCTGGGCCGGGTTGTAAGTGCTGAGCGCGTTACGGAGCAGTTCCTGGAACAGTTCGCCGCCCTGGGGTGTGAGCGCAAAGACCAGGCGCTCGCCGCGCCGCCCCCGGGTGCCGCCCTCCGCGTGCACCTCGACAGCGCCCTGGACCGTCAGCCGGTGCAGCAGGTGAGAGAGCGTCGGTGTCTTGAAATCCGCATAGAGCGTGCCGTGGGCGACGACGATCCGGTGCAGATCGTAGCCGTGCCGCGGACCGGCCTGGAGAAGGCCCAGCACCATGAGGGTTTTCGCGTCGGAGGGCTTGGGGTTGGCCATAGTCAGGATTGGACTATAGCGGTCGGTGCTGGCCAAAGTCCATATGGACTATTACGGATGACGGACCGCGGCCTGCACCTCACCACGGTGCAGACGAGCTTTCCGGGTATGCCCATATGGGTCTAGACTACGGACGCCATAAGAGGATGAATGCATGACGACTCGCCGCAAGGCCAGAATGGCGCGCCACGTTGTTGGCAGCACCAATGTCTACGCTGACCTCGGCTACCCCGACGCAGCAGACATGCTGGTGAAGGCGCAGCTCGTCACAAAGATTGGCGAGATTCTCGCTGAGCGCGGCTCGACTCAGGCAGAAGCGGCGGCACTCTTAGGAATCAGCCAGCCAAAGCTGTCGCGGGTCCTTCGTGGCCAGTTTCGCGGTATCTCGGAGCGGAAGCTGATGGACTGTCTTGCGAAGCTCGGACGGGACGTGGAGATCGTCGTGAGAGTCGCGCCGAAGAAAAGGGCGCAGGGATTCGTGTCTGTGGTCTTTGCCTGAAAGTGCCCGGACACTCAAGCGTATTGGACTGCACTATAGACGACACGCCGAGTCTACAACTTCGAGTTCCGGAGCCGCAGCGCATTCGTCACCACCGACGCCGAGCTCAGGCTCATCGCCAGAGCGGCGATCATGGGCGACAGCAGCCAACCCGTCAGGCCGTACAGCGCGCCGGCTGCTAGTGGCACGCCAAGCGCGTTGTAGACGAAGGCAAAACCCAGGTTCTGGCGCATGTTGGCCACGGTCGCGGCGGAAATAGTCCGGGCGCGGGAAATACCCCGCAGATCGCCCTTTACGAGCGTCACCTGCGCACTGTTCATGGCCACATCGGTCCCGGTGCCCATCGCGATACCCACATCAGCCTTGGCCAGCGCCGGGGCATCGTTGATTCCGTCGCCGGCCATCGCCACCACCCGACCGTCCGACTGCAATTTGGCGACGAGATCCAGTTTGTCCTGAGGACGGACTTCACCGTGGACCTCATCGATAGACAATTCCATCGCGACGGATCGTGCGGTCGTCAAGCCGTCGCCGGTCGCCATCACCACGCGGATACCGGCCTCTCGCAGGATCGCCAGGGCCTCCGGCGTGGTTTTCTTGACCGGGTCTGCGACGGCGAGAATTCCGGCAAGCGCGCCATCCACGGCGAGAAACATGACGCTGGCGCCCGTACCGCGCAGGGATTCTGCGGCCTCCCGCAAGGAGTCGATAGAGACCTTCTCCTGCGTCATGAGCGTGGCATTGCCGAGACTCAGACGTTGACCGCCAACGCGCCCACGCACCCCGATGCCAGACCCGGACTCGAACTCCTCGGCAGACTCCAGCGTCAGACCCTGCTCTTTCGCGGCCGCGACGATCGCGTCCGCCAACGGGTGTTCACTGCCCTGATCCAGGCTTGCCGCCAGATGCAGAACCTGGTCCGCCGCGAATCCGCCAGCAGGGACCGCTTGCTGAAAGCGCGGCCGACCCTCGGTCAAGGTGCCCGTCTTGTCGACGATCAGGGTGTCGACCTGACAAAGCCGTTCGATGGCTGCGGCATCCCGAAACAGGATCCCCTGGGTAGCTGCCTTCCCCGTGGCCACCATGATGGACATCGGTGTCGCCAGACCGAGCGCACAGGGACACGCGATGATCAGAACCGCAACCGCGTTGATCATCCCATACACCCAACTCGGCTCCGGCCCGAAGGCTCCCCACACGAAGAACGTGAGTACGGCGATCAGGATGACACCCACCACGAAGTAGCCGGCCACCTGGTCGGCCATTCGCTGCATAGGGGCCCGCGAGCGTTGCGCCTGGGCCACGAGCTGGACGATCTGGGAGAGCACCGTCTCCGCGCCGACTCTTTCGGCTCGCATCACGAGACTACCGGACGTATTGATCGTCGCTCCGATCAGCTTGTCCCCCGGCTGCTTGCTCACGGGCACGGGCTCGCCGGTCAACATCGCTTCGTCCACGGCGCTGCGCCCTTCGACGACGACCCCGTCCACCGGCACTTTTTCGCCGGGGCGGACCCGCAACTTGTCCCCCACATGCACGTGGGTCAGCGGCACGTCAGCTTCACTGCCGTCTGCATCGATGCGACGCGCAGTCTTGGGCGCGAGGCCGAGCAGGCTCTTGATCGCCGCGGATGTCTGGGACCGCGCTTTCAATTCCAGCATCTGACCAAGCAGGGTCAGGGAAATGATGACCGCGGCCGCCTCAAAGTACACGGCGACCCGCCCCATCTCCACGAATTCATCGGGGAAGACCCCGGGCGTAATGGTTGCAATGACGCTGTACATGTAGGCCGCGCCGGTGCCAAGGCCAATAAGCGTCCACATGTTCGGACTGCGGTGAACAACTGAGGCTATGCCCCGCGTGAAGAAGGGCCAGCCGCCCCATAACACCACAGGCGTCGCGAGGCCGAATTCAACCCAGTTCTGCAGATCGCCGGCCATGAGGTCCAGCCGGTGGCCAGCCATCGCCAGCAGCGTTACGACGACCGTCAACGGCAGGGTCCACCAGAAGCGCCGCCGAAAATCGGCCAGCTCAACGTTCTCTCCCTCCTCCAGTCCCGGCATCTCCGGCTCCAGGGTCATCCCGCATTTGGGACACGTGCCGGGGCGGTCCTGCCGGATTTCCGGATGCATGGGGCAGGTGTAGATCGTTCCCGGTGGTATCGTCCCGGGGGTCTGCACGCCGGCATCCCCGTGAGCCGTGCCACCTTTGCCGCGGTCCGCAGCGCTGGCGCGAGACTCGTGGTGCCGATCGCCGTGATCAGCCGATTGAGTCATCGCGCCCTCCTCTTCGACTGGGACTCGGCGTGGCCAAGCTACTACAACGGAGTAAGCTACCTTATCACTTGGAGCGGTCGGAACGGGCTTCTCACAATCCCTGCAACACCGCCAAGGCCCCCTTGCGCCGGGATCTTTACCCGCCTTTTCAATACTCCTCGGAGAAATCCCGTGCGCCTCGCAAAGAGCCTGCTGATCTTTCTAACGTTGAGCCTGCTTGCCGGCGCGGCGTTCGTTTACTCCGGGCTGTTCGATCCCGCGGCGGACGCGCCCCATTCCCGCCCGGTGTACTGGGTAATGGAAAATCTGCGTCATCGCGGTATCACTTCGCGGGTTCGCGATATCCAGATGCCCGACCTGACGGACGCGGCGTTGATCAGGTCCGGTGCCGGCAACTACGACGCCATGTGTACCGGCTGCCATCTCAAGCCCGGTGTTACGGACAGCGAAATGCATCGCGGCCTGTACCCGCAGCCGCCCGCGCTGGCCACGATGACGCAACCCACCAGTCCGGATCACGCCTTCTGGATCATCAAGCATGGCATCAAGGCCTCAGGCATGCCGGCCTGGGGCAAGAGCATGGATGACCAGACGATCTGGGGCATGGTCGCATTCCTGCAGAATATTCCCACACTCACATCCGAGGCTTATCACGAAGCCGTGGAGCAGAGCGAAGGCCACTCGCACGGGGCCGGCAGTGCCGACATGGATATGAGCGGGATGGACCATGACGACGGCCACGAGCACGAGCACGAGCACGCTGACGAGAAGTAGCCTCTGACATGAACCCCGACGCCACAATCCTGGTCCTGAACTGCGGCTCATCCAGCGTCAAGGCAGCCTGGTACCGGGCCGATGCCACGCTGATACTGATCGGCTCCGGTGCGGTGGAGAACATCGGCAGCGCGCAGTCGCGGTTCTGGGTAAAACCGGCCGGCGGGGAACGGGTCCGCGACGAGACGATGGGAACTGCGGATCACGCGGGTGCGATCGACCTCCTGCTGACTCACATGGAAACCTGGGAGTCGACTGAAACGGTGACGGCCGTGGGACACCGTGTCGTTCACGGCGGAGCGGAATTCGATCACCCGTGCCTGGTTGACGACCACCTTCTCGATCGGCTCGAGGGGCTGACCGCCCTGGCGCCCATGCATCTGCCCCAGAATCTCGCGGGCATCGCCGAGGTGAACAGCCGCTGGCCCGGCCTCCCCCAGGTCGCGTGCTTTGACACCGCATTCCACCGGACCCTGCCCGCCGTGGCCCGGATGACGGGTCTGCCCCGCGAGTTGCAGAGCCAGGACATCCGCCGCTACGGCTTTCACGGTTTATCCTATGAGTCCATTCTGGAGAGCCTGACCCAGCAGGAAGGCCAATCGGCAAGTGCCGGCCGAATCATCGTTGCTCATCTGGGAAGCGGCGCTTCCATGGCCGCCCTCAACGGTGGCAAGAGCGTGGAAACGACGATGGGCTTCAGCACACTGGGTGGCCTTCTCATGGGCACTCGCTGCGGTGACATGGATCCCGGCGTCCTGCTCTACCTCCTGCATGAGAATCTCGTGGACAGCGCCGGTGCGCAGGCACTTCTGTATGAAAAGTGCGGACTGCTCGGGGTCTCCGGCATCAGCAGCGACATGCGGGAACTGCTCAGGCAGGAGCAGGTGCCCGAAGCCCGGGCGGCGATTGACCTGTTTTGCTACTCCGCCAGAAAGCACCTGGCCGCGCTGACGGCGGTGCTTGGGGGCCTGGACCGACTGGTGTTTACTGGCGGTATCGGCGAGAACGCGCCCGGGATCCGGCAACGGATCTGCACCGATCTGGCGTACCTCGGCATCACTCTGGACCCGGACCGGAATCAACGCGGGGAGCGGATTATTTCGGTCCCGAAGAGCCCGGTGGTCGTCAATGTTATTCCCGCCAACGAGGAGCTGGTCAT
>CAYMKJ010000080.1:0-18935 GCA_964391025.1 uncultured Chromatiaceae bacterium
TCATGCTCCCGGTGATAGCGACCCACCAGACTCTCCCGGCTCCGGGCGAGAATCTCCACGACAGTACCCGCGCGGCGGCCGCCGCGTCCGCTACCGGACAGCCGGACGGCCACCCGATCGCCGTCGAGTACTGCACGCATCTCCGGCACCGAGAGGTAGACGTCATCAGACCCGTCGTCGGCAACCAGAAAGCCGAACCCGTCCCGGTGGGCCGTGACAGTGCCGGGGATTACGTCGAGCTTTTCGCTGAGGCAATACTCTCCACGGCGATTGATCAGCAGTTGACCGGCGGTGCGCAATGCCTCCAGACGGCGGCGGAGATCCGCGACCTGGCGTTCACCGGTAACACCAAGCGAAGCAGCCAGCGCGGCCAGCGTCAGTGGTACGCCCTGCTGGCGAAGCGCTGCAAGCAGAGCGGTGGGATCAGGAACCGGGTGACGGTAGGCAGCGGTCCCGTCAGGCTGGCCCGAGGAAACTGCTGGTGACCTGCGGCGCCCGCGCCGCTTACGCATGAAGGCCTGCTCTCGATTTGCTCATTGCGTTGACAAGCATACAGCCTGCCATTAAATTGCCGCACTCTTAATTCAGCCGTACCACCGCGCCGGGGTGGCGGAATTGGTAGACGCGCTGGCTTCAGGTGCCAGTGGGGGCAACCCCGTGAAGGTTCAAGTCCTTTCCTCGGCACCACGTGAGACAACCCTGCTTTTCCATTTTGAGCAGCCCACAGTGGGTGGCTTCTGGCCCGCCCGGCGGGCATTCCAATTGACGTCTTGGCCGCTATTCGCTACTACGAATCAGCGCGTCGAAGTCGTTCGCGTCGGTCTTTAGCCTGTCCTCTAGGTGCTTTTCCTGGGCTGGAGAAAGGGTGCCAAGCACTTCAGCAACTAACCTGAAAAAGCGCCGCTGATTGTCCTCCACGATCTCCCGGTAGCCGGGGCTGTCGAACTGGTTCGGATTGAGCAGCAGATCCGTGAAGCGGGCCTCGAACCCCGAATGCGATTTCCTGCCGTCCATCAGGCTACGAAATTCCTGCTGCCACGCTGCCCGCCGGCGCAGCCAGTCGGACGACAGATCGTGCGACTCCTCTGTTGCGCTGCGGATCAGTGCCTCCTGCGCGGGATTCAGCCGTCCGGTAAAGCGGCGAAACGCTCGAATGATTGCCTTGCCCTGCTTGACACGGCGCTCTTCGCGGTTGACCCCGGAGTAGTCCTCCTCCAGTTCCTCGTTTTCCTCCGCAAGGCGGGCAAATAACTCCTCCACCTGCTCGTCAGAAAGGGTCTGGAGCAGGGAAGCCATGTCCGGACAGACCCGCCGAAGCAGCCCGTCCCACAGTTCGACAACTTCGGCATACTGCTCAGCGATGAACGCCTCGCTCACCGGACCTTCAGTCCCTTTAAGCAGAGCGCGGGATAACGACGCGTACCGGGGCAGCTGAGTAGCCCGATGCCAGGTGAGAGTCCGGGCGATCAGGGCCCTCGCCGTCTCCTCCTGAGCGCGATCCAGGTCGAAGTAGTCCTCCACATACCACAGGGCCAGCCAGTCGAGCTGGTTGTAGACCACGCGGATGACACAGCCGCCAAGTACCGTAGCAATCACCAGGCACGTGAGTGCCATTCGGAGTGCCGACCAACCGCGTGCCCAGGTGGTGACCAGTGGCGGTGTCGTGTGACGCATCGATAGAAGTGACTGGATTTCAGTCGAAGGGATGGCGGAGGATGATGTTGTGATCGCGATCGGCGCCCGTCGAAATCATGTCCACCGGAACCCCGACAAGGGCTTCCAGGCGACGCAGGTAGTCCCGGGCCGCTGCGGGCAGTCCGTCAATGCTCCTGATACCCAGCGTTGAGGCAGTCCAGCCTGGAAGTTCCTCATAGACGGGTTCCACAGCGGCATACTGATCGACCAGCAGCGGCGGGTTGCTGGTGACCTGCCCTTGCAAACGGTAGCCCGTGCAGACCTTCACGACTGGAAAGCCGTCCAGGACGTCGAGCTTGGTGACGCACAGGCCGGTCACACTGCTGTTGATTACTGCCCGGCGCACCGCTACAGCATCGAACCAGCCGCAGCGCCGCGGACGGCCTGTGGTTGAGCCGAACTCGACGCCCACCCGCGCCAGCCGTTCTCCGGTCTCATCGAACAGTTCGGTGGGAAATGGGCCGCTGCCCACGCGCGTGGCATAGGCCTTGACCACCCCGAGCACATAGTCGAAATCGGCAGGCCCGAGGCCCGAACCCGTTGCGGCAGCTCCCGCCGACGTGTTCGAGGACGTCACATAGGGGTACGTACCGTGGTCCACATCGAGCAGAGCACCCTGGGCGCCCTCGAACATCAGCCTGGCACCGTTGCGGCGCAGATCGCTGAGATAAGCGACCGTGTCGATCACCATCGGCCGGATGCGCGCCGCCAGGTTGAGCCACTCATCGCGGGTGGCCTCCACGCTCACCGTTTCGGCAGAGTAGTACCGGGCGAGCAAAAAGTTGTGCAGCGCCATGACCTCGGCGAGTCGCTCCCCGAAGAGGCTCTCATCGAAGAGGTCGGCCATGCGCAGCGCGCGCCTTCCCCCCTTGTCCTCGTAGGCTGGGCCTATGCCTCGGCCCGTGGTGCCAATCGGGCGATCTCCCCGCTCCCGGGCCTGATCCAGGGCAATGTGCGTGGGCAGGATCAGCGGGCATGCCGCACTGAGCTTCAGGCGATCCGCCACGGCTATACCGCGCGTCTCCAGGCCATCAATCTCGTGCAGCAGCGACGGGAGATGCACCACAACGCCGTTGCCGATTACGCAGACCACCGCGGGACGCAGGATACCCGACGGGATCAGGTGGAGAACGGTCTTCTGCCCGTTGATGATGAGCGTATGACCCGCGTTGTGGCCGCCCTGAAAGCGGATCACGGCATGGGCCTGCTCGGTCAGCAGATCCACGATCTTGCCCTTGCCTTCGTCACCCCACTGGGTGCCGATGACGATGACGCTCTTGCCCACGATCAGGTTCCGCTCCGCACGAACACCAGCAACAGAAGCCCTGCCAGCATGCTCACCAGCCCGAAAATGCGCAGCTGCCGCCCGGGCAGCCCCGCAATCACACTCATGCTACGTCGCCACCCCTCGGGACTCACGAAGGGCAGAATGCCCTCGAGAACAAGGTAGAGCGACAGTCCCGTTAGGAAATCATTCCAGTCCATCGATTCAACTACAGCGCTGCCTGCGGCTTCCCGCGTGACTCAACGCCAGGTTATTCCCCTCAGGGAATGGCGGCCAGGCTCAGCGCGCCGCGTCCGGCCGGTCCATATACCGGAAGAACTCGCTGTCCTTATCGAGGACCAGAAGGTCACTCTGCTTGCCCAGGGACCGGCGATACGCCTGCATGCTGCGGTAGAAGGCGAAGAACTCCGGATCCTTGCGATAGGCCTCGGCATAGATCTGCGCAGCCTCCGCATCCCCGGCACCCCGCACTTTTTCAGCCTCACGATAGGCCTCGGCAAGGGTGACTGTCCGCTGGCGGTCAGCCTCGGCGCGGATCTGCTCAGCCGCCTCCGCACCCTGGGCACGCAGTTCGGAAGCAGTCCTTGCCCTCTCCTGGCGCATCCGATCAAACACGGAATCGCTGACCTGCTCTGGAAACTCCGTGCGCTTTACTCGCACATCGACAATCTCGATGCCGAGCGTCAGGGCGTTTTTCCGCGCACTGGCAAGCATGTCGTCGAGCAGTTCGCGGCGCTCTGCGGTCACGGCCTGAGGGACAGTCCGTTTCGCAAACTCACTGCGGACACCGTCCTTGACGATTTCGATCAGTCGCTGGGCGGCCAGCGACTCATCACCGCGAGTTGCCCGGTAATAGGCACCGACATCAACGATTCGCCACTTGACGAAGAAGTCCACGAAAAGATTCTTCTTCTCCAGTGTCAGGAACAACTCCTGAGGATTGCTCTGAGTCAGAACCTGGCGGGGGTATTTCCGGACGTCGTTAATGAACGGCACTTTGAAGTGCAGCCCTGGCTCGAACACTGTCTGGATGATCTTGCCCAGCCGGAATTTTATAGCGAGCTCACGCTGATCCACGGTGAACAACGACATGCTGGCAATCCATGCCAGCAGCAATATGCCGACTGGCAAAAGTGCGCGGATGTTCATCGGGCCTCCCTCGTGCGACGATCTTCCCGATCGCGGGTTGCAGTGGACGCTTCCGCTGCCGCACTAGCCGCCGGGGCCTGGGCAGGCTGGGTAGAGACTGCTGCCGGACGTCGGTTCTGCTCCAGAATCTTGTCCACTGGCAGGTAGATCAGATTACTACCCTTGGCCGTATCCACCAGGACTTTGCTCGAATTGGCATAGATATCTTCCATCGCCTCCAGGTAGAGGCGGCGACGGGTCACCTCTGGCGCCTGCTGGTACTGGGCCAGCAACTGGGTGAAGCGGGACGCCTCACCCTGTGCATCGGCGACGACCCGGGCCCGGTAGCCTTCCGAGTCCTGCTGGCGGCGGACGGCTTCGCCCCTGGCCTTCGGGAGTACGTCGTTGGCATAGGCCTGAGCTTCGAAGGAGAGCCGCTCCCTGTCCTCACGCGCCTTGATAGCGTCCTGCACGGCCGCCTCAACCTGACTCGGGAAGTTGGCGTCCTGCAAATTGACCTTGGTCACAAACATACCGGTCTTGTACTCGTCCAGAGTCTGTTGAATCAGCTTCTCTGTCTGCGCGGCAATCTCGGTTCGACCCTCCAGCAGGACGAAATCCAGCTTGTTCTTGCCGATCACTTCACGAATAGCGCTTTCGCTGATGTCCTGCAGGGTGGCTTCGGGGTCCCGGACATTGAAGAGGTACTGCACGGGATCCGCACGACGGTACTGAACGACCAGGTCGACAACGACAATGTTCTCGTCTGCCGTCAGCATGCGGGTCTGCAGCTTGAACGGCACAACCTCGTTAATGTTGACGCGCTCAACGCGCTCGATTGGCCAGGGCAAATGCCAGCGGAGGCCGGGCTCGGTGGAGGTCTGGTACATGCCGAATCGAGTCACCACGCCGCGCTCGGCTGCGTCGACCCGATAAAACCCGGTGGCCAGCCAGATGACTGCCACAATAATCCCGACAAGACCAATCAGCGGGGCGCTGACCTGATTACCGGCCGGCCCCCGGGCACGCGGCCCCCCTCGCCCACCCTTCAAGAAGGCGTTCAGGCGCTGCTGCCAGTCGCGGACGATCTTGTCCAGGTCGGGCGGCCCTTCGTTGCGCCCCCGGTCCCAGGGATTCTTGCCGTTGCCAGGCTCGTTCCAGGCCATGCCTTTAGTCCCAGACTTTCATGTTGATGTGCACACTCTACGGGGCAGCCGCCTGTCGATTTGCCGCTGGCTCCGACAGCACCTGCCCGGACAGAACATGGAGGCGCTCACGCCGGTTGAGGTCCTCAAAGCCACGGCGATCGAGTTCCAGATCCAGCTCCCAGCCACCATCTTCCCGCGACCGCTCGGCAACGATCGCGCCCATCTCGTACAGACGGGCCCGCAAACGGGCCTCGGCTGCCGTCAATTCCACCGTGCACTTCAGCAAAGCGACGTGGAGGTACTCCGCGATCACCCCGAGCAGCGCATCAACACCAAGCCCGGTGCGGGAAGACAGCCAGACACGGGTCGGGATGCCCGTCTCGCCGCGGTCCACGCGTGGCTCAACGTTGAGTATATCAGCCTTGTTGTAGACCTGGACCCGGGGCAGATGATCCGCCCCGATCTCCTCCAGCACCTTCACTACAGCATGAATCCGCTCTTCATGGGCGGGATCCGAACAGTCGATAACGTGCAGAAGCAGGCGGGAGTGCCGGGTCTCATCGAGGGTCGAACGGAAGGCAGCGATGAGTTCGTGCGGCAAGTCCCGGATGAAGCCCACCGTGTCGGCCAGGACGATGCCAGTGCCGTCCGTCAGGGTGACACGCCGCAGCGTGGGATCGAGCGTGGCGAAGAGCTGGTCAGCGACGAGCACACCCGCGTGCGTCAGCAGATTGAACAAGGTCGACTTGCCGGCATTGGTGTAGCCCACCAGAGATACCGTAGGCACTTCCTCCTTGCGCCGCTTCTGACCAGAAGTACGGCGCTGGCGCGCAACGCGGCCGAGACGCTCGCCAAGGCTGCGGATGCGCTGCCCGATGAGCCGGCGGTCCGTCTCCAGCTGGCTCTCGCCAGGGCCGCGCAGGCCAATGCCGCCCTTCTGCCGCTCCAGGTGAGTCCATCCGCGCACCAGCCGGGTCGACAGGTGCTCCATCTGAGCCAGCTCAACCTGCAACTTGCCTTCGTGGGTGCGGGCACGCTGCGCAAAGATATCGAGAATCAGACCGGTGCGATCGATCACACGTCGATCAAGCGTCTTTTCGAGGTTGCGCTGCTGGGCGGGACTCAGACGATGATCAATGAGCACGATTTCGGCACAAGAGTCGTGCAGCAGTTGCCGCAACTCCTCCACCTTCCCGGTACCGATTAAAAAGCGAGGATTGACCTGACGAAGCGACGCGGTGAGTGAACCGCCGATTTCGGCGCCCGCCGACAAAGCCAGTGAGTTGAACTCCTCCCGGGCTTCGGCGCTCGGGGGATGGCCCAGGCCAACATGTACCAAAACGGCGCGCTCGCCGTGGCTCGGCCGGTCAAACAAATCGGAGCTCCGCACCCGACGCTACGTGCCGGGCAGCTATGCGCCGGACCGTCCGCAGACCAGGGGAGCTGATCAGTCTTTGCCCTCTTCGTCGGCGTCCGGCACATGGATCGCACGGGACGGCACCACGGTGGATATCGCGTGCTTGTAGACCATCTGGCTGACGCCGTTCTTGAGCAGCACCACAAACTGGTCGAAGGACTCGACGGTTCCCTGTAGCTTGATCCCGTTGACGAGATAGACGGAGACAGGCACCTTCTCCTTCCGAAGCGTGTTTAAGAAGGGATCTTGCAGCACCTGACCTTTGGCCATCTTTGAACTCCTGAATTATTCTTATTGTGTCCGCCGCCAAGGCATTCTAGCCGCTCAGGACTGATATTGCATCCGCGGAACACCGGCGCGCATGGCCTGCTCTATGTCTGCGAGCAGGCTGTCGGACTCCATGTCCAGCCAGAGATCGCACTCCTCCCTGCGGAGCCAGGTCAGCTGGCGTTTGGCAAGCTGCCGGGTGGCGGCCAGGGCACGGTCCTCGGCCACGGCGCGACTGCAACCACCGACCACGAACTCTGCGATCTGCCGATAACCAACGGCACGCATGGCCGGGCCGCCGGCCCGCATCTCCGGCATCAACAGCAGTTTCTCGACCTCCCCGATAAAGCCGCGCTCGAGCATGGCCTGGAATCGCCGGGCAATGCGCTGCTGCAAAAGTCGGCGGTCGCGGGGCACAAGCCCGATCTTCAGGAATTTGCCCCGCGTCGGCGGCGCCCCGGTCTGAGCAGGACGGCCCCGCAATTCCGAGATCGGTCGCCCTGTCAGCAACCATACCTCCAAGGCTCGCTGGATTCGCTGGCGATCCGTGGCACTGATGCGTGCCGCCGCCACCGGATCGACATTCGCCAGTTCCCGATGCAGGGCCGGCCAGCCGTCGCGCGCCGCCCGGGCATCCAGTTGAGTCCGCAGATCGGGATCGGCGGCCGGCAAGTCCGACAGGCCCTGAGTCAGACTGCGGAAATAGAGGAAAGTACCACCGACCAGGAAGGGGACCCGGCCGCTTGCACTGAGCTGCTCAACGGCCTGCGAAGCGTCGCTGACGAAATCGCCGGCCGAGTACTGCTCCCAGGGCTCCCGGATATCGACCAGCCGGTGCGGATGCCGGGCGAGCACTTCCGGCGCCGGCTTGCCGCTGCCGATATTGAGATGCCGGTAGACCATGGCCGAATCCACACTGACAAGCCCGATTGGCAGCCGCTCTGCCAGCGCCAACGCCAGCTCCGTCTTTCCGGTGGCCGTCGGGCCCATCAGGCACACGGCAACGTCCACTGGCGCCGACCCCATGGCGACGGCTCGTCAGCGACCGCGGGCGAACAGTCGGTCGAGTTCGGGAAGCGACAAGGCCACGCGGGTGGGCCTGCCGTGATTGCACTGTTCGCTGCGCGGCGTGCGCTCCATGTCGCGCAACAAACTGTTCATCTCATCGATGGTCAGGCGCCGGTTCGCGCGGACGGAGGCATGACAGGCAACATCTGCCAGGCACCGGTCGAGCAGCCCGAATAATTCGTCGAGCGTAAAGTCGTCGTGAAGACCGGCCACGAGTCGGCGCACAAGAGCCTCGGCATCATCCCCCACCAACATAACAGGGACCGCGCGCAGCGTCAGACGGTCAGGCCCGGTGCGCAGGAGATCGAAACCGCAGCGTTCCAGCACGGGGCCGTGATGCACCGCGCGCTCAGCCTCGGCTTCCGTAACCGACAGGGTCACAGGGAGAAGCAAGGCCTGGGACTGAACCGCCGCCTGCCGGATGGAGGCCTTCAGCCGCTCGTAGGTGACCCGCTCGTGGGCCGCGTGCGCGTCCACCATCACCAGGCCTTCGGCCGTCTCGGCCAGAATGTAGATGCCGTGGAGTTGCGCAATGGCAAAACCGAGGACTGGCATACCGGTACCAGACTCTTGCGCATCTGCGCCCAACGCATAGTTGGCACTGGAATCCCGGATGGACCCGACGCCGGTCGCTGACCCTGGACGAGGACCGGGAACGCCAAGAGGAAGGGTCCCAGCGCCAGGTCCGACAGCTATCTGCGGCCAGATGGAAACTGTTGGCCTGCCGTCAGTGCGGTTGCCCTGTGCCGCCACCACTTCTTCCACCGTGCGACGAACAAAGTCCCTGACGCGACCAGGATCACGGAACCGCACTTCGTGCTTGGCCGGGTGCGCATTCACGTCCACCCAGGCAGGATCCATATCGAGATAGAGGACATAGGCGGGCCAGCGATCGCGATAGAGCACGTCCCGGTAGGCCGCGCGCACCGCGCCCGCCAGCAACTTGTCTCGGATGGCGCGGCCATTCAGGAAGAGATGCTGCAGGTCCGCCTGGCTGCGCGCGTGCGTGGGCGACGCAAGCCATCCGCGCAACGTGAGGCCCGCAGCGTCGCGTTCCACGTAGATGGCGTTCCTGACAAACTCCTCGCCGCACACCTTGCCGACGCGTACAGCCAATTCCGCCGGTGACTGCGCCGCCGCGAGATCCAGAACCACACGCTGATTGTGTTCAACACGCAGCGCAACCGAGCCGCGCGACAAGGCAATGCTCTCGATCGTGGCACGCACATGCGCAAACTCGGTCCGTTCGCTGCGCAGGAATCGGCGCCGGGCCGGCGTGTTGAAGAACAGATCCCGGACTTCGACAGTGGTTCCGGGTGGATGGGCTGCAGGCGCGACAGGCCCCGGGCCCGCGTCCTCGCCGGTGACAGCAAATCCGGTCAGTGCGTCCCGGTGCCGGGAGGTCAGGGTCAGGCGAGAAACAGAAGCAATACTCGGCAGCGCTTCGCCCCGGAACCCGAGCGTGGCGACCTGCTCCAGATCCTCGAGGCTTTCAATCTTGCTCGTGGCATGGCGCGCCAGGGCTACGGCCAGCTCATCCCGGGGAATCCCGGTACCGTTGTCCCGGATGCGGCACAGACGAATGCCCGCTTCCTCCAGTTCGAGTTCCACCCGGGTGGCACCAGCATCCAGGCTGTTCTCGAGCAGTTCCTTGACGACGGACGCGGGTCGCTCCACGACCTCCCCCGCCGCGATCTGGTTAACGAGATGGGCAGGCAACTGACGGATTGGCATGCCGGCATTCTTTCAAATGCCAGGCCTCTTGCCTATCCACGGATCAACGCGCGCTGGCCGTTAGCTGCTCTGGCGCGGAATGCGCAATTTCTGCCCAACCCAGACTGTGTCAGAACGCAGGCGATTGGTCGTGCGCAGCCTGCTCAGGCTCACCTTGTAGAGGCTCGCCACGCCGGATAGGGTGTCCCCGCTCTGAACAACGTGTTGCCGGGGACCCATCTGACCGGACGCGGGTCGGGGGGCAGCGGCCGCCAGAGTAGCCGGAGCGCGCTTGACGGAATTGCCGGGCGGGTTGGCGGCGAAGTAGCTGCGGATACCGGCCAGAACCGCCCCTGCGAGTGCCTGCTGGTGCGATGGCGACCGCAGGTTCTGCTCGTCCCTCGGATTCGAAATGTAGGCTGTCTCGACGAGCACGGAGGGCACGTCCGGAGACTTCAGCACCATGAATGGTGCCAACTGCACGCTGCGCCGGTGAAGACTGCCGAGACGACCCATGCGCTCCAGGATGGCGTCGCCAACGGCGATACTGGAGCTGATTGACGCGTTCTGCGAAAGATCCATGAGCACAGAGGCAAGCACGGGATCCTTGTCGCCCAACTCGACACCACCGATCAGGGCCGCGTTCTCCCGAGCCGCGAGCCGCCGCGAGGCCTCGTCACTGGCCGCCTTTTCGGAGAGCACATACACGGTGGAGCCTTGCGCACTGCGGTTGTAGGCAGCATCGGCATGAATGGAAACGAACAGGTCAGCGTTGGCACTGCGGGCCCTTTCCATTCGCTCCCGCAACCCAAGGAACCGGTCATCGCTGCGCGTGAGCACACCGCGCATGCCGGCTTCTGCATTTACCAGGTCAACGAGCCGGCGGCTGATCGCGAGGGTGACGTCCTTCTCCCGGACTCCGGACGGGCCGTGGGCTCCAGGATCGTGGCCCCCATGCCCGGCGTCCACGACCACGACAATGTCGCGGCGACTTTCCGGCAGCCGGACAACCGCCGGTGGTGGCGCCTCCAGGGCAGGTGCTGGCACTGAGGCCATCCAGGATACCGGGCGCAACTCGATGGCCAGGCGCGAGTCCCCGCCATCCGCCGCCAGCGTGGCGGACGGCTGCATGGCTTCCGCGACGTCAAAGACAATGCGCAGATTGCCGCCGGGCCGGTGGGCAACGCGAATCTGACGAACGGCGCCGGCTGCGGTCGGTAGCGGCAGGGCCGTGGGTCCCAAGGCCGCGGAGGAAATGTCGACGACGACCCGGTGCGGGTCGTTGAGCGTGAACAGGTTGAACGTTGTCGCCCGGGTCAGGCGGAGTTCCACCCGGGTGTCCGGCCCAAGCTCTGTGATCGCGATGGACCGGACTTGCAGGCGTTCCGGGATGGCGGCAAGCAGGGCCTCGGTGAGGAGCAGGGCCGCGAGTGCCACTGCCACCGCAGACCGGAGCAGGGCCCCGAACACGGCCCCGAACACGGCCCTGGGCACAGCCAGGGCGGATAACCCGCGGGCGACGGTTCTCTGGCAGACCACGTCCACTCCCCCCGAAAATCCCTTTCGTGGCGCCGAGTATACGTAATGCAGCCCGCGACGGAAACAGTTTTCTTATAGGAAATAGGCAGATAGGCAGCTTACCTGCGGCGACGTTCAGAACCCGGCCGGCAGGGCTTGGTCCAGCTTGCGAAGGACCTGGGAGCCGACCTCGCTCTGGGCCGTCAGGCGGAACTGCCGGCCGGCGCCTTCGATGGCCAGGTGGCACTTAAGGTCAGCCGGCGGCAGGCGCCCCGTTCCGCGGGCAGGCCACTCCGCCAGCAACAGGCAGCCCCTGCCAAGTTCGTCGATCGGGCCCAGTTCGTCCGCCAGGCCCAGGTGGTCCAGTTCGGCTGGGTCCCGCAACCGGTAGAGATCCACGTGCAAGACCCGATAGCCATCCACCAGGTAGGGCTCGACGAGTGTGTAGGTCGGACTCGGCACCCGCCCCGTGTGCCCCAGGCCAAGCAGCATCGCCCGAATCAGGGCCGTCTTGCCGGCCCCCAGCTCGCCCTCGAAATAGACCACGAGACGCACGGCCGCGGCAGCGAGCAGCACCTGGGCCAGCAGCGTTCCCAGCTGTGCGGTCGCCGCGGTGCCCGGCAGGTACCTGACTAGGGATTCAGCCACGGCCGCAGCTGCGCCAGCGCGTCACTCGCCACAACTCCCCGTTGGCCGGTGCGCGCTGCCGCATCGCCAGCGGCACCGTGCACGAAGGCTGCTGCGGCGGCAATGTCTGCGCCCGGCGTCCCGGCCAGCAGCTGGGCATGCGCCTGCGCGACCAGGCCGGCCGTAATCCCGGTCAACACATCCCCCATTCCTGCCGTGGCCATCCCCGGGTTACCGGTCGGGATGAGCCAGGGGCACGGGCCGGTTCCACCCACGAGCGTGCCGCTGCCCTTGAGGACAATCGTGCCCCCGTAACGGTTCCGCAGTGCCTCCAGGGCGCCCAGGCGATCGCGCTGGACGTCCGTCGACGATCGGCCGAGCAGCCGGCCGGCTTCGCCCGGGTGCGGAGTCAAAATCCAGTCAGGCCGTCGCACGCGGAGATCGGCGAGCAGATTCAGGGCATCCGCATCCAGCACCAGCGGCAGGGGGGTTGCAAGAACGGCGGCCAGCAGCGAGCGGGACCACTCGTCCCGACCCAGACCGGGCCCGAGCGCGACGACTGTCGCCCGGGCCAGCAAGGGTGCGAGATCCTCCGGATCAGCGATGCCATGACACATCAGTTCCGGGCGCACCAGCGGCAGGAGTGCCGCATGCGCCGGACGGGTAGCGACACTGACGAGTCCGGCACCGGCTCGCAGGGCCGCCTCCCCGGCCAGTCGGACGGCGCCGCTCATCCCGTAGTTGCCGCCAACCACCAGCACATGGCCGAAGTTGCCCTTGTGCGCTGTCGCTGAGCGACGCGGCAAAAGGCGCGGCAACTCGTCGGCAGTGAAGAGGCACAGTCGCGCCTGGCCGCCGAGACCGGCGCGCTCCACCACCGTCGGCGGGATGCCCAGATCCGCGAATTGCACCTGGCCCGTGTGGGCCGGTCCTTCGCCAAGATAGAGTCCGAGCTTGCGGCCCACGAACGTTACCGTGAGGTCCGCACGAACGGCCACTCCGGACGGAAGCCCGCTGGTCGCGTCCAGGCCCGAGGGAATATCCACCGCGATTACCGGCCGTTGCGCCGCGTTGACTGCCTCGATGGTGGTGCGCGCGGCGCCGGTGACGGGCCTGTTGAGTCCGATGCCCACTATCGCGTCGACTACCAGTTCGGCCTCGGCCAGAACCTGGGGCTCGAAGGGCAGCAGCGCGTCACCCTCCGCGGCAAAGTCCCGCCACGCTGTCGCGGCGTCGCCGGTCAGTTGTGATGGATCGGCGAGCGCGCACACCCTGACGTCCCGACCGGCGCGCCGCGCGAGGCGCGCGACCACATAGCCGTCGCCGCCGTTATTGCCCGCGCCACAGAGCACAACCCAGCTGTGGGCATCGGGCCAGCGGGCAGAGGCCGCGGCGCACACCGCCTCCCCGGCCCGGGTCATGAGCTCATAGCCGCTGATCCCGAAGGCACTCGTGGCCGTGCGGTCGAGAGTCCGCACCGCCTCGGGAGTCCAGACGCCACACGCTGCTTCCAACATGCGGGTGATTATACTGATCCCTTTCCAGCTATCGGGCGAGCACGCCCCCATGGACCTCCAGCAGCTCGCCGCACAGATCAGGGACTGGGGTCGAGAACTCGGCTTTCAGCAGATCGGCATCGCCGGGACCACACTGACCGACGCCGAGCGGCGACTCGACGACTGGGTTGCGCGCGGTCTGCACGGCGAGCTCGGCTACATGACCCGGCATGGCCGCAAGCGAACTCGGCCTGCCGACCTGCTCCCGGGCACGGCGCGCATCATTTCGGCGAGAATGGATTACTTGCCCGCCGGTGCGGCGCCTGCGTATGCCGTGCTTGCCGACAGCGAGCGGGCCTACATCGCGCGTTATGCCCTCGGCCGCGATTACCACAAGCTGCTTCGCCGCCGGCTCCAACAGCTGGCGGAGCGCATCAGCGCCGCCGGCGGGGCCCACGGCCACCGCGTGTTCGTGGACAGTGCGCCAGTCCTGGAAAAGCCACTCGCTGCGGCAGCGGGGCTGGGCTGGCAGGGCAAGCACACCAACCTGATTAACCGGCAGGCAGGGTCCTGGTTCCTGCTTGGCGAGATTTACACCGACTTGCAGCTGCCGATCGACCAGCCGGTCACCGACCACTGCGGCAGCTGCCGCGCCTGCCTCGACGTGTGCCCGACAAAGGCCATCATCGCGCCCTATGTGCTGGATGCCCGGCGCTGCATTTCGTACTTTACGATCGAGTCTCAGGGCCCGATACCCCTCGAGTTTCGGGCGCCGATGGGCAATCGCATCTTTGGCTGCGACGACTGCCAGCTCGTGTGCCCCTGGAACCGGTACGCCCGACCGACGGATGAACCGGATTTCGCACCCCGGCACGGTCTCGACGCCCCGCAACTGACAGACCTGTTCGCCTGGTCGGAGCAGGAGTGGTCCGAGCGGACCGCCGGCAGCGCGTTGCGCCGGCCGGGCTACGTGGGCTGGCTGCGCAATATCGCCGTGGCCCTGGGGAATGCACCATCGTCGAGCCAGGTGCTCGATGCCCTGCAGGCTCGGGCCAGTCACCTGTCAGAGCTGGTGCGTGAGCACGTGACGTGGGCCCTGTTGCAACATCGCCAGCGACGTAACTGAAATCTCGCTAGAGGTCCACGAGCAGATTGTCGATCAGCCGGGCACGGCCCAGGTGACCGGCGGCCAGCACGACCAGATTCCGGCTCGTCACGGTTGGCGGACTGAGATCAGCCGAGTTACGGATGGCGAAATAGTCCGGCCGGAAACCCGCGCCCACGAGGTCGGCCATACCGCGATTCTCCAGCGCTGCGAATTTCCGCCCCCCCTGACGCAGCAAACGGGCGCAGGTCGAAAGGGTCCGATGCAGCCCCGGCGCCTGCGCACGGCCGCCCGCGTCCAGGTACTGATTGCGGGAACTGAGCGCCAGGCCATCCGGCTCCCTTGCCGTGGGCCCGGCCACAATCTTCACTGGCAAGTGCAGGTCTGCCTGCAGGCGTCTGATTACCAGGAGTTGCTGGTAGTCCTTCTGGCCAAACACCGCAGTGTCCGGCTGAATGATATTGAACAACCTCGTCACGACCGACGCCACGCCGTCGAAGTGGCCTGGGCGAAACTCACCGCACAGGATGCCAGAGAGTTCGGGAACGGAGACCACCGTGGCAGCACACTCGCGATGAGGATAGATCTCTTCAACAGGCGGCGCGAACAGGATGTCCACCTTCGCCCGCCCCAGCTGGCGTCGATCACTGTCGAGGGTGCGCGGATAAGCAGCGAAGTCCTCGCCCGGGCCGAACTGCGCTGGATTGACGAAAATCGAGACCACGACCCGGTCCGCCTGTTTATGGGCGATCTCCACCAGGCTCAGGTGCCCGGCGTGGAGATTGCCCATGGTGGGCACCAGCGCGACCGATTCGTCGAACTCGCGCCAGCCGTGCAGGTTTTCTCGCAGGCTGGCAATCGTGCGGACGGTCTTCAAGGTCAGGAAAAGCAGTGCTCGGGAGCGGGATAACTGCGGTCCTTCACGGCGGCCACATAGGCCTGCAGGGCCTCGAGCGGTGAGGCGCTGCCCTGGATGAAGTTGCGCACGAACCGCGGCAGCCGCCCCTGCGTGATGCCGAGCATGTCGTACAGCACCAGGATCTGGCCGTCGACGCCGGGGCCAGCGCCAATACCGATCACGGGCACAGTCACGGCATCCCGTACGGCCTGGCCCAACTCGTTGGGTACGCACTCCAGCAGCAGGATGTCGGCGCCCGCCTGTTCGAGCGCCACCGCGTCTTCGAGCATCTGCTCCGCCTGGGCCTGGTCCCGGCCCTGGACCTTGAACCCGCCGATCTTGTGGACCGACTGGGGCCGCAATCCCAGGTGAGCGCAGACGGGGATGTCGTGGCTGGCCAGATGCTCCACGATCCTCACCTGGCTGGCGCCACCTTCCAGCTTGACCATCATCGCAGCACCCTCTTGCATCAGCCGGACAGCATTGTCGAGGGCCTGGGACGGGGTGGTGTAACTCATGAACGGCATATCAGCCATCAGGAACGCCCGCCCAAGTCCGCGCCGGACAATGCGCGAGTGGTAGATGATGTCCTGGACCGTGACGGGCACGGTGGTGTCATGGCCTTGAATGACCATGCCCAGGGAATCTCCCACCAGCACCACGTCGGCGCCCGCCCGGTCCACCAGCAGGGCAAAACTGGCGTCGTAGGCCGTAAGGCATGCAATCGGTTCCCCCACCATCTTCATGGTGCGCAGGGTCGAGATGTTGACCGGTGCTTCCGGTAGGTCACGCTGCTGCAGCTGTTTGTACATGGTTTTTACGCGAACGCCGAGGCCACCGGGTTGAAAAAATGCCGCCCGCTGCGAATCCGTCCGATCTCATCAAGCAGCAGGCCGAAGTGCGCGTCATTATGGACCGGGTCGATCACCGCCGCATTCACGATCAGGAGCGGCGCTCCATCGTAGTCGTGAAAAAAGCGGGCGTAGGCCTCCGTCAGCCGCTCCAGATAGCGTCGTCCGATGCGCTGCTCAAAGTCGATGCCCCGGCGGGCAATCCGGAACTGCAACGTATCGACTGGTGCCTGCAGGTAGACCACCAGATCCGGCGCCGGCGCCTCGAAGGCCAGCGACTCGGCCACCTTGTCGTAGAGAGCGAGCTCCGCCTGGTCCAGGTTAATCTCGGCGAACAGCCGGTCCTTGTTGATCAGGAAGTCAGAAATGCGCGTCTCGGCAAAGATGTCACTCTGCCGCAGCTGTTCGATCTGCTGGACCCGCTGAAACAGGAAGAAGAGCTGGGTGGGCAACGAAGCGCCACGGGGATCCCGGTAAAACCGCTCAAGAAAGGGGTTGGCCTCCGGCTGCTCAAGCAGAAGCTCGCCGTTCAGCGAATCCGCGAGACGGCGCGCCAGACTGGTCTTGCCGACCCCTATGGGGCCTTCGATGGCGATGTAACGGGAATTGCCCATACGTTGCTGTGCTCGGCCCTGTTTAACCTGGCCTGTTGTTCTTGTTGGTTAAAGGCTACGGCCAGACGCCAGACCGGACCCAGTCCGGGAACGCGTAACGCCGGAGCGATCTCCAACAGCGGGGACAATACAAAATTTCGGCTCGCGATGCCCGGATGCGGCACTACGAGACGCTCGGTCTCCATAACGACGTCGCCATACACCAGAAGGTCCAGGTCAATGCGCCGGGGGCCCCAGCGGACACTGATGCTACGATCCCTGCCCTGCCGGCGTTCGATAGCCAGCAGCGCATCCAGCAACTCGACCGGCGCCAGCTGCGTGAGCAGTCCCGCCACGGCGTTGACATAGTCGGGCTGAGGCTGTGGCCCGAGCGCTGCATTCCGCAGGGTTGCCGAGTGGCTTATACGCCGCGTGTCGGGCAGTCCGGCCAGAGCCTCCAGGGCCGCCTGCACCTGCTGCTCCGGATCGTCCAGATTGCTGCCGACGCCCACGTAGGCGGGCACCCAGTTCCGGGCTGGCATTTTCGTGACGCTCAGATGGCCTGTTCCGCGGGCCGCGGCCGCTGCGCGTCGCGGCCACCGCCACGGCCGCCATTGAACTCCCGGTGTTGGTCATCCGGCGACAGGGTCTGAACCCGCATCCACCACTCGGCCAGCTCTGCCGGCACATCGCCGAGCTCCGTGCGCAGCACCAGCAAATCATAGGCCGCCCGAAATCGCCGGTGCTGGAGCAAGACTGCGGCGCGCCGCCCCTGACGCCTGTTGAAGCGCGGCTGCAGCTGGAGCATTTCGCGCATAGGGACAGAGAAGCGTCGTGGGAGTGTGATGCGCTCGATCTGCTCATCCGTAACTTCGAGACCCGCATCAATGAGGGACTGCACCTCCGATAGCTGGCCCGTACGACGCAGGGCGTTGGCGCGCTCCTGGACCGGCCCCCACAGGAAGACGCCGAAGAGAAACATGGGTGTCACCGGCTGGCCCTCGGCGACACGCTGGTCGGTATTCGCAAGCGCCCGTTCTATGAAGCGATTACGACGGTCATCGCCACCGAGCCACACGGCGGTCGCCGGAAAAAGGTGCTCGAAGAGCCGATGCTCGCGCAGACGCCTGTAACCCTCCAGTGCGTGACCCGTTTCGAAGACCTTGAGGAATTCATCGAACAGGCGGGCCGGCGGCACGCTATCAATCAGGCCACCGAGCTGCGCCATGGGGGCTGCAGCGTCCGGGTGAATCTCCAGGTCCAGCTTCGCCGCGAGCCGCACGGCCCGGATCATGCGCACGGGGTCCTCACGGTAGCGCGTTTCCGGATCGCCTATCAGCCTGATTCGGCGGGCTTCGATGTCCCGCATGCCATCGACGAAATCCCAGATCGAGAAATCGGCGATGTTGTAGTAGAGCGCATTGACGGTGAAATCCCGACGCCAGGCATCCTCTTCGATCGAACCAAAGGAGTTGTCCTTGATAATGCGCCCGGCGGCATCCAGGATCTGCCGGTCCTCACTCTCCAGGTCCTCATTGCCGAGGCCGCGAAAGGTCGCGACCTCCACGATTTCGTCCCGAAACCGGACGTGCACGAGACGAAAGCGCCGGCCAATGATCCGCGCATTACCGAACAGGGCGCGGACCTCCTCCGGGCTCGCGTCCGTGGCGATATCGAAGTCCTTGGGCTGCCGGTTGAGCAGCAGATCCCGCACACCGCCGCCGACAATGAACGCCTGATACCCGCCGTCCTTGAGCCGGTACAAGACCTTGAGGGCATTCCGGGAAATGTTCGCGCGGGAGATGTGGTGCTCGGACCGCGGGATGATGCGGGGCGAATCCGCGGTAAGGATGGGGTGAGTCAAAAGAGCTCCGGCTTGAGCCAACGGCAAGGCCGACTATAATAGCAGCCCCGCTCCGGCGGCACAGTCACCATGCTCCCTTCGTCTAGGGGTTAGGACGCGGCCCTCTCAAGGCTGAAACACGAGTTCAATTCTCGTAGGGAGCGCCACACTATTGCCTCTGGCTTCCCATGTCGTTTGCACCCCATCAGCCTGTTGCCGCCCCTCCGGCCCCCACTGCCGGCGTTCTCCGCCGTCTAGCCGCCGGGTGCTACGACGCGCTGCT